>JAFMHL010000106.1 GCA_017854535.1 Nitratireductor sp.
CTTCAAGCTCTGTCTCAGCAGTTTTTGCTTCTTCAACAGTGATAACGCCTTCATTACCAACTTTTTGCATGGCTTCAGCGATCATCTGACCGATTTCAACTTCGCCATTTGCAGAAATTGTACCAACCTGGGCAACTTCTTCAGACGTATTGATCTTTTTGGCTTTTTTCAGCAAGTCAGCAACAACTTCGCTGACAGCTATGTCGATGCCGCGCTTCAAATCCATTGGGTTAAAGCCAACAGCTACAGCTTTATTGCCTTCTTTGACGATGGCTTGGGCTAGAACTGTTGCCGTTGTTGTTCCGTCACCAGCTTTTTCATTGGTTTTTGAAGCTACTTCACGCACCATTTGTGCGCCCATGTTTTCAAACTTGTCTTCAAGTTCGATTTCCTTCGCAACAGATACACCATCTTTGGTGATACGCGGTGCGCCGAAAGATTTGTCGATAACAACGTTACGGCCTTTAGGGCCGAGTGTTACTTTTACTGCGTTGGCTAGGATATCAACGCCGCGCAACATTTTTTCGCGGGCTTCTGAGCCAAATTTTATTTCCTTAGCGGACATTTTCGGTTCCTTTAAGAGCGGCCAGTTGACCAACTCATTTGAATTTATGAATTACATGTATTTGGAGTTAGGACGAAGTTAGACGATAACGCCCATAATATCAGTCTCTTTCATAATCAGTAGATCTTCACCATTGATTTTAACTTCCGTTCCTGACCATTTTCCAAAAAGAACGCGGTCGCCAGCTTTAACGTCCAGCGGTACAATTTTTCCGCTTTCATCGCGGGCACCAGAACCAACGGCAACGATTTCGCCTTTGGATGGTTTTTCCTGTGCAGTATCAGGGATGATGATACCACCTGTAGTTTTCGATTCAGAATCAACACGACGTACCACTACGCGATCATGTAGTGGCCGAAATTTCATTTTGGCCATGGATATTTCCTAATAATTTGGACGTATTACCTGTTCCACAATGGATTGCAGGGTTTCTAATAAGTTAGCACCTTGTTGTGTTGAGTGCTAATTCTCTATAATTGGGGATTGGAAATCGTCATATCAATGGGGCAAATCATAAATTATCAAATTTGTTTTGCTTTGAATATATTATGTGTGAAATCTTTGTTTCCTAGGGTCTATTATAGCCATCTGAAATGCTACTCGATTGTACATCGGATCTCCGGAACGATGAACCGCCTCGATTGTATTGAGTCAAAGTCAATTTTGGGCCGTTAGTGAGGATGCCAACACGGGGTTGGGAACAATCATTCTTTGATTGCCAATCGGGTGGTTCTCAAATCTACTTGGTTCAGTGACACGACTTTTCGAACCAAATACATTGTGTTGGATTGAGTAACAGCAGGAATTTTAGGCAAACACATAGCAATCGATGGCATCTGCTACATTTCTCAATTCAAAGCTACCAAACGAGCGTGTACTGTCATCACCAGCGGCTATTTGATGTGTCATCATAACGCTATGACCATTGTTCTTCGCTAAATCTGCAAGTCTAGCTGCGATATTCGCGGCGCTTCCTATCACTGTGAAATCTAATCGTTCTCTCGACCCAACATTGCCATACGTTACGCCCCCAAAGGCGATGCCAATTGAGCAGTCAATGTTTTTGTTTGAATGACTTTCGCTCGAGCTAGTAAGGCATTTGACAATGCCAGATGCAGACTTACGTGCTTGTTCGCACGCAACCCGATCATCTGCAATGACTGGAAAAATCGCAAGAACAGCATCCCCTATGAATTTCAATACTTCACCATCATTGCCGTTGATCACATCTGTTGTTTGTTCAAAAAAACTGTTCAATAATTCGAGGTATTTACTTCGCCCAAGTGTCTCTTCCAGAGAGGTTGAGTTTCGCAAATCACAAAACAGAATTGCAGCGTTAATCTCCTCTCCATCACCTCGTCTTATTTCGCCTCCCAGAACACGGGCTCCAGTTCGTTTTCCTAGGTATGTTTCTAGTAAAACTCTGCTGTTTTCTCTCTGGTTAAAGACTTCATAATATCGGCTAATGACTGAAGATATCTCAAAAATTAGACCAAGGTTTGATGTCGTAAATCCGGCAGGATGATCGCAAGTTAATGTTAAAACATTGGTTTGACCGTTTGAAAATGGTAGCGGCATTGCCACATAGTCCGTGGCTCCTGCCGCCTTTAGATCTTCCATAATTGGAAATGTGAATTCTGTCTCATTATCGGTGAACCTTTGACGCACACCTCCCAGCCCATTTGATACCAAACGTAGCGGGCTATTCACGAAAGCAGGATCTGTATGAATATCGTATGTTGGTGTTAATTCTTGAACCGCATTGGTGTCTTTAGACCAGATGTAGTTTTTACCAGCTATCAAAGGATGTAGAGACCAAATTAAAACGCTCAGTCGGGATATGGCTACGCCATCACCGATTAGTTTATTGGCAATAGCTTTTGTAAGGTCTTGTGGCGTTTTGAACAGCCATGCCTCTCGCAAAATCCAATCAATTGTGGGGCCAGCAATATTGCTTTCGTGATCTTTTCCAAAGATATTCTTCCCGATATCGATGCGGGTAGCTGTGGTTGGCATGAATGCTACATGGTCTTCAACGCTTTTGGCCTCGGGCAGTGCTTTTTGATAAAACCAAAATGCGTTATCAATTTGCTTTCCCTCTACACGAATATTCTTGTAACTCGCCGTTCCTTTAAATGGACAGAAAGTGTTGAGATCACTCATGTCCAATACATCTACAACTAAGTCAGACTTAGGAAAATAGACAGTAGGCGAAAGGCGTGTTTCATACATGACCTTTGCATTCGAGCTGGAAGCGATAAGTGCTTCACCATTGAAAGCTTGAACTATCCCACTTAGTGGTTCCACACGAATTTTGTAGTCACTGGATGTTATTTGCGATGTTTTGTTCATCGATCAAACATAGCTATGATTTTCTTTACTGCCAACAGGACCTCTTCAAACGCGCCTAAATGGGACACCAGTCATTGGTGACCAGCTTAATTGTCAATTTATCTCGTTTTAATCACGATGATACTCGAATGGCAGCTTCTAATAAATCATCTGTTGATACTGTATTTAGCCCTAACAACAGCTTTGGGTCGGAAGCGCCATAGGCAAGAATGGGCGGAGAGCGGTCCTTCGCTGCATATGTGACTTTATTCGAGATGCT
>JAFMHL010000027.1 GCA_017854535.1 Nitratireductor sp.
TGTCCTCTGCATTGCGGTTATATGTCTTGGAAGCTGTCCGCTCCAAGCTATAAATAAACGGGTACATGCTCCAATTTCACTGAGCATTTAACAATTCTTCGATGTTTCGAAAAATATCCGGGGCGTATGAAGCATCAGGTTCTGGCAAGGGCTTTATCACAAAACCGTTTTTCTGCTGACTATCTGTTTGGGTAGCCTCAGCTTCGCGTCGCAATTTTTCAGTAGCGATCTTTTCTGCTTCTAGTTTTTCAGCAGCAATGCGTTCTTTTTCAGCATTGGCCTTTTCAATGGCTTCGCGCTGAGCAACGGCTTTTTCTTCAGCCAAACGTTCTTTTTCTTTTTGAGCTGCGGCTTCTTCCGCAAGTCTTTTCCGTTCTGCTTCTTCAGCGGCTAACCGTTCAGCTTCCAAGAGCCTTTCCGTCTCAATACGCAGCAGCTCTTCTCTTTCCTCAGCCAACCTTTGTTCCTCTAACCGCGCAGCTTCAGCAGCAAGTCGTTCTGCTTCTTCCCGCGCCAAACGATCCGCTTCTTCTTTGGCGAGACGCTCTGCTTCTTCTCGCGCCAGCCGCTCCTCCTCTTGCTGCTTTGCAAAAAGCCATTGATCGCGGGAGCGAGACTTTAGTAGCTCATATCTAAAACGTTGCTTTTCGAGGATCGAAGCCTGTAAAATCTCAACACGTCTCTGTTCGTTTTCAAAAGAGCGAATGGATAGATATCCCTCCATGGCTGCACTGTCGACAGCAAGCTTTGGTGCGCCCACGAGTCCGCTCCATGACAACCGAACATCAGGATTACCCCCCGATACGCTTTGTTTTCCTGGATCAGGGAACAAGCGGATTTCTGTTGATTGTTCGCCAGAAATGAGATCAATTTCAACACTGCCCACAGGAGCCGATCTTCCACCACTTACAGCACCACTAAGAGAGATATTTCGAAATTGTAGACTGCCTCGCGAGATCGAAAATGGCGCTTCCAGATCAGTTATTTCCAAATTACCTTGAGCAAAAACATCGCGGATCATCGGGGTAATATTTGTTGAATTGATTTCGAAACCCTCAACATCTGCAGCCTCGATGATCGGTGTGATATCGTTATTTCCGATGCCTTCAATTTGTCCTTCTTTCATTGCCAGCAGACCACTGCCTGCCATCGAACGAATGAGCGCTGATGGACTGCCGCCGCTGGCCTCCACTGTACCCACTATATTGGCCTTGCCGGAAACAGAGGGGCTAATATCAAAATTTTCCAAAACGTTGGCGCTATCAACATTGGTGGCTGTCCACTGACCATTAACAACTGCAGTTCCTTCAGAGTTTGTGAAAGCCGCGCTGCCTGAAAGGTCCGCCTCTAACCAAATTGCCGACATGGAATTAATCGACATATCGCCATCTTTGATATTCAAATCGAGCAGTAAATCGCTGGCCAGTTGCTCAAACCCAATATCCGCTTGATTTGCCTTTATTTTCAACTGGGCATCAATTCCTATCAAAGCCGGAGAAGAGAACTCTGTTTCGGACAACGCTCCCAATTCACTATAAAACGATTGACCAGTTGCCAAAGCGAGCAACACATTCATACTTACCGCATCAACAACGAGATCACCTCTGTATGAACTTGCCCCTGCTGCATTTATCTCACGGACTAGTTCCCCGGAAAATGCATTGCCATATAACTGGCCTTTTTCGAAGGTCAGGGTATTCGCGATATCATTGCCTGTTTGCCAACGAAACTTGGTCGACAAAGGCGCTACATCACCAAGGATAGAATTAAGCTCCGGTAGAAAATACCCAAATGACGTTGCATAGGGGGAGAAGTTCTGTGATCCCAAAGTCACGTCAAAGTCTAAACTAGGAACCTCGCCATCCAGATCCTTTATTAATCCTTTTGCTGAAAAGGCCGTATCATCCGTATTTGCAGAAACGATGGTCGAATAGCCCTCTTCGTTAGAGCCAGCAGTTTCGAAAACCAATTTTAGTGGCGTTTCCAATTCACCGTAAATTGGGTCAAATCCTAATTCAGCGAGACCAATTTGCTTAAGCAGCAGCGAGCCATTTTCATTATCTGCTTCAATCGACGATTCAATCCAAATATCTTCAAATTTGTTTAAGCTACCCCTGAACCCACCGCGCATTGCAATAGTTGTCCCGCCAATTTCACCTGATACAATAAAACGGCTTCGGGCCGGAGCGTCCTGATCCGCATTTGAATCCAAAACGATTTTCAAAGCTGTATTCTTAGAAAGTCCGGCATCGCCAACAAGCGCGCGAAGTCCAGGATTCCAACCAACTCTTTCCCCAAGCGTTTCGGCAATCAAACTCAAATCGCCAGCATCCAAATCAATCGAGATATTTCCCTTTGATTGCTCCAATATATTGGCAATCTGTCCAGTGGATTTGAGATTGGCACCAAGAAAATCACGGGCATTCAGTTTGGAAATAGAAAGCTCGCCGCCTTTATACTGAAACTGCAAATCAACATCCGCAGCAGTCAAATCAAAACCGGATAATGTTCCAGCTTTCAACATCACATCAAAATCATTGTTAAGGCTGATGCTGTCTTTTCCTGCCAGTAATGCCGCGATGCCGCGCAGATCTTCCAAGCGAACATTATCGCCATTCAAGTTCGCAACAATACCTGGCAGAAAAACCTCTTTTCCATCGCCAGAAGTTTGAACAGTTTCGAAAGGGTTTAAACGCTTGATATTTCCAGTAAGCTTATTTTGATCTAGAATGAGCTCCATCTGGTCAAGGCTGATTTGATCCCGAGTCATAGTTACATTAGCGGAAAGCCCTGCCGACGAAAGACGGCGAATAGCAGGGTCAACTTCACCGGCGGCCCAAGACGCGAAGCCCGAAGGTTGAGAGGACGCAATAAGCAAATCGCCATGGAACCCGAAAGTTTCACCGCTGCCTAATCTTCCCTTTGCCTCAACACGCGTGCTGCCCGGAAAACTTGAAGCAAACCGAACGATTTCCCAATCACTACCAAATGGGCGAACAACTGTGCTCACTTCTCGAATAAATGTATCCCCAGCAATAATAGCTGGAATTTCTATATCAATTTGCCCTTTGAATGGCGGGACGGGAACTTGTTCCAATATTTCACCAAACAGCGCAATTCGCTCTTTCATGGAGTTGGCAACAGCACTCTCCCCTTCCCGCATTTTGGCGATGCGATTGATATCTATCTGTCTACCATCAATTTGAAGTTGGAAATCCACGCCACCCTTTAGTTGAGCCCGCCCAATGCCGGTGAGCGAATACGGGTCTTCCGGACTGCCTATATCAATGCGGTATTCAGGCAGGGTTAGCTCAGTTGGATCCAGCGTAAAATCACCGGATATGGCAACTGGAAGCGCCGCAACTGTTCCAGAAGCAAGTCGAACATCTTTGCCGTTTACAGGCCTGAGATCAAACTTACCGCCCCATGACAGAATATTGTTCTTTAGCGAAACCACACCATCTGCAGCGAGTTCATATGGTTTATCCAACCGGATCATTCGCGTCTTCAATCGTACAGATTGATCGTCAGATAAACGCCCTGTTCCAATTTCAAATTGGCTCTCCTGGCCATCAACAATGCCAGCACCAGAGATTGTCCATGGACCATACAAAGACAATGCCGAAACATTTGCGCTGATCTTCTCGCCGCGGATAACTCTATCTGGGTCTATGCCTTTCAAATTGAAAGCAGCATTGGTGATTTTCAAACTATCCAATTTGACCTGATCTGGGTCGACCACACTCTCTTGCCGCTCGGTCCAGGCAATCTTGCCGGCATCATCTATTTCAAGATTAAATACTGGACTATCTAAAGCCATATCTACGATGCGAACTTCACCAGAAAGAAACGGCAATAATTCAACATTTGCCGAAAACCGCTCAACCGTCATCATCGGTTCGTTCTCAGCGTTTTCGCCAACGGCCAGTTGCGAAAAGCTGATCGACGGGAGCGGCAGCAATCGCACATCAGCATTGCCACCAACAATAACTTTTTGACCTATAATGCGCGAAGCCTGCCGTTCAAAGTCTTTCTTGTAGGCCGTCCAGTCGATAAAATACGGGGCTATCAGCGCTGTAAACAACGCAAGAACAACCAAGAACCCCAAACTGACAAACAGACGGAACAGCGTAAAATCTCCAAAATCAAACCGAAACTGCCCCAAAGCCTTTTGAGTGAACAATCACTCACGGCAACAGTATCGAAACCTTAATCGGCAATCACTTTGCCGGGATTCATAATATTATCGGGATCAATAGCCTTTTTTATGGCACTCATAAATGCCCAACCGGAACCATGTTCCAATTCCATATACTTGCGCTTTCCCTGCCCGACACCATGTTCACCCGTGCATGTACCATCCATAGCAATCGCTCTTTCGGCAAGACGCTTTATCATTATTTCGGCGCGCCGAACTTCGTCCTTGTCATCCATCATGATCAATGGCGTGCAATGAAAATTACCATCGCCCACATGGCCGATAATTGGTGCAATCAAATCCAGCTCTGCGATATCTTTCTGAGTTTCAGCAACACATTCAGCAAGCCTTGAAATAGGAACGCAGGCATCTGTTGCTATCCCCGATGCACCAGGGCGATAAGCCAACATTGCGAAATAGGCATTATGCCTTGCCTTCCAAAGTCGGTTACGGTCCTCGGACTTCTCAGCCCATTGTATTCCTGACCCGCCGTTTTGAGCAGCAATCTCCGTGAAAAATTCTATTTGTTCAGCAACGCCAGCATTTGATCCATGAAACTCTACAAACAACGTAGGCTCTTCCGCGTAATCAAGATGCGAATATGCGTTGACCATCTTGACCTGCAATCCATCCAGCAACTCAATACGAGCAATTGGTATTCCAACCTGCATCGCCTGTATCGTTGTCTGGCAAGCAGCATCAACAGATGGAAACTGGCAAACGCCAGCCGATATATTTTCTGGAACACCGTAAAGTTTTAGCGTTAGTTCAGTGATGATGCCAAGTGTGCCTTCAGAACCAACGAGCAATCGTGTCAAATCATATCCCGCAGAGGTCTTCTTAGCCCGTCCAGCTGTTCGAATTACTTCGCCATTTGGCATAACTGCAGTAACATTCACTACATTGTCTTTCATCGTACCGTATCTGACGGCATTGGTACCTGATGCGCGGGTAGCTGCCATGCCTCCCAGCGATGCATTGGCACCTGGATCAATTGGAAAAAACAATCCGGTATCGCGAAGATAAACGTTCAAGGCCTCACGGGTGCAGCCAGCCTGAACGACGCAATCAAGATCTTCGCTGTTCACTTTAAGAACTTTGTCCATACGCGAGACATCGATTGAAATGCCGCCATAAGGCGCATTCACGCCGCCCTCGAGCGACGTACCTGTGCCAAATGCGATCACAGGAACCTTATATTCAGCACAGGTTCTAATGGCATCCTGAACATCTTGGGTTGATTCTGCGAAGATAACCGCATCTGGCATTTGCAAAGGTAAATAAGTTGTTGTGTGGGCATGCTGCTCCCGCAAAGCATTGCTATCTTGGAACAGCTCACCAAATCGCTGCTTTAAAACACCCAAGGCCTTTTGAAGTCCGGCATGATCCGGTGAATAATGAGATACAGAACTAACAGAATTCACGATTTGACCTCCAAATAAATCTTGCCCTCAGCTTTACCTGATGAGGCAGAAAAGAAAAGCCCAAACAGGCTTTCCCCGCCCAATAAGGCCAAGGCAAGCCTCTTTCCCCGCGCGCTAATTGGACAAAATGCCACTATTGGCTTTTCATCTCGCTGTGCTTTTCGTATGGAAAAGGGCAGGCAACAATGAAATGAATTCTTTGCATGTTAGAAGTCCTTAAACGGTTACCGGAAATAATTTACAACTGGGTAGCCCCAAACCTCAGACAGCATCTTGATTCACGGCAACCAATTGTTTGGCTTTTGGCAAGCGCAGCCGGCTTAATTGTAGGGATTGCTGCCATCCTTTTTCGCGAGACAATCAACATCGTCCAATATTCTTGGACAGGGACATTTAGCGAAAAAATCAGCGAAGCTCTCGCCGAGTTACCTTGGTATACCGTTTTCTTAGGACCCGTCATTGGCGGATTACTGGTTGGCCTTTGCCTTGAGAAATTCCTTAACGCCAAAAGAACAAATGGCGTTGCCGATGTCATGGAAGCAAAAGCTTTGGCAAAAGACCATATTGAACTGCGCCAGGCCATAATTTCCAGCGGCGTAACGGCATTGTCTCTTGGGTCAGGCGCCAGTGCCGGACGAGAAGGGCCAATGGTCCATCTCGGCGCGGCCTTTTCCAGCGCCATTGCCCGCAAATTTAAATTGCCCGCTTGGGGTAAGCGAACCTTGTTGGGCTGCGGTGTCGCTGCAGCCGTATCAGCAAGTTTTAATGCTCCAATTGCCGGTGTTCTTTTCGCCCATGAGGTCATACTTGGGCACTATGCCATGCGCGCCTTCGTGCCGATTGTTATTTCATCGGTCGCCGCTACCATTCTCTCCAGATTGTGGTTTGGCGATGTGGTCGCTTTCACAATACCGGACTATCAGATCACGTCTTTTTGGGAGTTTCCTGCCTTCGCTTTACTGGGCGTTGTTTGTGCTTTGGTGGCAGTTTTATTCCAGTTCGCACTGATCGGAGCAGACTATGTCTCGCGTGAGATCAAAATCCCGCTTTATCTGCGCCCTGCCCTTGGGGGTGTATGTCTTGGCGCAATTGCTCTTATCTACCCGCAAGTTCTAGGCGTAGGGTATGAAGCAACCGACCAGGCACTAAAATCCCAGTTACCTCTGACAATGCTGATTGGTCTTTTGTTTGCGAAAACCATTGCGACTGCCATCACGCTCGCATCACGCTTTGGCGGCGGGATATTCTCCCCATCGCTTTATTTGGGCGCAATGGCGGGCGGCGCATTTGGCATTATCGCAGCAGCAGCTTTTCCCCAATTCGCCTCAAGTGACGGGCTTTATGCAATCCTTGGCATGGGAGCTGTCGCAGCCGCTGTACTTGGCGCACCGATTTCAACAACGGTTATGGTGTTCGAGCTCACGGGCGGATATGCGCTATCTATTGGATTGCTACTCACCGTCTCCATTTCGAATGGCATAGCCCAGGCATTACACGGGCACTCTTTCTTCCATTGGCAACTGGAAATGCGTGGTCTGTTTATTCATGATGGGCCCCAAAGGCATTTGTTACGCCAAAGACGGGTGAAGGATTTTATGACTGAGTTAACACCAGAAGAAGGTCCACTGGAGTTTGATGAGGAGCTGGGAACCACATTCTTGAAACCGTCTTGGACGCTGGAATTTGCCCTAAGGACATTCGATACCGGAGGCCACAGCAAACTTCCTGTTGTAGACGAAAACGACGAGACAAAAATTATCGCTTGGGCTGTCCAAACCCATGGCCTTCGATATTTCAATACAGCACTGGTTGAGGCAACGGCCGAAGAACATCAACATTAGCCTTTTTCACATTTGCCACCGTGTGCATACCTGTACAATTTTAATGAAATATTTGGGATAACCCACAACAAAATTGTAATCACTTTGCATTAAAAATCGGCTCCAGCAGGGGCTTATTTATGTTCAAGAAAAACATTATTCCATTCTTAAAGCGATTTATGAACCACGAAGGTGGCAACTACGCGATGATTTTCGCGATTTGCGCGCCTGCACTTTTCGGCGCGATCTCTATTGCCGTTGAAACCTCCAAATTGTCTAAAGAACGCGGAGATCTGCAAAACGCGCTGGACGTTGCTGCCCTAGCCACAGGTAAACATCTTGCTGAAACGACTGACGAAGTAACACTCAAAGCTTATGCGAAAGCGTATTTTGAAGCCAATCTTGATCCCGAAATAAAAAACGAATTGGTCACATTCGGTTTCCAATTTGTCGAAGCGCCAAACAGCGGCAAGCGAATACGCCTAACTGCACAATATGATTATCCCGTATTGATGCCATTTTTGAAAACCGATGAAGTTGCCATGGCAATTTCTTCTGATGTTACTGCAGGCAATCGCACCATTGAAGTTGCAATTGTGATCGATAATTCAGGCTCCATGGATTCTTATACGGGCAATACTAGAACAACGCGCATGGAAAAAGCCAAGGAAGCCGCCACAACCCTTACCAACCAATTATTCGGACTTGCCAATATTTCAAACAAACCTGATCCGGTGCGTATTTCTGTTGTCCCGTTTGGACACTCAGTAAATGTCGGAAGCGACAACCGTGGCGAACCATGGATGGACATGAACGGGTGGTCTTCTGTTCACAACGAGAACATTGCCTGGGATTCAACCGATATACGCGGCGATAAATGGCCTAATACAGTGGCGGCCGGCGCAGGGATCAAAGGTGCCATAAACGGCAATATAACTCGCCCTCCTTCAACTGGCGTTGTGGCTGTTGAATGGCTAACACGATGGACTTTGTTTGACGATCTGGGAACCAGCTGGGGTGGATGCGTGGAAATGCGCCCCTGGCCCTATCATACAACAGATGACGAACCATCAGACCTTAATCCTGATACACTGATTGTGCCTATGTTCGCTCCGGACGAGCCCGATGATATGGGACGAAGTGAAGACAACGACTATTCAAATAGCTACCTCGATGATTATCGACGAGCCTACGCTGATAACAACCCGAATGCGAATGATCGTTTAACCGAGACAGATCGCTATGGCCGCCATTACATGGTGGAGTATGTGAATGGTAAAGGTTGGAACAGAGACAGATATGAACGCCAGCATTGGCGCCAAGATTGGTCAATGAAGTATCATCCAGACGCTAAGAACAACAGATACAATGATCGCCGAAGCCGCGACTACGGCAACTACGGCCCTAATATGGGTTGCACCACAGCAGAGTTAACTCCTCTGTCGGATACTCCAGCTACCGTAACTAACGCAATTGATGAAATGGAAGCTGGCGGGTTTACGAATGTTCAAGCGGGCATTTCATGGGGTTGGAAAACCTTGTCTGCCGGAGAACCGTTCACTGAGGGCCGTGGCTATGATGAACTTGAAAACGACAAATACATAATTGTTCTAACCGACGGCAACAATACCTACCCTTCACAGCGAACCTATAACTATTCTCAATACACCTCTTGGGGATATGAGAAAAGTGACCGTGTTTTCGAAGGCATCGATTCTAATCAAAGTGAAATTGGAGCGATGAATATTCACACCGCTTCTACCTGCGATAATATCAAAGCCATCCAAGACGCAGACAGCGAGGCAGCGTACAAGATTTTCACAATTGCCTATGATGTGTCAGACGGATCAAGCGTCAAGGACCTGTTATATGGTTGCGCATCTTCAAAGCCTGACGGCTCGAAATATTATTACGATGTTTCAGGCGATGCACTAAGTGCCGCTATGCGCGCCATCGGCAATGAAATATCTGATTTGAGAATATCTCAGTAAGCTTTTTTCGGTCCACGGTCCGCAGAAAGACTTTCCTGATTTTGTTTCACCAGTTCTTCAATGGCGTCAGCCAGATGTAACTCTGCGATATGATGATCCCCGCGTTCAATTCTAATTTTATGGGCTTGCATCAACACGTTGCTATGAGTGTAGCCATATGGCGGTTCAAATTTGTAGGTGGCCAATTCGATCAATAAACCCAGCGGATCCTTGAAATAAATCGAATCCATAAACCCGCGATCTTTCACACCAGAGTGACCAATCTTACGCGCCTCTAACCGTTCGACTGCTTGTGCAAAAACAACACGAGAAACATTGAATGCGAGATGATGCACACATCCAGCTTCCGTTGGCGTGCGTCGCTTGTCCGGTTTACGATTTTCATTGGTAAAAATTGTAATGAGACGACCGTCACCTGGATCAAAATACAGATGGCTCTCTTGTTCGTCATCAAGATTTGGTTGCTCAAAAACAAAAGGCATGCCCAACACACCTTCCCAAAAATCCAGGCTGGTCTGACGGTCCACTCCGGTCAATGTAATATGATGAACACCTTGAACCTGAAGTTTTTGCATACAGCACCTTTAGAACGTCAGTTTGACACTAAAGATAACCTATCGCTCTTTGAGATGATGTCAAAGAGCGATAGTCAATTGCCAAAACTAAGCAGGTGTTTTTCCGCGCTTACGCCCTTGTGACCCATTGTTCGAAAACCCGCCACCAGACTTACCTGGACGTGAATTAGCTGATGGTCCAGCACTTCTGCCGCCACGTGCTGGCGCATTTGCCGAACGGTCAGAACTATGAGTGCTTCCCGCCTCTGGCGAACGATGCTTTGACTTGAAAGATCTTCCTTTAGCTGCAGGCGCGCTGGCCCCATCATTGCTTCTAAATTCAGGAGAATGACGATTGCCGGGCTTCTGAGGCTTTCCACCAGTGCTTGAGCTTTTGACGCCCGCGTTACCAGCACCAGCTCCATCGTTGAATTTACCAAACCGTTTCTTGTTCTTTTTCGAGTTCGGCTTCCCAGTAAAACCGGCAGCTTTCACAGTTGCGAAGTCGTCCTTTTTGGCAGGTTCATCGGCAAAATCATCATGGCCGGAATTTGCGTAAACTTTTTTCGGAGAGCCCGGTTTTCTATTGCCGCCAGTTCGCGCTTCTGTGCCGCGTCTTGCACCCGTAGTCTGTCCGCGACCTGCCCCTTGTGCCGGACGTCTGCCGCGCCCTTGCTTCATTTCTTTTGCCAAACGAGCGCCTTCGCGACGCTCCTCATCCGACATCGTGCCACCAGCAACTTCAACTTTCATGCCCATCATTCTTTCGATGGCCTGCAAAAGATGCGCTTCTTCTGGAGAGCAAAATGCTACTGCAAGACCTTCGGCCCCTGCCCGTGCGGTTCTGCCAATTCTGTGAACATAGTTCGCCGGAACTTCTGGCAAGTCAAAATTATAAACATGAGACACGCCCGAAATATCGATACCACGCGCTGCAACATCGGTTGCCACCAGTATCCTCATCTCGCCTGATTTGAAATCCTTGATCGCGCGATCACGCTGCCCCTGACTTTTATTGCCATGAATGGACCCTGCCGGAAAACCTTCTGCCACAAGTCCCTTCATCAGTTTTTCCGCACCATGCTTGGTACGTGCAAAAACAAGTGACAAATCGCCTGGGCGTTCGGCCAACAGTTTTTTCAACAAATCAGGCTTGGCGCGCTGGCTAACATAATAGACCGACTGGCTTACTTTATCTGCCGCTTTTCCAGGAGGTGCCACTTCAATACGAACTGGATCCATCAAGAAGGCTTTTGCCAAATCGGCAATTTCTTTTGGCATAGTCGCCGAGAACAACAGCGTCTGGCGCTCTTTCGCCACCATCTTGGAGATTTTTTTCAATGCGTGAATAAAGCCGAGATCAAGCATTTGATCCGCTTCATCCAGAACCAGAAACTTGGCGCTGTCTAAAATAACCGCTTTACGCTCAACCAGATCAAGCAAGCGTCCCGGTGTTGCCACCAAAACGTCATTGCCACGTCCAAGAGCTTTTTGCTGAACATTGATCGACTGACCACCAACAACAGTGGTTACACGCAAATGTGTGTCTTTCACAAAGCTTTTTAGATTATCGGCGATTTGATTGGCAAGCTCACGCGTAGGAGAAAGGATCAAAGCTCTAATTGTCTTTGGAAAAGGTTTGGACCCAACACCAAGCAATTGCTGTACCAATGGCAAACCAAATGCTGCGGTTTTACCCGTACCTGTTTGGGCAAGACCCATGATGTCATGGCCTTCGAGGATAAGCGGTATAGTCGCGCTTTGGATGGGAGTCGGTTCATCATAACCAAGCGTCTTAAGAGCGCTCATAATAACCGGTGACAGCCCCATGCTATCAAAATCTTTTGCATCAGTTGCGCTGTCTTTGCGCGTGTTGTTTTCAGTTTTATTTTCAATTGTGTTTGTCAAAATAGTCTTTCTTTGCAACTGGCAAAGCATGAAGCTTTGCTTGAAGCACTAAATAAACATCGCCGCGCTATGGAAAACCATAACGGGGTCGATCTTGCGGTTGCGATCTTTATTCAGGTCGCGGCGTCATTGCCAAAACCCTTAAGATCGTCAGCACCCCGCGTGAAATGGGAACTTGGGAGATATCGCCTGCATTCAATGCTTTCGGCGTTCAAAAGATCATTTTGCCAGTTTTTGGAACTGTTCCATAAGGCCAACTGCTCACGCGGCAGCAAATGTCTTACAGCGCATATCGGCTTGATGGCGACCAATGTCAAGCAATTGTTCACAAGCTGGTAAATGCTGCCATCTCAACATTACCAAGCTTTAACCTACCTTACCAAGTCGTAATTTGAACTTTTCGCTTGAAAGCCCGATCTTGGGGTCATCGGTAAAACGAACAGAATTTAAAACGATAGTTGGAAAGGAATAAAATATGTTTGGATTAGGTAAAAAAACTTGGATCATTGGTGGCGTATTGATTGCTCTGGTTGGAACGACCGCATGGGCAACAAAAATGCACAATCGCAGCCCTGAAGACAGAGCAGCTTGGGCAACTGAGCGCGTTACGAAAAAATTGAACCTTGATGACGGCCAAAAAGCAGCATTTGAAAAAGTAGCAGACGAAATGGTCGCGATGCGCGGTTTGCGCACTGAATTCATGATGGACTTGTCAAGCAAGTTGAAAGAGCTCTCACAAGACGACACCCTCACCGTCGAGGAAGTCAATACATTGCGTGATGAGATAAAGGCTGAATTCGACAAACGCGCAAATGCGATCATTCCTGATTTTGTGACCTTCTATAATACGCTTGATGACGAACAGCGTGATATGGTTACAGCACGCTTGGAGAATATGTCCGAGCGCATGCATGATCGTCGCCATAAACGCGGTGGATGGGGAAAGTCAGAAGATAAAACCGACAACTAGGATCTCATAACCGGGTTCCACTCATTCTCGAAAAATCTATTGACCGGCCATTCCCTAGGCCGGTCTTTTAGTTTGAATTAAACAGTGTTCCATGCCGCCTAGTTTTCATGCAATTCGCGTTTCATGACCGCCTGAAAATTCATCATTTTGCCTAAAAAATGATCATCTAGAACAATAAATCTACAATTGCCGCTTTTTTCAACAGGGCAAGCTTGCATGTTGAGCGTTTTTGCTCTCTTTTCTCCCCGATTTTGCAATTTAGAGGCCTTTCAAACAGATAGGTCGCGTTTTTCGGGAGAGAAGAATGAACGCCGCAGATACCAGTTGGATCCTCACAGCAACGGCTTTGGTCCTTTTAATGACATTGCCGGGCCTCGCCCTTTTTTATGCGGGGCTTGTTCAATCAAAAAACATTCTTTCAGTTCTGATGCAATGTATGGCGGTTGCCTGCGCCGCATCTGTTTTATGGTTCGCGATTGGCTACACAATAGCATTCAGTGACGGCAATGGCTGGACTGGCGGCCTTTCAAAAATGTTCCTTGCAGGCATCGACCGAGAAAGCCTTTCTGGTACCTTGCCCGAATCCCTCTTCGCAATGTTCCAGATGACCTTTGCTGTCATCACCCCTGCCCTCATGATCGGCGCATTTGTAGAGCGTATCAAATTCGGCGCGGTGATGATGATTTGCAGCCTTTGGCTGGTGATAGTTTACGCCCCTGTTACCCATTGGGTTTGGGGTGGCGGCTGGCTGGCAGAACGCGGCATCATTGACTTTGCCGGCGGTATTGTTGTGCATGTCACAGCAGGTGTTTCCGCCGCAGTCATCGCGATCATGCTGGGCGCACGCAAAGGCTTTCCTGAAAAAATCACCCCGCCGCACGCACCTTGGATGGTGATGGTTGGCGCATCCCTATTGTGGGTAGGCTGGTTTGGCTTCAACGGCGGTTCAGCTGTAGCAGCAGATCAAAATGCGGCTATGGCCATGATCGCAACCCATCTTTCGGCAGCAACCGCTTCACTGGTATGGCTGGTAATTGAAAAAGTACGCTTTGGAAAACCAAGCCTGGTCGGTTTTGTAACAGGAACCATCGCCGGATTGGCAACCATTACCCCGGCATCTGGCTCCGTAGGCCCGCTCGGCGGCGTTCTTCTTGGTTTGGCAGGAGGCATTGTTTGCTACTATGCCGTTGAACTCATCAAACTGCGCATGCGCATTGATGACAGCCTGGATGTTCTTGCGGTGCATGGCGTTGGCGGCGCGACAGGCACACTATTAGTTCCGTTTGTTGCCTCAATCGGATATGGCGGAACTGGCCTTGCTGCAGGTGTCACAATGGGCAACCAGTTTTTAACCCAGTTAATCGGCGTTGCTGTTGTCGCTTTCTGGTCAGCCGTTGCAACCATCGTGATTGTGTTGATTACAAAAGCTGTCATTGGTCTGCGGGTTACTGACCTCGAAGAAATCGAAGGGCTCGATTATTCATCCCATGGTGAAACTGGTTATCGCCAGTAAACAGTCTAACCATCAAAATATCTCAAGGGGCAGCTCATCAGCTGCCCTTTTTACTTTGTAAAACAAAAATTTTTTGCCCGCAGCGTTTTTGGGTGGTCATTCTCTGTTATACTCCGTGGGAAAAGCATGGAATACGAACATGAATCTTCCTATTTTCATCGCAGGAGCCGGACCATCTGGCCTAACGCTCGCTCTTGAACTCGCTCGAAGAAACATCAGTTTCGAGATATTCGACAAGGCAAATGGCCCTGCCCCTGAAAACGAAAGCCGAGCACTGGCTTTTAACCCACGATCGCAAACCATCCTAAAGGCATCTGGCGTCACCGAATTAGTGTGCCAGCAAGGCCATACGATCGAAAAAATTCAGTTTTGTTGGGAAAGTAGGCCAATAAAAACTATCGCTGGTTACCCTTCAACTCGCGCAGATTTAAGAATTGTATCGATTCCTCAGGGAAGTGTGGAACGCGCATTGATAACAGCCTTGGAAAAACTTGGCATTCAAATCAATTGGAACTCTGAAATCACCAATTTCACCCAAACAAGCGGCGATGTAACAGCAGATATCCATAAAAATGGAAAGTCTATTTCAATGAAGGGCAGATACCTTATCGGATGTGACGGCGCTCATTCAATTGTTCGTAAACAGGGTGGATACCAGTTTAGCGGAACATCTGACCCACAGGTTTGGGAATTAGCAGATATTGTGCTGAACACTGATGAATTTGCCCATATGATGGTCGCTGACCTGTTTCCCGGCGGTGCAAATGCTTTCATTCCTATCAATGACAGATTTGGGCGCATCATTCACGCGGGTATAGGAAAAATCGACAATCACCCCATGATGGTTCACGCATCGAAAACAGCATGGAAATCTCAATTCAAAGTTTCCTACCGGATGGTCAGACAATTCTCTCGGAAAAATACCTTTCTATGCGGTGATGCCGCGCATATCCATTCGCCTGTTGGTGGTCGAGGTATGAATCTTGGCATTGAGGACGCAGCGACTTTAGCTTTTCTTATTCAGCAAAATCGTGAAAAGGAATATTCAGCACTAAGATTACCAATTGCAAATTCGGTGTTAAAATTTACGCGAACACAAACAAACCAATTGCTGTCAAAATCGCAATTCAATCACCTTGTCAAAAAGCACATTTTACCAGTCGCGTTATCAATTAGTCCCCTGCGAAATTACATACAGAAAAGCATATTAGCATTAGACACACCAAGCCCAGAATGGCTGTGATCTAGTGTGATCGCCTATTGTTAAAATCGAAGCTTCTCTATATCTCCACAAGCTATTCCAAAAACCACATGAGACACCATGCACAACATTGAACTAAAACTGGCCATGATTGGCTTTGCGGGAATTGCAGCCCAGTGGATTGCTTGGCGTTTCCATTTTCCAGCAATTGCACTCCTGCTTTTAGCCGGCCTGATTGCAGGGCCGTTCACCGGGTATTTGAACCCGGCCGCTGACTTTGGTGATGTGTACCGCCCTGTTGTTTCTCTTGCTGTTGCAATCATCCTGTTTGAAGGCGGGTTGACGCTCAATTTCAAAGAGATCAGCGAAACCTCCAAGGCGGTTCGACGAATAATCCTGTTTGGTGGGCCTATGGTTTGGGCAATGGGTACTGTTGCAGGCCATTACGCAGGCGGCCTATCTTGGCAAACAGCAGCTATTCTTGGCGCTATCCTCGTTGTAACAGGCCCAACCGTGATCATGCCTCTTTTACGCCAGGCTCGCTTGAAACAACGGCCAGCTTCCTTGTTGCGGTGGGAAGCTATTGTAAACGATCCAATCGGAGCTTTGTTCGCCGTTATTTCATTCGAAATTTTCCTGGTCGCAAGCAATGTTCACAACGCCGAAAACTTGGCATTGAACGCAACATTGGCACTATTGATGGCACTTCCCGGAGCCTATTTCCTCGCAAAGGCGCTTATTTGGATGTTCATCAATGGTCATATTCCAGAGTTTTTAAAACCACCTATATTGTTAGCATTCGCCTTGGCCGCTAACTCATTGACCAATATGGTGTTGGAAGAAGCTGGCCTCTTAACTGTGACGGTAATGGGTATAACCCTAGCTAACTCCAGAATAGCAAGTTTGGGAGAAATGCGCCGCTTTAAAGAAACCATCACGGTTATCTTGGTTTCGGCGGTCTTCATACTTCTGACCGCGTCATTACAAATGGAAACGATTTTGGGCCTTGGCTGGGAAGCATTCGCATTCGTCTTTGCCATGCTTTTCATTGTTCGACCAATTGCGATATTTACCGCAACAATTGGCACTGGTCTCACATGGCAAGAGCGTTTATTATCCGCCTGGATCGCACCACGAGGTATTGTGGCGGTGGCTGTCGCAGGTTTATTTGGTACGACACTTGTTGAGTTGGGTGTTCCCGATGGGAAGAAAATGATCGCCTATACATTTGCGGTCGTGGCAACAACCATCGTTTTGCATGGCTTCAGTCTGCCCATCTTAGCTAAAATCCTGAGCCTAAAGTCTTCAACAAAACCGGGAATTTTAATTGTTGGCGGCTCGCCTTGGACGACCGCATTTGCAGAAAAATTGCAGTCAATGGAAATCCCGGTTTTGATTGCGGATTCAAATTGGAACCATTTGCGCAATGCTCGCTCAAGAAACCTGCCTACTTTTTACGGTGATGTATTGTCCGAGCATGCCCACCACGAAATTAATATGGGCGTTTGGGCAACCGTAATCACAACAACCGACAATGATGCCTATAACGCATTGGTCTGCACGGAATTTGGCCCTGAAATTGGAAGGGGAAACGTGTTCCAAATCGGTTCGCGCGGCAGCGAAAATACAAAACGCGAATTGCACTTCACCCGCGGTGGCCGCGCTTTGTTCAAACCTGCCCTGGAGTTTTCAGAACTTCAAAATAGGGTACGCGAAGGATGGACATTTTCTTCGACCACTTTAACAAAAGAAATGTCATTTGAGCAGTTCAAGGCATCGCGATCTGAAAGCTCTGTGATCCTGTTTTGGTTCAAACCCGGTGGAAATTTTGTTTTTTCAGCAACCAATACAAACTCTGCTCCGGGTGAAGACAATATTGTAATTTCCTTTGGCCTGAAGCCAACGAAAACAGAAACGGAAGCGTCAGCGGAAATTTTGGACAAAACACAATGAGCCAATCTCGCCTAACATTCGAATTGGAATTGGATCAAGTAATCCCCCTCAGCACGCTGGTTGAAGACCTTTTTGAAGAAGATGGGTATCCGGTTGCCTCATTCGAAATCAATGAAACAACAGGCATATGGGGTATATCAGTCTATACCAACCCCGATGAAATCAACGAAGCGCAAGAGCGTCTCAAGGTCCGTTTAGAAGTTGAAGGCATCACCAGTGAAATAACGATAGAAGATCTTGGTGATCAAAATTGGGTCGCCAAAACCCTTTCGGATTTAGCCCCTGTGCGGGCTGGACGTTTTGTTGTTCATGGCACCCATGACCAAGGATGCGCAAAGGCCAATGAGATCGCGATTTTAGTCGATGCTGGCATGGCATTTGGTACAGGTCATCACGGCACCACTGCTGGGTGTTTGGCCATGATTGACCGCGAGTTAAAACGCACAACCCCTCTCAATGCTATGGATGTTGGCAGTGGCACAGGTGTTCTGGCAATTGCTGTAGCAAAAGCAAACCGCATTGGCGTCTTGGCTACTGACATCGATCCGGTCGCCGATCAAATCGCCCGGCAAAATGCCAAGGCTAATCAGGTGGGGCATTTGGTAGAATCAATCACGGCAATAGGTTTTCATCACCGAAGAATATCTGAGCGCGGCCCATATGATCTTGTCATCGCGAACATTCTGGCAGGACCCTTGCAGGCAATGGCATGCGAAATGGCAATGCACCTTGCAGACAATGCGACGGTAATTCTCTCGGGCCTGCTGCCTCATCAAAAATCGAGAATTCTAGCCACCTACCGCGCCCAAGGTCTGGTCTTTGATCATGCGCATTATCAAAATGGATGGATGACGCTGGTCTTGAAGGCAACACATCTATTCCATTGATCAAGTACCAAAGGCTCTTTCAAAAGCAAAAAAAGACAACAAAAAAGGCGGATAAACCGCCTTATCGTTTAACGCTGACTACCAGCTTAGTAGTAAAAAGCACCACGTGCTTTGCGAACCAACTCAGAGCGGGTCACGCCAGCTTTTTCAAGAGTCGCATCATCAAAATGCAACATAGCTGCGCTAACTTGACGTTCAGCTTGCTTCTCACGAGCGCGGATAACACGACGACCAAATTCAGTAAATATAGACATTTATTATTCCTTTCTTTGAATAACTCTGTCCTCCCTGCTAACAAGATAGGGATGCATCACCTGCACAACAACGGCTATGTTTTCAAGTCACCCTTGCATTCCTTGCATGGCTCAGTTTACTGATTATTCAAACTTTACAGGGTCAAACCATGTTTCAATCTTTCGATTCAAAAACATCTGCCGGAAAAGCAAAAGAACGGCTGGCAGACTTGCGAAATGTAATGCGCAAACATGGCGCGGACTGGTTTTTGGTTCCCCATTCCGACGAGCATCAAAATGAATATTTACCCGAACGCGCTGAACGACTGGCATTTTTGACAGGCTTCACGGGTTCTGCTGGTTTTGCTTTGGTCGGACTGGAAACAGCATTTCTATTTGTGGATGGCCGTTACACCTATCAGGCTGGACAACAAACCGATCCATCCTGTTTTACCCTGAAAGATCTGATCGCTGATGCACCTTCTGCTTTTGCCAAAACGGTTTTCGAAAAAGGTGAAATCATCGCCTTCGATCCGTGGCTACTAACTATCAGCCAACACGAGACCTGGGCGAAACTCTGCAAAGCTGCGGAATGTGAATTGTCCAGCGCTACCAATTTAGTCGATGAAGTTTGGAGCGACCAACCTGCCCCGCCTAAAGGTCGGGCTTGGTTGCACCCAATTCACTTTAGCGGACGAAGCACCGAGGAAAAGCTCTCAGAATTGAAAGCAGCGATCAACATAGACAAGGCTGATTATTTACTGCTAACCGATCCGGCATCGATCGCTTGGGCATTTAATATTCGCGGCAATGATCTGATTCATAATCCATTGGCGCTCGGCTGGGCAATTATTCCAGCTGACGAACAAAAGCCTCTTATCTTTATGGATCAGACTAAATTCTCCTCGAACGATGCGGCCGCAATAGCCGCAATCGCGGACTTACACTCAATAGATGATTTCACTGACCAGCTTGCCCACATATCAAACGGGAACAGCATCCATTGCGATCCCGCTTTGGTTGCCCATCACCTTGGTCAGATCATTGTTCAAAATAAAGGTAATTTGATCAAAAAACGAGATCCAGTAATTCTATTGCGGGCTGTTAAAAACGAAGTGGAACTGGAAGGCGCACGAAACGCCCATGTTAGAGACGGCGTTGCCATGGTGCGATTTCTTACATGGTTGGACCATCAAACGCCTGGGAAAATTACGGAGATTGATGCGGCCAAACAGTTGGAGACTTTCCGTGCTTTAACAGCGAAAGAGATGGGCAGCGCGTTACAGGAGATATCTTTCGATACAATTTCCGGCGCCGGACCCAACGGGGCAATTGTCCATTATCGCGTTACCAATGATACCAATGCAGCACTAATGCCCGACAGTCTGTATCTTGTTGACTCGGGCGGTCAGTATTTCGACGGCACCACAGATATTACACGGACAATCACAATTGGAACCCCGCCGCCCCAATCGGTTGAGGACAACACACTTGTCTTGAAAGGCCATATTGCCATTGCCCAAGCGCGGTTTCCCAAAGGCACAAGAGGTGTGGATTTGGATGCCCTTGCCCGCATGCCACTTTGGCAAAAAGGCAAAGACTACGCCCATGGCACAGGCCATGGCATTGGCTCGTTCTTGAATGTCCATGAAGGGCCCCAATCCTTATCAAAGCGAGGCATGGAGAGCTTTGTGCCAGGAATGATATTATCCAACGAGCCGGGATATTATCGCGAAGGGCATTACGGTATTCGCATTGAAAACCTTTTGATCGTAACAGAAGAAATAGCGATAAAAAACGGCGACAAACCTATGATGGGATTTGAAACCATTACCCTTTGCCCGATTGACCTCAGGCTGATCAAAGTTGAAATGTTGAACGAAAAAGAACGAGACTGGCTGAATCAATATCATGCAACTGCCTGCAATACGCTTTCACCGCATCTGGCTAGTGCAGACAAAGAGTGGCTCAAAGCAGCTACAAGAGCGATCTAACTACCAAAGCGATCACGCGCCCTGATCAAAGCCCCATTTGGCGTAAAGCGACCAAAACTGCCAGCCCGAGAACAATCACCAAGATCGGCTGCAAGCGAAAACATGCCAGCCCAGCAACGACCATTGTAGTTATTTCCGCCAATCCCGCTGAAAGTGCAGGCGGCACAACAATCGTCGTAATGACTGCAGCTGGCACAGCTTCGAGCGCGGCTTGAACGGGCGTTGGAATATTCTCAAATCGACTAAGGACCAGATACCCGCCAATGCGCGTCAGGTAAGTGACTACGCCCAGAACGAAAATCAGCAAAGGCACTTCATGAGCGATATAAAAAGCGAGGATTTCAGACAAGGGTCGTTTCCTCTTCTTCATCTTCAATCACCATCGGCTTGCTCGGATAGATCATGCTGAAGATAACAGCAGCGGCTATTCCAGCCAAAGCGCCCAGAGAAATATGCCAAGGCGCGCCCAATGTGTTTTTGACAATCAGTGAAACAATACCGCTAACCAACACGACTGGAAAAAACCGCTCCCTCTTTCGAAAGCCCATTAAAATCGAGAGGAAATAAATTGGCAAAACGAAATCAAGTCCGATCAATGCAGGGTCTTCGATCAAAGATCCAAACACAGCACCTACGACTGTTCCAATAACCCAGAGGGCATAGGAGAAAATTCCAAAGCCGAAATAGTAAGATGGCGTTATCTTTCGTTTGCCTTTGAAATTGGAAAAACGATTTTCCGTTACCGCAAATTGCAGGTCAGTCAGCAGGAAGAAACCAAACGCTTTCTGCCATTTATTGAAATCTCGAACTTTGTTTGCAATTGCAGCCGAATACAAGATGTGCCGGAAGTTCACAGCAAAAACCGCTAGTACCACCGACCATCCAGGAATGCCCTCTTTGAATACCTCCAGAAAAACAAACTGGCTTGCACCGGCGAATATTGCAGCGCTGCTCCAGACCGAGACTCCAATTGAATAACCAGCAGCAGAACTTGCCGCACCGAACATGATACCGAAGGTTAAAATAGGCATCATGACGACAAGGAGATCCCGAAAGCCGTCCATCCATTCTGATTTCAACACTTGTTTATTGTTAGAGGTCGATGCGCCGCTCATACCTGCCCAACCAGCGCCAACCAGGCATCTTCGTCCATGGTTTCAACGCCAAGCTCTTCAGCCTTTTTTAGCTTTGAGCCAGCACCGGGGCCAGCCACAACGATATCTGTCTTGGCTGATACCGAACCAGACACTTTTGCTCCAAACCGCTCTGCCATTGCTTTGGCTTCATCACGCGTCATGCGTTCAAGCGATCCTGTAAACACCACCGTCTTGCCAGAAACTGAAGAGGATGAATCTGCCTGCTCAGTTGGGATGGGCTTAACCTGTTCCAACAAGGCTTCATAAACCGACACGTTTCTGCTTTCAGAAAAAAACGCCTTCAGGCCGTTTGCAACCGTTGATCCAATACCATCGATAGCAAGCAAATCGGACATCGTTGCCTCATCGCCACCAACCAACGCTTTCATGGCAGCACTAAACGCGTCTATGCCACCATACGTTTTTGCCAAATCCTTTGCCGTTTGTTCGCCCACATGACGAATACCAAGACCAAAAATGAAGCGGTAAAATTGGATATCTCGACGGGCATCAATCGCATCAAACAATTTTTCTGCGCTTGTGGAGCCCCAACCTTCGCGATCTTTCAGCCGTTTAAGCGAACGCGTATCCCGCTCCCTCAATGTAAAAATATCAGCGGGATTCATAATCATTCCGTCACGGTAAAAAGCATCCACTTGTTTGTCGCCCAGACCATCAATATCAAATGCATTACGGCCTACAAAATGCTTCAATTGTTCAACCGCTTGAGCAGGGCAAATCAAACCGCCAGTACAACGACGAATGGAATCCACTTTCCCGCTGCTAGCGTTTTCTTCGCGAACAGCTTTGCTACCACAGGCAGGGCATATGGTTGGAAATATATATTCAGCAGAGTCAGCTGCTCGCTTTTGTAAATCAACATCCAAAATTTGAGGAATAACATCCCCTGCCCGTTGGATCATAACTGTATCGCCAACCCGCAGGTCGCGTCCCTCGCGCAATGGCTTGCCGTCATTGCCGATCCCGCGAATATAATCCTCATTGTGAAGCGTGGCATTGGTTACGACAACGCCGCCAACTGTTATGGGTTCCAAACGCGCGACAGGGGTTAAGGCACCCGTTCTACCCACTTGAATTTCAATATCCTTCAAAATCGTCCAGGCTTTTTCAGCAGGGAATTTATGGGCAATTGCCCATCTCGGATTATTCGCCCTAAAACTAAGTCGGGTCTGCAAAGCCAGATCATTGACCTTATAAACAACCCCATCAATGTCATAAGGCAGCGCAGACCGCCCCTCTTCAATGTCGTGATAATGCTCCAGCAGAGATTCTGGTGTATCAAAAACGTTCATCAATGGATTGGTAACAAAACCCCAAGCCTCCATCTGTTGAACCATACCCATTTGCGTGTCGCTTGGCATTTCGCTCATTTCTCCCCACGCATAGGCGAAGAATTTGAGCGGGCGCTGGGCGGTGATGCCGCTGTCCAGCTGACGCAGGGAGCCGGCGGCTGTGTTACGAGGATTAACGTAAAGCGGTTTGCCTTCGCGTTCCATGCGTTCATTCAAATCCGCAAAGGATTGCTTGGTCATATAGACCTCCCCGCGAATTTCCACGATATCGGGAATGTCGTCTCCCATCAGGACCGAGGGGACATCGGCAATTGTCTTGGCATTTAGTGTTACATTTTCGCCCGTAACACCATCTCCTCTTGTGCCTGCGCTAACTAGTTTTCCGCGCTCATAGCGGAGCGACAAAGATAGACCATCTATCTTTGGTTCTGCAGTCAATTCAGGCGCTTTATCCAGCTTTAGAAATTTGCAAACCCTATCCCAAAAATCAGTGACGTCTTCATCGGTGAAAGCATTGCCAAGGGACAACATCGGTATTGAATGATTGATCTTTTCAAACTTATCGAGCGCTGCGAAACCAACGCGGCGCGAAGGAGAATCGGCACGAGCCAAGTCAGGAAACCGTTGCTCAATTGCGAGATTGCGGCGTTTCAATTGATCATATTCGCCATCGCTGATCTCAGGCGTGTCATCTCCGTGATAACGGGCGTCATGATATAATAATGCCTCAGCCAATCGAGCTAGCTCGGACTTAGCCTGTTCTTCGGATAAGATATCTACAGATAAAGAAGCAAGATTGAGTTCTTCGTTGGACAAGAATACCGCTCTACTTATTAAATGACACACAGATCCATGTGCAGTCTTGATGAAGGTTCACCCAATGGTGTTATCCATTCAATCAGCAAAATTCAATCTGAAACCGATTGAGCGCCGGTGGTCTCCAAAATAAAAGCTGAATTTAGAAGCTTTCGCTTTGGAAAGAACCAACTTGCCTAAGCAGCGCTTTGGTTGATCAATTGCTCAGCAGCAGCTCGCGCTTCATCGGTAACACTCGCACCAGCGAGCATTCGGGCAATTTCTTCACGGCGCTCATCACGGTTGATCGCCCGGATTCCAGTGGCCAATCTACCGTCGATATCCGCATCGACTTTTTTCTTCGCAATCACGAAATGATTGATAGCCCGCGCAGCTACTTGCGGCGCATGGGTAACTGACAAGACCTGAACCTTTGAAGATAGCTTTGCCAATCGTCTACCAATCGCATCAGCAACTGCGCCGCCAACACCCGTATCAATCTCATCAAAGACTAATGTTGGTGCCGAGCCTTTGTCGGCCAAAGCAACTTTCAAGGCTAACAAGAAACGCGATAGCTCCCCGCCAGAAGCGACTTTGACCATTGGACCTGCTTTGGAGCCGGGATTCGTCTGAACCCAAAAATCAATCTGGTCGATACCGCCCTCATTTGGCGTTTCCTCATTGATTACATGATGCACCATGAAAACCGCCTGATCCAGTTTCAGAGCTGGTAATTCACGCATCACCTCGCCAACCAATTGTTCACCAATCTGTTTGCGCGATGCAGACAAGGATTTAGCCTTAGCCGAGAAAGCGGCATGTTTTTCCTGCGTTTCTTTGGTCAACTTCGCAAGACGCTCTTCGCCGGAATTTAGATTGTCCAAATCATCGGCAAGTTTGACAGCAAGTTCAGGTAAATTCTCAACAGCTACGGAGTATTTACGCGAAGCTGCGCGCAAGGCAAATAATCGCTCTTCAGAGCTTTCCAATTCTTTTGGGTCAAACTCACTATTACGCAGCGCTGTTTCCAACTCCTGTTGGGCTAAATGTATCGCATCAAGTGCCGTATCCAACTGCGCGATGGCTTCTTCCAATAGACCCGGATTATCAGCGGCTTTACGTGACAGCTGTTTAGCTAAAGCAGTTAGCGCAGGTACTGGAGAATGATTGCCAGATAACAGTGTTACAGCATCATCAAGATCAGTCGCAATGGTCTCAGAGCGCATCATTTGCTGACGCTGCTCAGCGAGCTTTAATTCTTCGCCAGCCTCAGGCGCAAGCTTAGTCAGCTCTTCAACGCTGGATGCCAAATAATCAGCTTCCTTGCGCGCTTCTTCAACTCTCTTACGAAACTGTTCACTTTCTTTTCGAAGAGCCTGCCATTCTTTCCACAATCGGCTCACGGCATCGACATCAACTGAAAGGCCGCCAAACTCATCAAGCAAACTGCGATGCATTTCTGCTTCAAGCAGAGCCCGCTCGTCATGCTGCCCATGCAACTCGACAAGGCCCTGCCCCACCTGGCGCATGAAGCTAACGGAAACCGGTTGATCATTGATATAGGCTTTGCTGCGTCCGTCAGCAGACTGGACGCGTTTCATCAAAAGATAACCTTCGTGGGATATGCCGTTTTCTTCAAGCTGTTTCATAGCTTGGTGTCCGGAAGGCAGATCAAACATAGCCGTTACTTGACCCTGCTCAACACCGTTGCGCACAAGGCCACCATCGCCGCGTGCACCCAAAGTCAAGGAAAGCGAATCTAGAAGAATGGATTTGCCGGCGCCCGTTTCGCCCGTCAAAACAGACAGGCCGGATCCAAAGGTGATATCCAGCTGTTCTATGAGAACAATATCACGGATCGAAAGCTGGACTAACATGCAATCAGGACTTGTTAAAACCAGCAGGCATTTTCTTGATTTTCGTATCGACGCCAGCCAGCCATGAATTCCTATTTTCCCTTGGCTCCAGGCCACCTGTTTGCAGCAATTTCACTGAATCTGCATACCATTGGCTGTCAGGAAAGTTGTGGCCCAATACAGCCGCAGCGGCCTGCGCTTCATTGGCTAGTCCTAAAGAATAATAGGATTCAGTTAAACGCGCCAGAGCTTCCTCGATATGCCTTGTATCCTGATATTGCTCTGCCACTTCCCTAAATCTGCTGATAGAGGCCAAAAACTCCCGGCGTTCCATGTAATAGCGGCCAGTTTGCATCTCTTTGCCAGCAATTTGATCGCGTGAAATGCGCATCTTCACCTTAGCGTCTTCCACATATTCGCTTTCAGGATATCGCTCTGTCACTTCCAGCATGGCATTGTAGGCGCGTGCTGTAACCGACTGGTCGCGGGTGATATCAGGGATCTGTTTGAAATAGCTCATTCCAACCAAATATTGCGCATAGGCTGCATCTTTGCCAGTTGGATAGAGCGCAACATACCGTTTTCCAAAAGCCGAGGTATCGGCGTAGCTGGCTTGGCGATAAGAAATAAATGTCTGCATTATCAGAGCCTTACGGGAAAACTCAGAGTAAGGATGTTGTTGATCCAGCTCCGTCAGTTTTTTCTGGGCTCGACTTAATTTCCCTTCATCCAAGCTAGCCAAAGCTTGGTTGTAAAGCTCGTCTGCTGGTTGAATATTATCAACAAAATCACTGCTACTAACTTCGCTCGATTTGCAGGCAGACAATGCCATGAGACCGATCAACGCACATGCTGTCATGCTTCGTCTGGAAAACCAGTCAAACCCAGATTTTTTGATACTACCAACCATGTAATTACAATCCGACCCTAAAACAAAGATTTTGGCCAACCAAGGGCTAACCGAGGTATACTTCTATACCACTCTTGTTACTCTTCGTGCCTATCAAATACCGCAACAATGAGGCAGCGTAAACACCCCATCCACAAAACTGGTAAAACCCGTTAATTTTGCAACAGATAAAAGCACAAAGCTGAATTTTAATTAAAACAGAACTGCCGCATATGCTGGCGCGCTTACTGCGACGAAATCGGCATGATTTACACGGGCTTGTGAAGAGGTCGCTTCAACAAAATCAAAGGCACTGCGATCAGACAGCAGAGCTTTCAACACAAGTGCGTTGAGCTTGTGTCCACCGCGATAAGAGCGGTAACAACCGAGAATTGGAGCGCCAGCAAGGGCAAGATCACCAATCGCATCCAAAGTCTTGTGGCGAACAAACTCATCCACATAACGCAATCCTTCGGGATTGATAACGCGGTTATCATCACCAATCACGACAGAATTTTCCAAAGATGAGCCAAGCGCAAAGCCTGCTGCCCAAAGATGTTCTACATCTTTCATAAAGCCAAATGTACGAGCGCCTGAAAGGTCCTTTGAAAAAGTCTCGGCAGTCAAATCTCTTGCATAAGTTTGATTGCCGATAGCTTCGCTATCAAAATCAATCTCAACCTCAAAACGCGTTCCTGAATGAGGGATAAACTCGCCCCAGGAAGCACCCATATCAACACGGATAGGACGATTAACACGAATATAGCACCGCGGAGCACCCAATTGGCGCAATCCCGCTTGATTGATCGCTTCTACGAATACACGAGAGCTACCATCCATCACAGGCACTTCATTGCCGTCGATTTCAACGATCACATTATCAACATTGAGCGCGCGAAGCGCTGCCATCAAATGTTCAACAGTTGCGATGTAAACACCACCAACTTCGCCAAGAACGGTGCAAAGGTCAGTAGAACTAATAGAAGTAAATGTAGCGGGGATATCTTCGCTGCAACCAGTCTTGGGACATGTAACGTTAAAAACAATACCTGTATTTGCGTCAGCGGGGAGAAGGGTCATTGAAACTGGTTGACCTGAATGGACACCAATACCGTTAAAGTCAATCTTTTGACGAAGTGTTGTCTGGTAGCCCAGCACGGCGTTCCCCATACTTTTTAGCGGTTAATCTTTACCCAAAAATTGCTCATGGTATAAAAATCCCATGTCCCCAACAATTTCGAAGCATGTGCGCGAAGCACGATTCTAAATCTCGACTTTGTTCTAACGATTCCGATCCGTAATTCCAAATCACGCTTTCTTACGAATTGTAACCAAATACCCTTACCCTGCGTCATTTTCTATATTACTTATAATTAGTTAATAAAAGTTAACTCCCGCAGCAAGGCTACGGGAGTTGGATATTCGCAATCATGAAGTCAGGTTAAAATATGCTAGTTAGCCTGGCGTCTCAAGAATGAAGGGATCTCAAGCTGATCATCTTCATTCAGCGGACGAGGTGCTGGAGCAGCAGCTCTTCCCGTATGATCAACATGGGCGCTTGGCTGCCCTTGTTTTGGTGCATAGGGACTTTCGCTAATCCTTGGCTGCGAAGATTGCGAAGCAGCAGGACGCGGCGCAGAAACAACAGGCTCAGAAACCGGATCACGGCGCATTTGTGGCTGAGGAGCATCGTGAACCGCATCGCGGGCGCCAAATCCATTTTTCAGCTTTTGCAAAAGGCTCATCGGGCTGCCTTCACGAGAAGCATGGGTCTGTGGCGCTTCTGGCGCAACAGATGAAGCAGCTTTTTGAGCGATAGCAGGAAAATCCTGAACAGATGGCATGGAGCTGGATACTGGTGCAGCAGCAGGACGCTCAGGTGCTGGCGGCACATATCGTTGAGCCGATGGCATCAATTCTGCTTCAAGCGCATTTTTAAAGTCATCATCAAGTTCATCTTTTGGAGCTTCAGGAGCGCGCTTAAGCGGCTCAATACGAACACCATTTGATTGAATTGATGTAGTTGGCTTAGTTGCCTCTGTCTGAGCTTTTGGAATTTCCAAAGCGGCTGAAACTTGGGCTACTTTCTCAGCAACAGGCGTTGACGGTTTTGTGACCGGCGCAACACCAAATGTTGTCATGCGAGAAACAGCCTCACTGCGGTTTTGCTCTTGTACTGGCAATGCAGCACCAGCAGAATTGTCAATGCCCGTGGCAACAACAGATACTCTGAAAATACCATCCAGCGATTCATCAAAAGTTGCACCAACAATGATATTTGCTTCTGAATCGATTTCTTCGCGGATGCGGGTTGCCGCTTCATCAACTTCGAACAATGTCATGTCACGACCACCGGTAATGGAGATCAGCAATCCCTGCGCGCCGCGCATGGATGTTTCATCCAGCAACGGATTGGAAATAGCTGCTTCAGCGGCAGCCATTGCGCGGCCTTCGCCCGAAGATTCGCCAGTGCCCATCATTGCTTTGCCCATTTCGCGCATAACTGAGCGAACATCAGCAAAATCAAGATTGATCAGACCTTCTTTGACCATCAAGTCTGTGATGCAAGCAACGCCAGAATACAACACCTGATCAGCCATACCAAAAGCATCAGCAAAAGTTGTCTTGTCGTTGGCAATTCGGAAAAGGTTCTGGTTTGGAATGACAATAAGCGTATCTACATTCTTTTGGAGTTCAAGAATGCCTTCTTCTGCGGTTTTAAGACGGCGACCGCCTTCAAACTGGAATGGTTTTGTTACAACGCCAACTGTAAGAATACCCATTTCACGGGCAGCTTTTGCTACCACTGGCGCAGCGCCTGTTCCGGTACCGCCGCCCATGCCCGCTGTTACAAAACACATATGTGTTCCAGCAAGATGATCTTGAATTTCTGCAAGGCATTCTTCGGCTGCAGCACTGCCCACTGTTGGCTGAGAACCAGCACCAAGGCCCTGCGTCACATCAACGCCCAACTGAATAACGCGTTCAGCTTTTGACATGGCCAATGCTTGAGCATCCGTATTTGCAACAACGAACTCAACCCCTTCTAGGCCGCCGTTGATCATATTATTAACAGCGTTGCCGCCGCCGCCGCCCACACCGAAAACGGTGATTTTTGGCTTAAGTTCCCGGATATCGGGTTTTTGCAGGTTAATGGTCATTTCCTTGTCTCCAATTTTGTTCCGGAATGCCAATTAGCCTGCCAGAACCTTTTCCTCTGAATTCAATAAGAACCCAGAATTCCCTTTTTACACTCCAGATTTCTCAATGCTCTGGCGAACCAATGCAGGAAACCCGTCTTAAAAACTATCCTTCAGCCAGTGGCTGAAACGATGGAATGCCCCGCCCGTTCCAGTCATCAAAGCCGGAGCCTGCTGACGGACTTGAGAAAGATATTCAATCTGTGAAATCTGCGGATAGACCATCAAACCAACTGCGGTTGAAAATGCTGGTCCCTTTGCCGCTTCAGGCATGCCTTTGATACCCATGGGCCGTCCGATGCGAACATTCTTTGACATTACTCGTCTTGCCAGTTCGCCAACACCATTCAATTGGCTGGCACCACCGGTTAGTACGATGCGTTTTCCAACAGCGTCAGCAAATCCAGAGCGCGCCAAGCGGTCTCTGATCAGCTCCAAAGTCTCTTCAATTCTTGGCCGAATAATGCGGGTCAAATGCGCTTTGCTGACAACCTGACCGCCGTCTTCGTCTTGCGGATCAATTGCTGGCACAGATACAACGTCATCACCATCGCCAGCGCCGCCAAGAACAGAACCATGCAGTACTTTCAAACGCTCTGCATCGTCTAAACGGGTGGAAAGGCCCCTTGCCAGGTCCATCGTCACATGATGGCCACCAACTGCAATAGCGTCACAATAAATAAAACGACCATTAAGGAAAACTGACAAAGTCGTTGTGCCGCCGCCCATATCAATACAAGCCGAACCCATTTCGCTTTCATCATCAACCAGCGCTGCAAGGCCGGACGCATACGGGGTTGCAACCATCGCTTCGATAGAAAGATGCGCACGATTGATACAAAGTTCCAAATTGCGCAGTGGCGCATTTTCAGCCGTTAACACATGCATATCAACGCCAAGCGTATTACCAATCATGCCGCGCGGATCGCTTATGCCCTGCTCGCCATCAAGATTAAAACCAATCGGCAGTGAATGCACAACAGAACGATCCGGTGCCAAAGCATGCTGCGCACCTGCACCCAAAACCTGTGAGATGTCTTTCTCTGCGATCTCATGCCCACCGATTTCCATATCAGCAGAAAACGCCTCACTGACCAAACGGCCTGAAGAAACATTCACAATCAAAGATTCTACAGTAACACCAGCCATACGTTCAGCTGCATCAACTGAAGTTCGGATCGCCTGTTCGGCCGCATCCAAATCGACAATCACACCAGACTTGATACCGCGAGATCTTTGATGACCAATGCCAATGACTTCAATCTTATGGGTACGACCTGGTAAAACGCCTGTTTCTTCCCGTGGATGCAGCCGGGCGATAATGCAGCAAATCTTGGACGTACCAACATCCAACACACTAACCACAGTGCTGCGCTTCATAGAAAGCGGTTTCATACCCGGAAGAAATCCATTATTTTGAAGGAAGCTCATATCTCGCGCTCCTTCATGGATTTAGAAATTGTTTTTAGCTGACCTTCACGCTTGGCTTTCACCAAACCAGCCGCATCTTCTGACATCTTTACGATCATGCGATCTTTAAACCGTAGATCGATCCGACTGATATCCCGGCCAAACAATTCATTTTCGCGTTCGAGTTTTGCAAAGCGTGTCAATTCACCTGCAACATCGTTTTCTGGCAATAAAATGGTTGTTCCATCTAAGGTCTCAATATCCCAACGTCTATCACCAACTCGGATCAAAGCCTTGGTATTAGCGGCCAGCTCAGGCACACGCTGCAACAAGGTCAGCATAGTGGCCGCTGATTTTTCAGCACCCTTGCCTACAACCAAAGGAAGATCGATTTTACGGCCATCAAACTGAGTTAGGATCAAACCCTGACGATCGATCAACTGAAGACCATGTTCGTTCTGCCAAAGGGCGAATGGCTTGCGTTCATCAATCTTGATCGACAACTTATTTGGATAAATCTTTGACACTGAAGCATCCCCGACCCAGGGATTTGCTTTCAACGCATCTCGGGCAACTTCCACATCATAGCCCAAAATCGAGGCACCATGCTCAGGCGCAAGCAATGCCACCACATCGATATCGCTAACTTCATGATTACCGGAAATGTCATAGGCATTGATGGCAAGACCAAGTTGTCCAGCCAACTGCGCTTTAAATTGATTATGATTGTCACCCTGGCTCAGCGCCGCAACACCAGCGGCCACAGCAAACAATAGACCAAATGACACAAGACCGCGCCGTGAAATATGAAACCCACCGCTCATAAAACGGGATACTTGTCTTGCGGGCTTACGCAGAAAACGAGGCAATACGACACCGCCATCAGAAACGCCATTTAGCTTGTTCTGATCTTGAGTATTCTGATTGACCTTAGGGCCTATCGATTGCAACTTGCGTCCTCCACCATCCAGGTTACGAGTTCTTCAAAACTATGTCCGGCATGCAATGCCAATTCGGGCGTAAGAGATGTTGGCGTCATACCTGGCTGTGTATTTACTTCCAGCCAAATCAATTCACCCGTTCCCATCAAACCATCATCAAGACGGAAATCTGAACGCGTAACACCCCTGCATCCAATCGCTTCATGCGCCTGTAAGGACAGTTTCATTATCTTTTGGTAAATATTTGGTTTAATTTCTGCCGGACATACGTGTTTTGACCCTCCAGGGGCGTATTTAGCGTCATAATCGTAGAAATTATGTCCCTCTGAGACGATTTCAGTTACCCCAAGGGCAACATTTCCCATCACAGTGCAGGTCAATTCACGTCCTGGGATGAACCTTTCCACCATGATTCGTTCACCATAAGGCCAATCTTTCGAATACAGCTCTTGCGGCGGAGTTGACTGATCTTCACGAACTATCAGCACGCCAAACGACGATCCTTCATTAACTGGCTTGATCACATAGGGCGGTGTCATCACGTGTTTTTCGGCAGCATCAAGGCGGTTCATCACCTTAGCTTCAGCAACAGGAACACCCACTCGCTTGACGATTGCCTTGGCCTTCTCTTTATCCATCGCCAGAGCGGAAGCAAGAAGACCTGAATGTGTGTAAGGGATTTGCAGCAGTTCCAAAATCGCTTGCATGCCACCATCTTCGCCGAAGGGTCCATGCAAGCCATTAAAAACGACATCTGGATTTAAAGCCTTGAGAACTTCAACGATATCGCGACCGACATCAACTTCGGTGACTTCATAGCCAGCGGCGCGCAGCGCTTTGGCGCATTCTTTTCCAGTCGAAAGTGACACAGGCCGCTCGGAAACCCAGCCACCCATCAATACCGCCACATGCTTTTTCGCCATGCCGCTCTCCCCGTTAAACCCAGACATCCGTCGACCGCTCACGACTCAAAAACGCATGAATTTCCCACAAGGAATCAGAGTGTTGTTAACCTTTCAAGCATGGTTTTAAGGTTTTTTAAATTGTGATTCTTTTTCAATGACTAAGAGCAAATGTATGAATCATTTTATGATGCCAAAAATGCCAAATGTCAGGAGTGTTTTGCCGACCTATGGACAAACAGGCAAAACGCGTTCAGGAACATAAATAGAACATTTGGAGGGAAAAGATCATGATGACTGAACTCGCAATTTATCTGCCAGGCATACTGCTTTCCTACTCCGCGTTCCTTTTGGCCATAGCGAGTCCAGGTCCGAACGTAATGGCCATAGTGGGAACTTCTATGGCAGTTGGTCGTCGTCAAGGCATGTCTCTTGCTATGGGCGTAGCAATTGGTTCGTTAACATGGGGACTATTAACTGTAATAGGCCTCTCAGCTCTTTTGACACAATTTGCCTATGGCCTCATTGCCTTGAAAATATTTGGCGGCTTTTATCTGCTTTGGCTCTCCTACAAAGCGTTCAAATCCGCTCGCGCAAATGCAGATTTGAAAGCAAAGGAATTAGCTGGCGGCAGGCGAACTGGATTTGGCTATTTTGCCCGTGGATTTTTGATTCAGATGACCAATCCCAAGGCTGCTTTAGCCTGGATTGCTATCATATCGCTTGGACTGAGTTCAGAAGCACCAGCGTGGGTAGGAATGGTAATTCTCAGCGGCACATTCGTTTTGTCTTTAATTATTCACACGCTATATGCATTGGCATTTTCAACCAAAGGTATGGTCAGTGTTTATGTAAAGGCAAGACGATGGATACAGGGCACTTTCAGTGTGTTTTTCGCTCTTGCTGGGTTAAAACTGCTAACCAGTAAAAACTAAGATTTGAAAGGCACTACCGTTTTACCTGCTTGAAAGCGACCAAGACGTTTAATTTCCCAATCGAGCAAAACACCTGAGTTTTCGAAAACACGTTTGCGAACTGTCTCACCCAAGGTCTCTAGATCATAGGCGGTGGCGTCACCCGTATTGATCATGAAGTTGCAATGCATCTCGCTCATTTGAGCTCCGCCCACGCGAAATCCGCGCATTCCAGCTTCATCTACCAACTTCCACGCTGAATGGCCTTGCGGGTTCTTGAACGTCGATCCACCTGTTTTCTCTTTTACAGGTTGAACTGTCTCGCGGTGATGTTGCACCTCCGCCATTTCTGCTTCTATCTGCTCTTTGGACGCGGGAACGCCCTCAAAGACTGCAGAAGTGAAAATCAGATCTTTTGCAGCTGCGCTATGGCGATAAGTATATCCCATATCATCATGCCCCAAGACATGGCGCCCACCCTTGCGATCAATAGCCGTTACTTCAATAACACGGTTTGTCGTCTCAGTGCCGTTGGCTCCCGCATTCATCCGCAATGCGCCGCCTATTCCGCCGGGGATGCCATGATAAAAAGCAAACCCACCGAGACCAGCCGCGAGTGCTTCGCTAGCAAGCTTCTTGTCGAGAACCGCTGCACCAGATTTTAGACGTTTGTCGCTGATCTGTTCAACCGACCCAAACCCTTTCGCAGAAAGACGAATAACAACCCCTTCAATGCCGCCATCGCGAACCAGAAGATTAGAGCCGACACCAACTACCATCACCGGAATTTCTGACGGCAAAATTCTCAAGAATGCCCTTAGATCTTCCTCGTCTGCAGGCTGAAACAATAGATCGGCAGGGCCGCCTACGCGAAACCACGTCAGCTTTGACATATCAGCATCTGCTTGAATTCGGCCTCGGACCGAAATCAACTGACTTTCAAGAGACTTTAAAAGAGCTTGACCAGACACGAGCGGCTATTTCTTGCCAAGAGCTGCAAGCTCTTCTGGCAATTCGTAAGCCCATTTGGTGATATCACCTGCACCAAGAAATACAACAAAATCGCCAGGCTCGGCGATAGCTGCAACCTTAGCCGCTATATCCTCAGGCCCATTGATGGCAGAAGCATTGCGATGACCTGCAGATTTCAAACCACGAACAAGGCCATGCTCGTCAAACCCTTCGATAGGCGCCTCTCCAGCCCGATAAACCGGCGCAACAAGCACAACATCTGCATCATTGAAGCACGAACAGAAATCGCCAAACAGGCTTTCCAAACGCGTAAATCTGTGCGGCTGTTTGATAGCAATAACTTTGCCTTTTGTGGCAGCCCGCGCGGCCCCCAATACGGCCGTAATCTCAACAGGGTGGTGTGCATAATCATCAAAAATCTCAACACCATTCCAGCTCCCCGTATGGGTGAAACGACGCTTAACACCGGAAAATGCCGAAATACCTTTTCTGATACCTTCTGCATCAACGCCCAATTGATAAGCAACGGCGATTGCTGCTGTAGCGTTTGCAACATTGTGTTTACCTGCCATAGGCAATTCAAGGCCAGCAATGTGTATGGTCTCACCAGATTTACGAACTCTGATATCAACATCAAACCGGCTTTTAGGACCGTCGATCTCCAAGTTCGAGAATCGCACATCCGACTGACGGTTTTCCCCATAGGTTACAACACGGCGGTCCGTGATCTTTGATACCATGGCTTGAACTTCAGGATGATCAATGCAGCAAACGCCAAATCCGTAAAATGGAACATTTTCTACAAAATCGCGAAACGCTTTTTTCACCGCTTCAAAATTTCCATAGTGATCAAGATGCTCCGGATCGATATTAGTCACAACAGCAACATCAGCGGGTAATTTCAGGAATGTACCATCTGACTCGTCAGCTTCACACACCATCCAGTCACCATCACCCAAACGCACATTGGTTCCAAGGTGATTAATAATACCGCCATTGATAACAGTAGGGTCAAGTCCGCCAGCCTCAAGCAAAGTACCGACCATAGACGTGGTTGTCGTTTTGCCGTGCGTACCGCCAATTGCAATCGCGTTCTTAAACCGCATTAACTCGGCGAGCATCTCCGCGCGGCGCACCAACGGAATTCGGCGTTCACGAGCTGCGATACGTTCAGGATTATCCTGTTTGATAGCACTGGAAGCCACTACAACTTCTGCATCACCAAGATTGGCACCATCATGACCGATATGAACCACTATGCCTTTTGCCCGTAAGCGCTCAACATTGGCACTTTCGTTCTGGTCTGATCCCTGCACCTGGTAACCAAGGTTATGCAGAACCTCAGCGATACCGCTCATGCCGATACCCCCAATTCCAACAAAATGGACGATACCAATGGTTGCAGGCATTTTCATAATTGAATTCCAGTTTTAAAATTTAAGCTTTGATATTTCGCCGCCGCTGATAACACATTCAACGCAATCGGCAAGTCGCTTGGCTGCATCAGCAACGCCGGTGCTTTTAGCAGCCTTCGCCATTTTCTCTAAATCAACAGGATGACCAATGGCCTCTGTAAGAATTTCTGCCAATCTTTCGCCCGACAACCCATCTTGACGAACGACAAACGCACCACCTGATTCAGCCATTGCGATAGCATTTGCAGCTTGATCGCCATCCAAAGATCCGGGAAGCGGAATCAGCAAAGTCGGTCGTCCAATGACAGCCGCCTCGGTAACGCTCCCTGCCCCTGCACGGGCAATAACAAAATGTGCCTTGGCGATCTCTTCAGGCATATTACTGAAAAAGGGTGCGATGTCCGCATCAATCCCCATTTCAGCATAGGATGATTTCAAAGATGCCATATCTTCTTCACGGGCTTGCTGAACAATTTTCAATAATTGCCTTTGACGAGGTGTTAGTATTCCCAGCGCTTCAGGTAGTACCTCACTGAAAAACCGCGCGCCTTGGCTTCCGCCAAAAACAACCAGATTAAAAGGCTCATTTTCCTGCCTTTGAAGATAAGGCATTTCAATAACTGCTTCCACAGATGGGCGAATGGGATTGCCTGTTACAAGCACTGGGCAGTTTGGTTTTTTACCTATTTGAGTAAATCCAACAGCAATTGCTTTTACTCTGCTGGCTAGCAAGCGGTTTGCTCTGCCTAGTATCGCGTTTTGCTCATGGACTAATGACGGAATGTTTTTTCCGCTTGCAGCCAGAATGGGAGGAAGTGTTGGATACCCACCAAATCCAACAGCAGCAACCGGACTAAACTGCCGTATCAATGAAGTACTTTGACGGTAACCCTGAAAAAGCCGCCAGAACATTTTGGCGATGGCTATTGGGTTTTTTGACTCCATGGTGGCAGATGTAATTATGACTTTGTGATCAGCGGGAAAATTGCCAGCGAATTTATCAGCGCGCTCGTCTGTAGCCAGAATGATCTGATATCCACGTGTTTTAAGCTCATGGGCAAGTGCTTCTGCTGGAAACAGATGCCCGCCAGTTCCACCGGCGGCCAATAAGATAGAACCCTTTTTCGTCATATCTGCTATTCCGCCGGACTATAAGGTCTAAGACTAAGGTCCATATTTGAGGCACGAAGCGTCTCTGTTCGTTTGCGCGTTAAAGCCAAAACGAAACCCATAACGATAGACATCGAAAGCAGTGACGAGCCGCCGTAAGAAATAAACGGCAATGTCATCCCCTTGGCTGGCATCAATTGCAGCGTCACCATCATATTAATCATCGACTGAATTCCGAAAAGAATAATTAGTCCCGACATTGCCAGACGCACATAGGCATCACGCTCTTTTAAAGCTGTCGACATGACCCGCAAAACGATAAAGGCAAAAACACTGACCAGCAGAAGACAGGCGATAATGCCAAACTCTTCAGCCGCGACTGAAAAGGTGAAATCTGTATGACTGTCCGGCAGGTAGCGCTTTACCGTTCCCTCGCCTGGTCCCTGACCAAGCCAGCCACCACTAATGATCGCTTCACGCCCAGTTTCCACCTGAAAGTTGTCACCTTCACCGGTGATAAAACGGTCAATACGCCCTGCAACATGTGGAAAGAAAAAATACGCCGAGGTCATGCCAACAGCAGCCACGCCTCCAAGCGCGCCAATCCATAGCCAAGGCATTCCCGCCATGAAAAACAAGGCTCCCCATACCAGACCAAGAAGCATGGTTTGGCCAAAGTCAGGCTGCGCGATCAACAACGCCCCAACCACGACGAGTAAAATAATAGCAAACAAGTTCCCTGGTATTTCAGGGCGCTTGGAGTTCTCTGCAAAGAGCCAGGCGGAAATCACCACGAATGCAGGTTTAATAAATTCGGAAGGCTGCAGTGAAAACCCCGCAATCGAAATCCAGCGGCGAGAACCCTTTACCTCAACACCCAAAAACAATGTCGCCAATAACAACGGCACCAAGACTAGAAAAAGAACAAAGGCCGCCCGCCTAACTTGTTTCGGCGTTAAAAACGAAAGGCCAATCATCAAAGCAATCGATGGCAGAAGGAAGATCGCATGGCGGATTGTAAAATGGCTGGTGGACAATCCGATGCGCTCAGCAACCGGCGGACTGGCTGCAAAAGAAAGCAAAAAGCCACATAAGATCAGCAGCAAAACAGTTCCCAAAAGAAGTTTGTCTATTGTACGCCACCATTCGGCGACCATAGACCTATCGGTACGGCTGATCATGATTGTGCCTCCTGCATTGGGCTGAACCCGTCAAGTTTTTCTGCAAGGCCGCGAAACGCGTCACCCCTGACCTCAAAATTCTGAAACTGATCAAAACTGGCACAAGCCGGAGACAACAAGATGACCGGCTCATCATGCTCATCGCTCTTGGCATCTTCAAATGCCCTTGTGATTGCTTTATCCAATGTGCCCGAAATTTCAAACGGAACACTTGCCCCAAGTGTTGCCGCAAATTCAGGCGCGGCTTCGCCGATCAAATAGGCCTTCGCTATCTTAGGGAAATATGAGGCTAATGGCTCAATACCTCCTTCTTTGGGAAGCCCACCTGCTATCCAGTAAACGCGCTCAAAACTCGATAAGGCTTTTGCGGCCGCGTCTGCATTGGTTCCCTTGGAATCGTTCACCAACAATACCTTGCCCACTTGCCCTATTTGCTCCATGCGATGTGCAAGACCAGGGAATGTTCTAAATCCAGCTTTAATTTCTTTTGCACTCAGCCCCGTCCGTGTGCACGCCGCCCAAGCAGCCGCAGCATTTTGTCCATTATGCTCACCACGCAATGCTGGCGCATCAGACAAATCAAACAACATATGAGAACTGCCCGCCTTGGCTTCCATCAATTGCGAGCCTTGAGGGTAGATACCATCGCTCAAGCTGTTGCTGCCAGATATTCGGATGAGGTCTTTGTGATCGCGTTCAAGATCGGCAGCAATCTCCAAAGAGAATACATCATCAACGCCAATCACAGCAGCATCACTGGCGCTGACCAACCGTTTTTTGATATTGGCGTAATTGATCATATTGCCATGACGATCGAGATGATCTGGAGCAAGATTAAGCAAAATGCCAACTTGCGGGTTCAGGCTTGGAGCCAGATCAATCTGATAAGAAGAACACTCAACTACATAGACTTTATCAGAAGAAGGTTCATCCAATGACATAATGGCTGTACCAATATTTCCGCCTAATTGCACATCCTTGCCGGCATTGCGAAACACATGAGCAATAAGCGCAGTGGTCGTTGATTTTCCGTTCGTACCTGTAATAGCAATGAATGGGCAATCTGGCGCCTTAGCGCGCCGTTCACGGGCAAATAATTCAACATCGCCAATTATGGAAACATTTGCTTCATTTGCCAGCTCCACTGTCCAATGCGGCTTTGGGTGGGTCAGCGGAACACCGGGAGAAAGCAGCAATGCATCCAGTGTTGAAAAATCAACAGACCTTAAATCTGCGGTCGTCAATCCTTGGTCGATGGCCTTTTGAACGCTGGCAGGGTTATCGTCGAAGCAAACCAGATCAGCACCACCAGCTTGCAGCGAACGGGCAGTGGCAAGTCCTGAACCACCCAGTCCAAACAATGCAATCTTTTTGCCTTTTGATGTGTCTGCCGCGATCACCTTTTTACTTACCTCAACTTCAGCGTGGAAAGACCAATCAAGGCAAGGATAACCGCGATGATCCAGAAGCGAATTACCACCTGACTTTCAGTCCATCCTTTTTTCTCAAAATGGTGATGGATCGGGGCCATTCGAAACACACGTTTTCCAGTTAGCTTAAACGAGGCTACCTGAATGATGACTGACATGGCTTCCAAAACGAATAGGCCACCAATAATCGCCAAAACAATTTCGTGTTTTGTGGCAACCGCAGTTGCACCAATCATGCCGCCCAATGCTAGCGAACCAGTATCGCCCATGAAAATAGCTGCGGGAGGCGCATTGAACCAAAGGAAACCAAGTCCAGCACCAATGACTGCACCACAAATGACAGCAACTTCACCAGTGCCAATCACAAAGTGAATTTGCAGATAGTTGGCGAAAATCGCATTACCAGATAGATACGCAATCACCCCAAATGAACCAGCAGCAATCATCACAGGTACAATCGCCAAACCATCCAGGCCGTCGGTCAGATTGACCGCATTACCAGCGGCGACCATGACAAAAGCCCCGAAGACAACAAAGAAAAATCCCAGATCAAGCAACCAATCTTTAAAAAACGGAAAGGCGACAGATGACGCAAAAGGTGTCAGGTCACCAGCAGCATTATGATCCCCATTGACCATGATCACGTAAGTTGCAAATCCTGCAATCAGGAATTCTAGCAGCAGTCGAACGCGTCCAGAAAATCCTTTGTGGCTTGCTTTGGATACTTTCAAATAATCATCATAGAATCCAATCGCACCAAACCCGAGCGTCACCATCAAAACAACCCATACATAGGCGCTACTAAGATTTGCCCAAATCATCGACGAAGCAACAATACCAGATAGGATCATCAGGCCGCCCATTGTTGGCGTGCCAGCTTTTGCAAAATGCGTTTCAGGACCATCAGAACGGATAGGCTGACCTTTGCCCTGTCTAATTTTTAAACTGGCAATAATCGCCGGTCCAAATAGGAACACGAAAAGCGCCGAGGTAACCAAAGCGCCAGCTGTCCGAAAAGTAATATATCTAAAAACATTAAACTCAGGAAAAGACGTCGCATATTCCTGACTCAAATAATAAAGCATCGGTTATTTCCCCAACCTTGCGCGGGTTTCTTTAACGGCGAATTTTTTGCACAACGCCTCGACAAGTCCCGCGAATCTTAGCCCATTAGATGCCTTTAGCATGATTAAGTCGCCAGAATGCAAGAATTTGGAGATTTCCAACCTTGCCTTCTCCCAGTCCTTGAAGTGCCCTTTGAAGATTTTTGGGTCCAGCACTTCTTTCAGCACGGCAATTTCTGGGCCGATTGTAAAGACGGCATCAATACCAAATTCATTGATAGATTTGGATAAATCCTTGTGAAATTGTTCGCTGGCAGCACCCAGTTCAAGCATATCACCTAAGACGGCAATTCGCCTTCCCTTACCGTGAACATTTGACCCTGCCAAAGCAGCCATGGCAGAACGCATAGAGGTAGGATTGGCGTTATAGCTCTCATCAACCAACATAAATGCACCACCTCCAACGGCCAAATGATGGCGCTTTCCGCGACCCTTTTCAGCTTCAATAAGACTGACCGCTTCAATACTTTTTTCGATATCTGCTCCTGCAAGATCAGCAATACCCAACACCAACAAGGCATTGTTCAGCATATGATCGCCCGGAACGTTTAATACACCAGAAACATTCTTGCCTCGCAAAGAGGCTGAGAAATCTGAAACGCCATCTTTGGTTTCAACTGACTTGAGACGGAAATCACTTCCCTTTTTAGTGCCAAACGTCATCAAATGTTCGACGCCAGCTTTGAGTGCATAATCAGCCAGAAGCTTGGCGCGTTTGTCATCTTTCCAAATCACCCCATATCCGCCTGGGACTATACCTTCAAAGATTTCAGCCTTTGCTTCAGCAATACCATCAACATCTTTGAACGCGCCCAAATGAACAGCCGCCACATTTGTGATAACGCCAATATGTGGACGAACCATTTTCACCAATGGACGAATTTCATCAGGGTGGTTCATGCCAATTTCAAACACACCAAACTTGGTGTCAATCGGCATCCGCGCCAACGTGATCGGAACGCCCCAATGATTGTTGAATGAGGCAACAGACGCATGGACAGAGCCCGATGCTGAAAGCACAGTTCGCAGCATTTCTTTCGTTGTTGTTTTCCCAACACTTCCCGTAACAGCAATAATCCGCGCTTTTGTTCGTGCGCGCGCCGCCATGCCCAATTGGCGCATGGCTTCCAAAACATCGCGAACGACAACCAATGGCATTTTGGTTCCACCCAATGCGACGAGCTTTTCCTCAGCTACTACCGCCATGGATGCACCAGCTTTCATGGCAGCTGAAACAAAATCATGGCCATCCATCGTATCGCCCTTAATGGCAAAATAAGCGTCGCCCTTGTTGAGCGTTCTGGTGTCAATTGAAATACCGCTTACACCTTCCGGCATTTGGCCAACTGGCCTGCCTTTGGTTGCTGCAAGAAGGGCATCTGTCTCCCATAAAAGCGTCATGCTTGAGCACCTTCGATTTTGCCACCATGTGCTAACAGTGCCTCACGTAAAACTTCATGATCTGAAAACGGATGGGTTACTTTCCCGATAATCTGGCCAACTTCATGACCTTTTCCGGCTACGACCAAACAGTCACCTTCTTTAAGATCGGCTACACCCTGTTCAATAGCCTTATGCCGATCACCAATTTCAACCGACCCTTCTGCTGCTTCCATGATCTGTTTGCGGATAGATGCAGGATCCTCAGTTCTCGGATTATCATCCGTCACAATCACATTATCTGAAAGACGCGATGCAATCTCTCCCATGATAGCGCGTTTGCCCGGATCTCGGTCTCCGCCACAACCAAAGACACAAACAAGTTTGCCTGTGGTGAAGGGCCGCAAAGACGCTAACACATTTTCAAGCGCCTCTGGTTTATGGGCATAATCCACATAACAAGGCGCTCGATCTTTGGAATATCCAACTAAATCCAACCTACCTGGCGCACCCTTCAGTTTTTCCAGAGCCTTCATAACTTGTGCCGGATCGCTTCCCGTTGAGATGGCCAGACCAGCAGCAACCAATCCATTGGCAATTTGAAAGTCGCCAGCCAGCGGAAACGTGACGCGGTAATTTTTACCTTCATGGCGAATTTCAGCAATCTGCCCAAAGCGTTCATGCTCAACCCGTAACAAAGAAAGAAACGAGCCTTTTCGCCCAACCGTCAAAACCTGATGACCATCGGCAGCGGTTACCGCTTTTTCACTCCAAGGATCATCTGCAAAAATAACAGCCGGAAAATTCTCGGGCAACAAGTCTTTAAACAAGCGCATCTTTGACGCGAAATAATGATCAACCGTTGGATGATAATCCATGTGGTCGCGACCAAGATTTGTGAAGCCTGCAGCAGCAAGATGAACACCATCCAGCCGAAACTGATCTAGTCCGTGAGAGGAAGCTTCCATGGCACCATGAGTTACCCCCTCATCTGCCAGTTTTTGCAACAATGCGTGTAAATTAACCGGATCGGGTGTGGTGAGGCTACCATATTCATCGCGACCGGGCGCCACAACCCCGGTCGTTCCAATGCTTGCCGCAGCTTTGCCAGTATGTTCCCAAATCTGTCTGATGAACGCTGCAACAGACGTTTTGCCAGCCGTTCCCGTAACCGCGACAATGGTTTCAGGTTGGCGCGGATAAAACGCTGCAGCAAGACGGGAAAGCGCCAGCCGTGGGTCAGCTAAAACGAGACAAGGAATATCAACTTTGCTGATATCAGCTTTGTCATGGGTTAAAATCGCTGCGGCACCAGATTGAACAGCTTGCGGAATAAACTTTGCGCCATCCGTCGCATTGCCCTTTAACGCAACAAACAAAGTGCCTTTCGCAACTTTTCGGGAATCCGCAGTAATACCGCTAATTTCAACATCAGCATGATTATCGCCAGAGAATACAAAATTAGACTTCAGATCACTTTGATTGGAAATATGTGCAGCTTTGGCAAGTTCATTCAATTTCATGGGGTCAGTCCTGCGCCTGTCTGCTTTTGTGTTGCATTTACTGTCATTGCCAACACGATTCTAAGTCCGAACTCAATAATTAACAGACATCATCCTTAAATCTTCGCCAAAATGTGGCTCGATGCCCAAAATCGGTGCAGAACGGCGAACAATATTGGAAACCATCGGTGCAGCGTTCATACCTGCGGTAGCATAATTGCTATTCGGCTCAGGCTTTGGCTCATCAATGATTGTCAAAACCATATATTTGGGATCGTTAATCGGAAAAGCCGCTAGAAACGCATTAAAACGCTTTTCACTGGAATATCTGCCGCGCACAACTTTTTCAGCCGTACCAGTTTTTCCGCCAACCCAGTAACCATCAACATCTGCGCGGCGTCCCGAACCATCTTCAACATTTAACCGGAACAAATACCGCATGGCATCGCTGGTTGATGGTTTGATAACCTGCTTGGCCAAGGCATCCGCTTCTTCTCGGGTGCGTTTGAACAGAGTGGGTGGCAATAGCTTTCCGCCATTGATCAAGGCGGCGCCTGCTACGGCCGTCTGCAAGGGAGTAGTTGTCACCCCATGTCCATAAGAAATGGTCACTGAGTTCAGTTTTTTCCATTCTTTTGGTTCAACGGGCGTCGCCGTTTCTGCAAGTTCAAACGGCATTTTGTCCAACAGACCAACACGATGTAAAAACTCCTGATGTCCTTCCATCCCGACAACATCAGCCATCTTTGCCGTGCCAATATTAGAGGAGTAAATGAAGATTTCCGGAACGCTCAAGACACGCTTTTTGCCGTGAAAATCATTGATCGTAAATCCGGCTATTCTAAGTGGCTTGCTAGCGTCAAATCGACTTCTCATATTTACCAAGCCGCTATCCAGCGCCATCGCGGTTGTAAATGCCTTGAACGTAGAACCCATTTCGTAAAGTCCGGCCGACATACGATTGAGTCTGTCAGGATCAAGCGCATCTGCTGGTTTATTGGAATCATAATCTGGCAAGGATGCCATCGCGATGACTTCACCCGTATGAACATCCAGAACCACTGCCCCAGCAGCAATCGCGCGGTAGCGCTCCATGGCTAGCTGCAATTCGTCATGAACAATCGATTGCACCCGGATATCGATAGAAAGCTCAACTGGCTCTGTTTGCTCCAGATCGCCAAATCCAGCTGCACGCAAATCTTTCAATCCGCGCTCATCAACAACCTTTTCGGCGCCTGCAATGCCAACATTGTCGATATTTACATGGCCGACCAGATGCGAAGCAACGGGACCATTGGGATAAAACCGTCGCGTTTCCCGCTTGAAACCGATACCCGGAATACCAAGCTGATGAATTTTACTTTGCTGGGCTGGCGTAATCTCGCGGCGTAGCCAAACAAAGCCAGCATTGCCGGAAAGACGGTTATAGATTTTTTCCGAATTCAAATCAGGCAATACGGTAGAAAGCAATTCAATCGCCTCATCCACATCAACTATGCGGCGCGGCTCGGCATATAAAGAAGCTGTGTTAATATCAGTTCCCAGTGTCATGCCATTACGATCAACAAGATCGGGACGCCGTGCAGTAATGCTTGGATCAGCCAAGGCGTAGCGAACTGAGTCAGAAGGTTCAATCAAGCCAAAATAGACCAAGCGCGCAGAAATAATACCATAAACACCGCAAATTAAAATCATCGCTAATGTAATTCGCGAACGTGCCCTTGTTTGGCCTTCATGCCTTGAACCGTTCAGCTTTAGCTTACCGGCATGCTCGCGTTGGGTGGCTGGCTTTGAAAACTGCTTTTTCATTGCGAAGCCCCGCTATCAACGGTTCCGGTTTTCAAATTATTATCTGGTTCGGCTTCGATAAGACTGGCTATGTCGCCTTTGTCAGGGTCAGGCAATTGCGGCGGCTTCACCGGAATTTCCGCGATGGTGCCAATCGCCTGTGGATCCAATTGCTCAATACCCAATTGCCCCTGGTAACGCTCGACCAAAACTTGCAATCTCTTTGGGTCCGTAAGTAAAGACCAATCGGCTTTTAAAATATCAAGAGACTCTTGCTCAGTCTTGATCTCGTTTTGCAGCTTTGTCACTTTCTCAATCGCTACTTCCGAGTCATGCTTCACCTTAAAAGTGAAAGCTGCACCGCCTAAGAGCAACCCAATCATAACTACATCAATTGATCTAAGCATGGGGGTTCACCTGAGAATGAGAGAGCTTGGGAAGGCCGAAAATCGTGAAATTTTCGTCCATTGGCGCGCTGGCGGTTCGAATGCCTGAGCGTAATTTGGCTGAGCGAGCACGTGGGTTTTCCTCACACTCTTCTTTGCTGGCTAATATTGCACTGCGTTTTTGCTGGGTAAAAACAGGTGCTTTGACTTGGACTTGCGGCAAATGGCGAGAGCCCGCTTGCTCACCAGCGCGATCGGCAAAAAACCGCTTCACAATCCTGTCTTCCAGAGAATGAAAGGTTACAACAACAAGTCTTCCACCAGGCTTTAAAATCCGCTCTGCCGCGTATAGAGCCTTTGCCAGCTCTTCCAATTCACGGTTTACGAAAATCCGAAGTCCCTGAAAGCTGCGCGTGGCCGGATGGATTTTATCCCCCGGTTTACGTCCAATGGTTTTTTCAATCAGATTGGCTAGCTGCAAGGTCCTTGAAAACGGCATGGCACCCCGCGCTTCAATAATTGCGCGCGATATCCGTGGCGCGTGACGCTCTTCGCCTAAAATTCCAAAGATGCGCGTCAATGTCGATTGATCAGCCTGATTGCAAACATCTGCAGCTGACAAGCCGCTTTGCGCCATGCGCATATCCAGCGGCCCATCTTTTTGAAACGAAAAGCCACGCTCAGCCTCATCAAGTTGCATCGAAGAAACACCGATATCCAATACAACACCATCAACGCTTTCATGGCCTTGTTCACGGGCAATAGCATCAAGGGTAGAAAATTGACCTTTTGCCAAGACCAAAGCGCCTTCGAATTCATCAACCAAAACCTGACCATCGGCGATTGCATTTGGGTCTTGATCGATAGCGAGAACATTTGCGCCAGCTTCAATCAATGCGCGGGTATAGCCACCGGCACCAAATGTTCCGTCAATAATGGTTTCCCCCGAAGCCGGTTTGAGATGCGCAACAACCTCGTGGAGCATAACTGGCACATGACGGGCTGGTCCGCCAACAGGGGACGACGCGCCATTGGCGCCATCTCTGTCACCGGTCATGTGTCTTGCTCCTTGTTGCCCATCTGCAAGTTTGCACTTGCGCCAGCTCGGGAGGAAGCTGGTTGTGCCTGACTTGCGGGGGAATTGGATTGCGAGGTACTGTCCCCAAGAGAACTCAGTGAGCGGCGCATCAAACGCACTTTCTCTCTGGCTGCCTCGCGATATAGATTGAAGCGTTTCGGCTCCCATAATTGAAAGAAATGTCCGCGGCCTACAAAGGCCACTTCGTCCTCGATACCCGTATGAGCGCGCAAATGATCGGTCAAAATAATGCGCCCTTCCGTATCCACTTTGATTTCGTCTGCATCGCCTAACAGGCAAAACGACCACATTTCGTATTCTTCTGAAAACGGATCCATTGCGCTCAACCGGCGCAAATTGGCTTCCATAAAATCTGCTCCGCCCGCTTCGGCCACCGGATGATCGACGCTGAGGATAATATGTATTGAGGATTGCCCGGCTAGAACCGTGCGGAAATTGGCCGGGATAGAAACCCTGCCCTTCTTGTCCACACGATTGATCGTGTTCGATAAGAACCGATCCATATAGAGCCTCTTTTCCCGCCAGTCTGAAACTTGAAACCAGATCAGCCAAAAGCGAACCTGAATACGCATGACTTCGCGGATTTGGCGTGCATGCAGTCATGCTCGCATCTCCCCTGACACATTCAATCCAGCCTGTTTTCCGTTGATCAATTCGCCATTTTAGCGAGAAATCTGTCCGAAAATCCCCATTGCGCCCGATTGACATGCCTGCGCTGTCATTCTGCCTCGCCTCTTTCTCAATGTGAGAGTACCAAAGAAAGGCATATTTGGGGTATCATGGGAAAATATGGTCGTCAATGGAATCAATTGGAAAATTAGGACTTTTTGAATCCTTTATTAGGACTCTGGTAAGCTTTGCCAGAACAGGGTTAACGTTGCGTTAAGATCGCCATAGATGCGCATCTTCCGGCAAAAGACAGCCGAAAGGAATGAGTCAAAGTGACTCATGGGCTTTCATAAATTGGTATGTCTCAGATAATCGCGTTTATTCGCGGTGGATCACCGCCCAATCGGCGTCCGGGTCATTTCCAAATGCAACTGATCGCCTGTCCAGGGATGGGCCTCACAAACTGCCTCATTCAACTCGACACCCAAGCCCGGCTCGGTTGATGGAATGACATGGCCATTTTCCCATTGGAGTTTCTTATGCAGCAATTCGCCGTGGAACCCATCCCATTGCTTAATGGATTCCAACACAAGGAAATTCGGCAGGGTTGCCGCCAGTTGAATATTGGCAGCCCCAACAATTGGGCCACAATAACAATGGGGCGCGATTTGAATGTGATAGGCTTCTGCCATGGCGGCGATCTTCTTGGTCTCCAAAATACCGCCAGAGCGCCCAAGATCCGGCTGCAAGATTGAAGCGGCTCGATTTTCAATGACGCGAGCAAACTCAAACCGTGTAGTAAGCCGCTCACCTGTTGCCACAGGGATGCTGGTTGCACGCGCCACCTGCCCCATCACTTCGGGCATATCCGGCGGGCAAGGCTCCTCATACCATAACGGATCATAAGGCTCGATGGCTTTTGCAAGACGGATAGCACCGCCAGCTGTAAACTGCCCGTGAGTTCCAAACAGAATATCAGCCTTATTGCCAACTGCCTCACGCACGGCTTTACACATGGCAGCAGACAGTTCGATATCCACCAGCCTTGGCATATGGCCATCATAGATTGTGTAGGGCCCTGCAGGATCAAACTTCACCGCATCAAAACCTTTGCCAACAGCAGCAATAGCAGCTTCTGCCGCAATATCCGGATCATTATAAACATGCTTTGGCGTAAGTGTTTCGTCTGGATAGACATCGCCATCTTTGGGATATAGATAGGTGTAAGACCGCAATGTCTCATGCACCCTTCCACCTAATAAATTATAAACAGGTTGATTTGCCTCTTTGCCGATAATATCCCAGCAGGCCATTTCCAAGGCTGAATAGCATCCCATCATCGTAACATCAGGTCTTTGGGAAAAACCCGAGGAATAGCAAGAACGGAAAAACTGTTCGATCTTGTGCGGATCATGCCCAATAAAATAACGCGCTGCCACATCTTCAATAAGTTTGGCAGTCAAATGCGGATCAAAGGTCGCGCAATAGGCTTCACCATATCCATGAACGCCACTATCTGTCGTCAGCTTTACGAAGATAAAATAGCGCCCACCAAACGATGGCGGAGGATTGCCGACAACCCAGGTCTTCACATCTTTCAGTTTCATGCGTGATCCTCCAAAATTATTTGCGCACCTTTCCATCCAGTAGCAATGGCCGCCGCGTTGGTATTGCCGGTCACAATATTTGGGAAAATCGATGCATCAACCACCCGCAACCCGTCTACACCATGAACCTTCAGTCGACTATCGACAACTGATGTTTTTGGATCTGGCCCCATTCGACAGGTCGAAACTGGATGATAGACAGTACCTGAGCGTTTTCTAAAGTCAGCAATTAGCTCCTCGTCGCTATTGCAATTCGGCCCTGGCAATACCTCTTCTTCAATCACGGCGCGCATGGTTGGCGTTGCGGCGATCTTGCGAAGATATTTCACTGCATCCAGCATTTCTTCCACATCGCGCTCATGTGAAAATGCGTTCCCTGTGATTTTGGGATGGGCAAGTGGATCCGCCGATTGAATCATGATTTCGCCACGGCTCAACGTACGACAGCTTGATAACCCAATTGAAAAACCTGAGAAGGGATCAGGCGTCAAAATCGGACGTTCACCACCCCCTGGAACAACAGTCGAGAATGCCTGAAAATACAATTGCATATTCGGTCGCGTGAACTTGTCGCTGGTTTTGAAAAACCCGCCGCCATGGTTGATGCTGATTGAAAGTGGTCCATTGCGGGTAATCAGGTATTGCAGACCAACTTTCAACTTGCCCCACCAAGGGCGAAGCACATCATTGAGCGTTTTTGTATTGGCCCGATAGGTATAGTTGATCCCCTGATGATCCTGAAGATTTGCCCCCACATTCGGGTTATCGAAAATCGGTTTAATACCAAACTTTTTCAAGAGTGCGGCTGGACCTACGCCCGAAATCTGCAATAGTTGCGGTGAGTTTACAGCACCGCCGCACAGAATAGTTTCGCAGTTAGCGCGGACCAGCTCTGTTTTGCCCTTGCGCTGATACTCGACACCAACCGCTTTTGAACCTTCGAAAACAATGCGTGTTACATGAGCATGGGTAACAACTTTTATATTGGAACGCTTCATGGCCGGGCGCAGAAATGCCCTGCATGCAGAGTTTCGGCGACCCGACTTTGTTGTTAATTGGTAATATCCAGCACCTTCTTGTTTGGCGCCATTGAAATCCGGATTGCACCCCAACTGTAATTCGCCGCAGGCATCTATGAATGTTTTGGTTAGCGGATGAACATGTTTTTCAATGTTGGAAATTCGCAATGGGCCATTAGCTCCGCGCCATTCATCCGCGCCATTTTCATTGTCTTCCAGAGCCTTGAAAACAGGAAGCATATCCTGCCATCCCCACCCAGGATTACCAGAGGCTTCCCACTCATTAAAATCTTCTGGCGCGCCTCTGATCCAAACCATCGCATTGATAGAAGATGAACCGCCGAGCACCTTACCGCGCGGCCAGTAGTCCTTTTGCCCCGCCAAACCTTCATCGGGCTCGGTCGCATACATCCAGTTTACTTTTTTATCGAAGAACGTTTTGCCATAGCCAAGCGGCATTTGAATGAAAAAACGGTTATCCGTGCCCCCAGCTTCGAGAACCAAAACTGAATATTTTCCATTGGCTGACAACTGCTCTGCAACAACGGAACCAGAAGAACCAGAGCCAACAACAATAAAATCCGGATTGTTCATTTTCGCTCCAGCGCACCAAAAAACTCTATGCCAAGATATCCATTCAGTTGGCGAATACTATTAATTTTTTGGGAAGGCAACACACCGAAAAATACGGCAATCACTGGATGAAAAAAGACATCGAAAGACCAGAGTAATCAATAAATAGGATTTTGTTATCGTTTTTCCATTAAACGGAAACCCAATCACTTTTCTATGCAAGGTTACACAATGAGCAAATCCAATCCGAACAAAGATGACCCGAGAATCAAGAAAACCGGTTTTGCCCATTTAATAGCGGCAACCACCTATTCTGCCGGAGGCTTCAAATGCCTGTTTGGGGAGTCAGCTTTCAGGCAGGAATTGGTTTTCGCTGCGCTACTTTTGATTGCTTATTTTGCATTGGGCGTAGCGCCGCTGTTTATCGTGATTAGCGTATGTCTCATCCTGACAACATTCGCAGTCGAAGCGCTGAACACAGCTATAGAGTTGGTGGTGGACCGCACCTCACCAGAGATTTCTGATTATGCGAAAAACGCAAAGGATCTGGGATCCTTCGCGACTATGTGTCTGTTAATTGCAAATGGCGTATTTGCTCTTTTCGCCTTGGGTACTGAACTAATTTAAAACTATTCTATTGTGGTCCAGTTTTCATTGGCCGTTTTGATAAATCCCGGGATATCTTTTTCCCAACGTGACTGAATATCACCGTTGAAATTTAGATATAGTTTCCCGTCGACGATCGTAAACTTGTCCACTTCAATGGGTGCCTTGCTGCCATAAGACAAACCGTAGGCACAATACCCACCAAACTGTGGAGCGTATTTTGCCGGGTCAGCGGTAAATGCAGCTTTGTTCTCCGCAGAAGAAAACTGATATTTCGCCCCATCATACTCAGTTGTGAATTGATCGGACCCTTTCACAGGTTTGTTTTCAGTAAAATAAGCAACAGGATCATAGCCTTGGATCGCGATACCATTTGCATCGACATTAGTTGGACCGGCAATCGCGAGGCCAGCCCACAAAATTGTTACCATTAAAAAGCTGGCAAAACCAAATGCCGGTTTAGCAAGAGTAGCATAGATCATCACACGTCATCCTTTTCATATAAGAAATCAAAATATTGATAAAACTTTATCGCTGATGCCAGGTAAAATACGACTAACAATTGTGTGATCAAACTGCGATCAAACGTGAAAGGGTTTCTAAATTTTTTCAGCTATGTTGATTTCAGTCGCCTGAAACTGCGACAGGGAGTGACAGAATTTCTCAATAAAATCAGACACCTGAAAGGTATTTTAAAATGACAAAATCACAAAAAGTTCTCGCTGCAATGATGATCGCTGGTGGCGTAGCTGCCGCTGCACCAATTACAACTGCACACGCTGCATGCGGCTGCGGTACAGCTAAAATCAACTGCTGCTGCGCTGCAAACAAATGCAATGCTTGCTGCGTTAAGAAGTAATCACTACTAATTTGATACTAGCGGCGGGACCAATCGGTGCCGCCGTTTTTTTGTTTTCCTATGCGTTGCGATTAAAAACGAGACGCATACAGTGGAACGACAAATAACCGCTTACAAACTATTTGGAACAAATTTAAAATGACCGGCCCAACCGATTCAAGAGAGAAACATGCTCAAAGCCAGATGGAAGGTTATGTCTATCTGACTGAAACCGATTTGTCGGACGTGTCAGATCAACATCTTGAACTAATGCAAAGCGGCGTTAACGAGATGTTGGAAGTTCTCGAAGAAAGCGCCGGGGCTGGTTATCATGTATTGATGAATGTCCTCGCATCAACTGGCGATGAACCCTTTGTACAATGGGAGCATTATCCAAGAGGCGATGTCCAAGACAAAGAGACCGGATCCATCTGGTTTTATCATGCTCATGGCGAGAACGAAATTGCGCGGCCTTGGAACGAAAACGGCCACTTTCATTTATTTCGCTATACGGAAATGTTGCGCGAAGGCGCCGAACCGATCGCACTGCCTAAAGATCCTGATTTTGAAAAAGGCGGGCTTTGCCATCTTGTTGCCGTCTCCTTCGATCCAAACGGTCTGCCAGTTCGTATATTTACAACAAACAGATGGGTTGCCGGCGAATGGTTATATCCAGCCGAAGATGTCATTCCATTGCTCGATGGTTTTGAAATAACCAGCGAAGAAGCCATCAATGGCAAAGAATTTGAATTCAGTTCAAGATGGCTTTCAGCATTGTTAAAGCTCTATCGCCCACAAATAGAATGGGCTCTGCGTGAGCGTGATAAGAAAATTGCTAAACTCAAAGCTAGCGATCCTGACTATGCCGAAAACAAAGACATCGAAGTATTGTCCGCTGTCGAATTTGATTTGGCTGGTCAGATTGACGCCATTGAGGCTGAAGCCGAGAAGCGCGGATTATCCGTCTAAGAGAAATTTGCCAGCCGGTCTGTAAGCCGGGTTCTGTATGGCCCTTGAGCAAGCTCAAAGACGCGGTGATCATTCATCTGGGACCTGTGTTACCACATGCCTCACTGCAACCCACCCGAACAACTGGCCTGAAAACCGGCTGACAGGTTGCCCTGCCCCGTTGTTCCTATTCGGTTTTGCTCCCGATGGGGTTTACCGTGCCGCCACTATTGCTAGCAAACGCGGTGGGCTCTTACCCCACCTTTTCACCCTTACCCAGACAAGCCCGTGAGGGCGGCGTCGAAGGCGGTATATTTTCTGTTGCACTTTCCCTTGGGTTGGCGGGCAAGCCCGTTTCCCCAGCCGGAAGTTATCCGGCATCGTGTTTCCATGGAGCCCGGACTTTCCTCCGTCACAGCCTTTCGGCAATTGTGACAGCGATCACCCGACCGGCTGGCAAAATGTCTTTGTGCCTAATTCGCCTAAAGGTCAACCATTCCAAGCATCGCAAAATCCATTGCCCGAATTAAAACACCATTTTAGGGTCAAGTTTGGTATGGTTAATAATTACTTAAACACCCGATGGCAAAATGGGCGCTTCGTTATCGTGACTTTGTCCTCAAGGAACATCATATGAATACGCCCATCAGTAGAAGAACTTTTGGCAAGTTTGCCTTCAGCGCCTTTTCAGTTGTCGCAGCTCCAAGCCTTTTTATACGTCCGGCGATTGCTGCTGGACCAACCGAGGTCAGCTACGGCGCGAATAAACTCGATATACACTTTCCGAAAAATCCAAACAATGCGCCAGTGCTCGCCTATGTACATGGTGGTGCTTGGAAATTGGGAAACAAGCGTAAAGTCGGTTCAAAGGCTAAATATTACACCGCAAAAGGCTATATCGTTGTTTCAATTGGCTACACCTTGTTTCCGCGTGCAAATGCTGAACAACAAGCAGTCCAAATTGCTCAAGCGGTCAATTGGTTGAAAACCAATATCGATAAATATGGTGGTGACGGCAGCCGTATCGCATTGATGGGGCACTCAGCAGGATGCCATTTGGCGGCGATGGCAACCTTGTCAGGAGCCTGCACACCCAAATTACTTATCTGCAACGACACAGGAGCATATGATGTCACCTACCTTGCCAAGATCAACAATGGCCGCGTGCCAAGATTGTATTCTGCATTGGATAAAAAATCCAAATGGGGAAGATGGTCCCCTATTAGCTACGTCAATAATCGCATACAGCCGCCTACTCTCGTAATGTGGTCCGGCGGGCGTAATCGGGATAGAATTTCAAAGCGCTTTGCAAATGCCATGATTTCCGCGGGAAACAATGTCATTCAATTTGCGGGCGATAGTTACAATCACTTATCAATTAACTCTGCCATAGGCGGTTCAAACGCCGTCACAAGAGCCGTGGACAAGTTCTTAACCAGGCTGTGAATACACAGAAATAATTTAGCTATTCATTCCCTGCAGGTGAAAGATATTGCATTCAACAAAGCAAGCGGTGTGACAATTTTCGCTACTGTGAAGTAATACGACTAACATTTTCAACTTTACCTTAATAATGGGGCTGACCAACTTGTTGTTACAAGAAAGCCAGCCCTGGGATTAACGGTTTCTGGGAGGAAAGTCCGTTAACATTAGATCTCAGACAAACCCTGGGAGGAGCGAGCCCTGAGATAAATCAATGTTGTTTATTAGACAACAATTGAACTGTTTGATCCTTACTGTCTGGAAAAGAGCCTGTAAGGATCTAAACTTTAGCAATCCTCATCTCTAATCAGCATGTTGGCATATTTACTGATCTCAGCGCGAGTAATGCCGATCTCCTCTAGCTGCCGATCATTCATGGATTGAAGTACGGATGTCATCCGGGAAACATGCATATTCAGGATAATCGCCGACATGTTCTTGCTGATTTTCCCAAAATACGGATGAACAGCTGAACCGATATTTTTGACAAACAAACCCAGTTGCAGCCCGATAGACGGATGAGTTAAGGCAGTTGTTTCACGCTTCATGAGTCTTCTCCTCTAACGATGCCTCAAGAGCCAGTCGCGTGATATCACACCAGTAAATCCCAAGATCAGCTAATGTCCTGTCACTTTGAGTTGATAATTCGAAATAAGTCTGGCGATATATTTTTCTGCGCTGCAAAGCTGTTTTGAAAGCCTTGGAAAAACGCTTGAAACGAAATCGCAGTCCGTCCAATTTTGCGGAAAATCCTAAGATTTCCGGGGAAATCGCAATAGTCATTATAGCATCTCCTTTTCACTTGCCGCATCGCAGCATTTGTGCTGCACTGCAGCATTAGCAAAAACGAGTCATCACCCCAAGCCATACAATTTACATGGGGGCTATGCCATTTTGGAAAGGGTCTCGGTCAATATATGGATGTATCCTCACAGATGCTGATCTTCGTCAATGTTGTTGAACATGGCAGTATCTCGGCAGCTGCCAGGGTCAGCAAGCACACGCCATCTGCCGTTAGCAAGCAGATTGGTCACTTGGAAGATCATGTAGGATATAGACTTCTTCGCCGCACACGCACCGGAGTATCATTGACCGATGAGGGCCTTGAGTTTTATGAAAAATGCAGGGTATTTGCAGACAAATTTCACGAGGCTGAAGAACATATTTCGGCAATTTCTTCGAGCCCAAAAGGCGTCTTGCGCATTGCTTCCAGCGTTGCTTTTGGAAAATCTCAGCTCATTCAGGTATTGCCAAAATTTGCTGAACTTTACCCAAAGATTGTGATTTCTCTTGAATTGACAGACCGGCAGGTTGATTTGGAGGAAGAGAATTTTCATGTAGCAATCACTTTCGCCGAACAACTGACAAACCCCAATGTGATTGCCCGCAAAATCATGGAAAATGAGCGCATCATCTGTGCTTCTCCAGACTATCTAAAACGCAATGGCATGCCGAACAAATTTTCTGATCTAGAAAACCATAATTGCCTTCGCACTTCCAATATGACCGGCAGAAATGCCTGGGAAGCGCATTTAGACGGCAAAAAATACAATGTTGATGCCAACGGAAATTTCATCGGTAACAGCGCCCATGCGGTATATTTAGCAGCCCTTTCAGGCTTAGGCGTTGCCAGACTTTCCACTTACATTGTAGCAGAAAAAATAGCCTCTGGTGAATTGGTTAGACTGTTTCCCGAATACTCTCAAAAACACGCCGATATTGCTATTACCTATGCCGATAAACGCAATCTAGCACCTAATATTCGAGTACTCATTGATTTTCTTGTCAGGGAGTTCCATCCCACGTACGGCGAAAATAATAGGCGAATTCTAAAAAGCGCTTAAAAGTGTCGATCAGAACGACATAGCTTGCAGTTTGGCTAGATTGAGAACTTGAAACATCAGCCAGTACAGCTGATTTGTTTGATCAAAGCCATGGCTTTAGCGCCAAAATTGGCTGAATATACTTTGCCGGCACTTTCAAAAATCGCACTAGCCCCCTCAATCTCGGTATTTGAAATTGTGATTTCACGCGCACCGATGGTATCATCAACGTCAATCGTAAACGCGATCTGATTACCGACTTTTAGTTCTTTCACATTCAAAATTACAACTTTGTCGCCGTCACGAACGGTTGGCAAACCCACCATCGACTTGCTGCCGCTAACCAGCTCAAATGGTTGGAAAACTTCGACACCTTTTCCCTGTTCCGTGACATCGAATATCAACTGTCCGGCTGACGTGGTCAGGTCAATTTTTATTTTTCCTGCACTAAAATCGCATTTACCTTCATTGCTAATGACAAAACGGTCCTTTGGCGCGCCCTCAATAAAATCAACTTTGAGATCAGCTAAAGCTGGAGATGCTGAAACCATTAGGAAAAGAGATAGAAAAGAAGTTTTCATGGAATTACCTTTAAACAAAAAAACGCCCTAGTTACCTAGGGCGTCATCAGAGAAGTAAAGGCTTTCAACCATGTTTATGGTTGAGGCATCAAATCAAATATAACGGCGAACCTTGCGGCAATAACCAGCGCTAATCGGGTTCATCTTTTTCGCACCATGGCCCGCATTATATTTCAAAATTGTCCCACATGTGGATCCGCTGGCAAGCTTGTGGGCTTTGCCAAGATACTTCATGCCATATTGGATATTGACAGCGGGATTATACAAACCCTTTGCAGAGCCACGATAGCCCATCCCACGCGCTGTTGCCAATTTGGATCTGCATCAGGCCAATCTCGCCCGCACGGCCTCTTGCATTGGCTCTATAATTGCTTTCAACGCGAACAACTGCATGGGCCAATTTCAATGGCACACCGTTCGCTGCTGCATATTTCGCAATCAAACTATGATAGCGCGCGCCGCCTTTGCCAACTGATCTTGGAGCCGCCGCATATTGCAACTTGCTCAATGCAGATTTGGAAGCTTTTGCCTTTGAAGCAATGCTATCGCGCTGTTGATCAAAATATTTATGTTGTGATTCAGGCAAGCGGCTCAGCATCTTATCAAAATCAGCCAGGCGCTTTGCATCCCTGTCTGCTTGTGTTTTAGCAGCCGCGATCTTTGCTTTTGCAGAAGCAGCCTTGTTAGTAGCTTGAGCTTTTTTCTGTCCAGTTTTGGGTGTGTTTAGAGCTTGAGCACGTATATTGGCTGCAAGGGCAAAACTCTCTTTACTCTTTGCACCAACGCTTCCTGTCACATCCGTGGATGAACATGAAGCCAAAAGCCCTACAAAACCTACAAGTAATATGAAACGGGCGAACCCTTGTGAAAACGTTAGAACCATAGTCATTGCCCCTTAAAAACTGCAATCTTACAAAAAGTGATCTAGTTAGCCGCCGCACAAAACCATGCGCTTGTAGACAAGCTTAGACGTTTCAACAATGTTTAGAGTGTGTTCGCTCGTTCAATTGACGTTACGCAATGTTACAGAACGCTTTTATAACAACTGTCAGGGATAGGTTGTCCTTCCCCCTTATAACTGAGCCGGTTATTTTGACTTTCTGTAATAAGAATT
>JAFMHL010000107.1 GCA_017854535.1 Nitratireductor sp.
AGGGTTTTAGTGGCTCAGGGGGGTAGTGTCAGAGGAACTTGACGATTTTGGGCTTGCTAGATTATTCTGGCAGATAGCCAAGCAGAATCTCTTCAAATACTTCAAAACCTCATCCGACATTATCCACCCTGCGGTGAAGATAATCTCTTTGCCAACGAAACGTGCATTTGCTCTGGAAAAAGGTTGAAAGGTTTCTGCGCGTTTCTGATCTTCCAATTCGGAACCAGCCATTGCTGCTATGGAAACGAACAATGCAATTCCTGTGATTACGATTAACATTTCAAAGTCTCCTTTGTGGCTAAATTCGGTTTTCGTTTCTGCTGATGTTTCAGTTATAGTGACATCGCCAGCCTCGGATGTGTATTCTGTCAAACTGCTGACGGCTAGAATGCCTCCTCCCGCTCAAAACCCTCCGTCCAGCGCATTGTTTTTCAACGGTGCGGGATTTGGATGGTGTCAGGTACCGGCGGGACAGAAAGCTTAAAAAAAAGGCCTCTAGAGCTGGATGTTTCAAGAACACCTCTCATCACCTTTGCAGATCCGATCATCGGGCATTGTCCTGTTTGGACGTATATGGACGCCGCCTTATTGCAACGCCTTATTTTTGGATGGATAGGTTTCACGGTTGCTGACGTATATCCGGCTTCTGTATGCGGCCAGAAGTATCATCGCCGCGAGCCCCGATGGATTTCCGCTTGCTTCCTCCTCATTGGCTCCAAGACATCGACTTTCGCCTTGCCGGTCCACACATCAGGTTTAAGAAGCTACGGAATGTGTCGTCTCACCATCCCTTGCCAAGTTGCTGCAATTCTGTCGGGAGTATCCTCCTGTTTCTGTTTAGTTGTGAGCTTTCCTCAAGCCGTTTGTGGCGCTATAGGCCCACGATATTCCTCATTCTTAGATAAGATAGCCCCAAGAGCAGACATGCAAAAATTGCTTCAGTTGGGTTGTTTGTCCGGGTGACAGTAACTGCTGCGCTATTGCTCTATCCTTATTATGATTTAGTGGAATCGTTTTGGTCCGTTGTTTGCGGCGAACATTCGTAGAAAACGAATTCAGAGTTTGCGTGTCTGGTCCAACCATAAATGGCATCTCGACGAAATGTACGTGAAGATTAATGGCGAGATACATTACCTATGGCGCGCCGTTGATCAAGAAGGGGAAGTGTTGGAAGCTTTAGTAGCTAAACGCTGGGACAAGAATGCGCATTGAAATTATTGAAGAAATTGATTCGCAGATATGGCAAACCAGAAATCATCGTGACGGATAAACACAAATCATACGGAGCTGCTTTGAGAGAATTGAGTATTAGTGGCCAAGAGTGCGAGGGAAGTTGGATCAACAACCGGGTAGAGAATTCGCACCAGCCTTTGTGAAGGCGGGAGAGGGCGATGCAACGGTTCAGGCTCATGCGAAGTCTACAAAAATTCGCATCCGTCCATGGATCGGTTCACAATCATTTTAACAGGGAGCGTCACCTATACAGCAGGCAAAATTACAAGGAAAACCGAACGGCTGCACTTGCCGAGTGGCAGCAACTTTTTGCCAACTGACTGGAGCGACATCTACCATTGCGAGACTATTTCGAGTTTGACTGACAACGCCAAAAATTCTTAACGAGCCCAGCGGCGAATGAGATTCCCCTTGATTCTCGACAGGCGAACAGATTCTTCACTCCCTAATTCACGGTTTCTAGCGAGGCTCAACGCATCATCAAGATCTCGGATAATCGCGCGTGCCTGTGGGTCCTGAACCCAGCTTTCCATCCAACCCACAATAACAAGACGCGAACTATCAGTAACTTTTTCCACTCGGTGGGTAAGTCCGGTATCATAGAATACCGCGTCACCGGCAGCCTCTTTAAACTGCATTTCACCCATTGGAGATTCCAGAACAAGTTCACCACCACTATAGTTTTCAGGTGGATTTAGAAACACAGTAAATGACACATCCGCCCGGCCTTGGCCCTGGCCACCGCCTCCGGTGATAGGTGCATCATTGTGACTTTTATAAAACATACCCTCGGAGTAGCGGCTAAACATCATACGGGACATCATTTTAGGTTGTGCAAATGCATAAACTTTCGGATCTCTAAGCAGCAAATCCGCCAACTGATTAATAATTGGGCGTGCAGCTTTTGTGGAATATGTGATCTGTTCACTTTTCTTCATGGATTTATGGCCAGTCTTTACTCCATCCTCCCAAGTCAATTGTTGGAGATGGGTAGTCAAATCGTTAACCTTAACTGGGGCCAGTATTTGTTCTATTTTCGTAAACATAATTTTTCCTTCAAAACTATATTTTACCGATGGGGCTTTTTCAGGTCAAACTGAAAATTTTGAGTTTGGTTCATAATTTTGCAATGGGATAGTCACAATGACCAGGCAATCTCAATTCATCATAGGAATGGCAGTTTTTACCCCAAGATCAGACATGCAAAAATTGCTTCAGTTGGGTTGTTTGTCCGGGTGACAGTAACTGCTGCGCTATTGCTCTATCCTTATTATGATTTAGTGGAATCGTTTTGGTCCGTTGTTTGCGGCGAACATTCGTAGAAAACGAATTCAGAGTTTGCGTGTCTGGTCCAACCATAAATGGCATCTCGACGAAATGTACGTGAAGATTAATGGCGAGATACATTACCTATGGCGCGCCGTTGATCAAGAAGGGGAAGTGTTGGAAGCTTTAGTAGCTAAACGCTGGGACAAGAATGCGCATTGAAATTATTGAAGAAATTGATTCGCAGATATGGCAAACCAGAAATCATCGTGACGGATAAACACAAATCATACGGAGCTGCTTTGAGAGAATTGAGTATTAGTGGCCAAGAGTGCGAGGGAAGTTGGATCAACAACCGGGTAGAGAATTCGCACCAGCCTTTGTGAAGGCGGGAGAGGGCGATGCAACGGTTGAGGCTCGAGCGAAGTCTACAAAAATTCGCAGCGATCCACGAAGCCAATCACAATCATTTTAACAAGGAAAGACATATCTAGAGCAGACAAAATTTCAAGGATAATAGAACCGCTGCGCAGGTCGAGTGGCTGCAGCTTTGCGCCAGCTAAAATCTCTGATTTCTGCCTACTAAAGACTAGTTCGCTTTAGTCAGACACCACCGTCAGAAGGTGAGGCTCATGAGAATATGT
>JAFMHL010000108.1 GCA_017854535.1 Nitratireductor sp.
AGGAGTTCGTCGGGATGGACGTCCGCTGGCAGAACAATGCCGCTTTGTCTTGCGGATGTTAGTTTTTCCAGTTCTTCAAGATAGGCCAGTTCATCATTGTCGTCCGCCAAGGGAGCCATAGCCGACTCATCGATATAAGCCGTGGAGATAAGGCGGACCGTATCTGTTTGATTGAAAGAAATGACGGGGATCGTATCGATGTCGATCACGACCTAAAGGCCGCCCCTGAGGGCATCAATATGCTGGCGCACGGACATTATTGCTGGAATGCCACCCGTAATCATATAGTCGACCGGGCTTCTTGCCATGAATTGAGGACCTTTGTTCGCAAGCTTCGGCCACCCATAAGCTAGCGGTCCATTGAACAACAGTCTCAGCCCCTTGAAGATACCTATCATTAGACTAGCACGTGTGACCTTGTCCTGATCAAGTGTGCCGCGATAAGCCCCCGCCTTCATCCGGCTCCAGGTGGCAAGCGGGACATCGAACAAAGCAGCAGCTTCAGCATTGGTCAGCTTCCAGGCATCAGCTGTTCGAACAATGGCCTTTACGATGGTTAAGACACGCCTGGGTTCATTGATAGGAACAAGAGCATTTGATGGTTCTGTCTGTAGGACTGCGAGTGACATGATATCCTCATTTGAATGTTTTCTATTTATCATATGATAAGGATCGTTGTCAAGCTCAAGTCGTCGACTATGTTTTATGCGTCCTTCAGCCATACCATTGCAAATCTTGTGCGAGGTTGAATCAAAAATGTGTTGTGCAGAAGCCATCAGGTGGTCCGCTGTAGTCTCCAATATATGAATTCAAATGCATCTTGCAGAACGATCGGCATCCCTGTGTCAAAGGTCTAAGTTCGTCGCATCAATGAAGTTGATCAACGTTATTCAACAGCGTTCTCCTTTAGTGGGCTTTTGCTACTTGAATGTTGGTCGCAGGTGTCGTCCCGCACCTAAAGGTTGCTCCTTCGCTTTTTCCCCTGCCCTGCAAGGAAGATTGCAAGCATTCCTCGCGAGACAAAAAGCTCCGTCCCTGCCCCTCTCCGCTTCGCTGCACCTGCGTTTCACTTCGGTAGGCGCTGTCCTGGTCCCCCTGCCCTATGACCATCATTCGCAACGCCAACAAGGAGAACGGCTATGAATACCAACGTAATCAAATTTCAGAACAACAACATCGAAACTTCGAAAGGCACTGGATCGATTTCAACCCTCAAATTCGACATCGACATCACCGTTGAACCAAACAGCAGTGACAATCCGATGGCTCCAACCCATCGCGTCTTTGCACGCTCCCCACGTGGCAAGCTTGTCGAATGCGGCGGTGTCTGGAAGAAAGAAAACAAGGAAACAGGTGCTGAATATTTCACCCTGACAATCCGCGACTTCAACTTCAATGCCAATCTCGGCAAAGCTGCAAATCAGGACGACGATACCGTCCAGGCAGTCATCCCATGGGGACCCAAAGAAGCCGCATAATTCAGCGAAAACTTTCCCAACTGGTCGATCTGAAAGGATCGGCCAGTTTTTCGTTTGAAACAAACATGCATTAGTTTAGCCAATACCATACTAAGTTTTGCTTATTTTTGGATTTTTGAGTTTTCTTAAGGAGCAATGGGTTTTGGGACGCAACCTTTTCCGCATGCTCAACTGCCGATTCTCTGCTACCAACCAAAAACAGCGTGGAATCAAGCGACGGTCCCTTTGCGTGGATTACGAATTACGGATTGTTAGCAGTCAGCGCCTTACAGGTGAAACATGAAAAGATTTATTAAAACAAAGAGATAGAACTTGGAGAAGTTCTGCTAAAGCTTGTTTAGCATTTGTAATTTGTTATTTCTTTACGTAGTTGACAATTTATGCCATTACCTGACGCTATATACCCATTATGTGGCATGTTTGCCGTCAGAGAGAGAATATGGTGACGAAAACGAATCAGCATGTAGAAACTGAAATCTACAATGCACAATTCGGCGCGGTTGATAAGATAGTGCGTCATGCTGGTTTGCTGTCAAATCAACTCCAATCTTTACGGGCTCGAATGTATCCACCGGAAGCTGAGAAACAGCTTCGAAACTTTATGACAAACGAGGTTTCCAAATTAACCTCCATTCCTGAATCTACTCTTCGTACCATGTCGATTGACGGTAAGGGCCCTACCCCTGCCCGGTTGGACAACAACCACCGTGCCTATACCCTCGGCCAAATCAATGAGTTACGGAGATATTTTTCCGAACAAAAACCGTCTGAAGCTCTTAATTTTTTACCACATCGATGTGACAATGAGCATTTACAGGTCTTGGCTATTACCAATTTTAAGGGTGGTAGCGCTAAAACGACATCAACAGTGCATCTTGCTCACTATCTGGCCCTACAAGGCTACCGAGTACTAACGATCGATTTGGATCCGCAGGCGTCTTTGTCTGCAATGTTTGGTTCTCAACCTGAATTGGATGTTAATCACAACGAAACCATCTATGCGGCTTTGCGCTATGACGATGATCGCAGGCCGATGCGAGAAATAATTCGGAAAACTTATTTCGATGGGATCGATCTGGTCCCTGGTAATATTGAAGTGATGGAGTTTGAGTACGAAACTCCGCGGGTGCTTGGACAAAGAGAACGTGTTGCCGGTGGTCTATTCTTTGAAAGATTGGATCTCGCAATAAAGGAAGTCGCAGATGACTATGATGTGGTCTTGCTGGATACACCTCCCTCACTAGGCTACCTGACTTTGGGCGCCCTCTATTCTTCCACTGGAATGATCATCACTGTTCATCCAGCAATGTTGGACGTGGCTTCCATGAGTCAATTCCTGCTGATGATGGGTGATCTCGTAGGCGTTATCCGCGATGCCGGGGCGACGATGCGAAATGATTTTATGAGTTATCTTATTACCCGCCATGATCCAAACGATCAGGCTCAAGCTCAGATTGTCTCGCTACTAAGGCATCTTTTTGCCGAAGATGTGATTATGCCCACTGCTTTACAAAGCACAGCAGTTGAATTGGCCGGGTTAGGCAAACGTTCCATCTACGAAGTTGAAGTGGGAGAAATTCAACGCAACACCCTCAAACGAGCACGCGAATCCATGGACAGTGT
>JAFMHL010000109.1 GCA_017854535.1 Nitratireductor sp.
ACAACTGCATTATGGCGCATTCGACGCCGATGGTGCAGGAGCCATCCACACCATCCGCATTCCTGCCGTCCATACAAGCCAAAAAGTATTTGATTAGCGTTGCAGTGCGTTAAACTACCGCTGTGAGTCTGAAGCGGCCATCAAACTGAGCAATTCATGCTCGTTTTTAGGCGGACCATATTTCTATGGATGTTTTGCGGCCTCGTAATTTAATTGGATCTCTCGCCGAAAACTCAACTTGTTTTGGGTCAGCCGTTTGATTCGATAGTTCAGCCCGTTTTATCAGATCTGCGCTTACAACGCACTGACAGCCGAGTTCCCGAGTTGATGCCTCAAGCCTGCTTGCAACATTGACAGTATCGCCGACAACAGCAAACTCCAATCGCCTGGATGGTCCTATATCCCCTAATATGACAGGCCCATAATGCACACCTATGGATACCTGAATCGGGTCAATACCATTCGCTTCTCGATCGCGATTGAAGGCCTTCGTTTCTTCAATTAGTTGCGATGCAGCTTTCAGGGCATTTGCTGCATCGTCAGGTTTTACTTCAGGTGTACCAAACGTCGCCATCACACCGTCTCCAATATATTTATCCAGCGTTCCTCCATTTTGAAAAATGGAGCGCTCAACAAAGGTATGATAGCCTCGTAATAAATCCATAACCTCTTCCGGTGAGTGTTGCTCGGCAAATTTCGTGAAGCCGACGATATCAGCGAACAATACAGCCACGTCCTGAGTTCGCACCGCCCCAATGTCATGATCGGTCGAAGCCAAAACATCGACAAGGCTAGATGGAAAATAACGAGATAGGTTTGCGCGTTCGGCTGCAATATTGGCCTGTCGCAATAAGAGCTGGTTTGAACGCCAGCCTTTGATTGCAAGAATGCCGGCTACAATCATAAAGACAACCATCTCCTGAACACGAACAGCCGGTTGGGTATTATTTGGATCGAGCTCGGAAGCGACAATATCATACCCAGAAAACGCTACTGCGGCGGATTCGCTGAGTTCCGGGATATCATGTCCGAACCATGACACCCCAAGAAAGCCAAGAAGCCAGAGCAAAGCGACCCACGTACCCATCGTCCACACTGTTCTCCAAGAGTAAGCCAGTGTCCCAACGGCAAGTATGATGAAGAAGTAAATGAAGTTGTCGAACCGATAGACAATGGCGGTCGGTATCTCCTCGCTGAGGAACGGATTTGGAGTAATGAACAGGAGAGTCAATAGTCCGAGGTCCAACAAGATTAGCGCGAGTTCAGCCCTCGAGTAACCAACGCTCGACATGCGCAATTGCAGCCATCCCAAAGCGATGAATAAGAATACAGCAAATTCATAATATATGACGTCAAACCGCATATTCAGGAATGGCAGTAGGATAGCTACAAGTCCAAGTGCTACTGTACGCGCGATTACCGCAAGCCGGTGCCCTTGCTTTTTTTCATCCTCAAGTGCCTGCGCGAGGAACGGATTTGACCTGGCTTGTTCTTCTTCTAACTCCCGTAGCTTGCGAAACTGAGTGAAGAACGTGAAGAGCGATGGCGTATCTTGTTTCGACATAATCTATCCGTTTTATTTGAGTGCCAGCTAAGGATAGCATACGAATGAGGATAAACCCTACAGGTTCGTCAAACTAACAGTGGGGAGCCACGTGATGTTTGAATGATTTTCCACTCGATGACCGTACCTGGCATTTCAAATCACTGAGGGGCATGTCGTTCGTTGAACAACAACCAAATTCAAAAACGGCAAAAGGTCCACATTGCTGCCAACTAGGCTTCAGACTATCGGATTTCGCTGAATGTCCGCTCTGAAGAACCCCATAAGAAAAAGACGAACGACCGGTTTGGGCCGAAACAACATTCGATGCGCTGCACTCTGAAATTAGGCAAACGACTGGATCGAGCCCTTATGCGACATTTATTTGTTGTCGTTGACCGGATGTCAGCCGCACGGATATATTCAGAGTAACTTGACGGTTTTGACTTAATTTCGAATTTTTTTGGACGGTCAGACAAAACCCATTCGCTCATTTTTTTGAGGATTGAAATCTCTACAGAAGACAAATTACAAGGAAAACAGAACCCTGCACTAACCGAGTAGCGGCAGCTTAACATTGCCGTGTTATCCAAACAGAGACTAATTCGCGTCCGCCTGGCAGGACCTTCTCGCTTCAGCATAAAAATGCTCAAACCGATCTTGAAAAATTAGATTGGACATGTAGGTTTGGATGCAGATCAAATGAAAATCCTTTGGGGGGAAAATGGCAGTCAAAGCGACCAAATCCTTATTCATTTTCTTTGCTATGGTTATGCTATTCTCTTGTTCCAGTACCTCTACTTCTGTCGGGGAATTGAACTACGCCATAATGAACGACGATCTTACAGCAGTGCGTGCGGGAATAGGTAACGGCGCGAATGTGAATGGAACCAACAACGAATTGAAGGCTACGCCCCTTCATACTGCAGCTTCACGCGGAAACTTGGCGATGGTGCGGGAGTTGGTGGAATCTGGAGCAGAAGTCGAAATCGCCGATTGTGGTGGGCGCACCGCGCTAATGTATGCATCAAAATCGGGCTCAGTCGCCGCATCGCGCTATCTCGTTGAGATGGGCGCAAGGGTAAATCGTAAGGCTGGCGATTCGAATATCACCTGCAAGGATGCCCGCCCTGAAAGCACGCCGCTTTCAGTCGCGGCCCAATACAATCATTCGGATCTGGTTCGCTTTTTGCTGGACAAGGGTGCTAAAGCCGGAGGTTAACGGGCATTGGCCTTTGGGATTGCCAATCCTTCAGGCGAACCGATAGTGAAAATACTGAAATCAGTCGGCTACAAAGCGGATGAAGTAACGGCTCGTTTGGTGGCAGAAATATCTGCAAATGGCGGCGTCGAAAAATCGCAGGTTCAAACAGCAAGCGGCAATAAGGCCGCTACCAGCGGTGACAGTTATGATGTTCTTGATGCAGCAACGGACACAGTGGCAGTTGGTGTGTTGATGAATTTATTGGGTGGCTTTTGAAAGTAGGCAATACCCGAAAGCATAAGCTGCCAGCGACACGATGGTATTGTCATGTGTGGACGGC
>JAFMHL010000056.1 GCA_017854535.1 Nitratireductor sp.
CTTAGGGCCGAGTTTACTAATCTTGTGTGGTGCAATGAAAGTCGTGGTTGGGCTCAAAGTGGACGTCGGCTCTGCGGACATAGCGACCTCTTTTGAATTCGCACTTTGCTTCTGTTGTTATCGTGAAAGCATGATTGTCACCTATTGATCGATCGAGTTCTCGCAATAAAATACCGGGTGATGTATAATTTCCTCCTGAGAGGTTTTGATATGGATTGGTATCATGGCAATGACCAACAGGTCAGATTACAAAAAACAGTCGACGAATACACAGACTTGTGTTTGAAAACCAAAGGTGCGGTAAATGGTGGCCGGTTTCTTGGAACAGATGATTACGAGGCGCTTGGATGGGAACAAGTTATTGAGCTGATCAAGCAACACGGAGTATTCACCTTTCGAATGATTCCAGTTGAAAAACTTGACGAATTTCGCGCCAATTTGGGCAGACATGACCTGTCCGTCGTCATATAAATTGTCACAGACTATTACCTGAGCCGTTAGAGACTTTGCTCACCATTATTGTTGATATTATGCGACGGCTTTGCGGTATTGCAAGCGTCGATGTTCGATTGTCTTTTGCTTGATCCTTTCTCTTTGCTGTAAGATTGCTTGTGCCCTTCCGAAGCCACAGAGGGCCTAAGTGTTTGTAAATTAATACAGCAAAATACGCATCATAATTTTCGAACTCGAAGTGAAACTTGAAAATCGCATAATTGAAAACACCGAATTCCAAATTTTTAATCACACTACACAGTTACTTTGTGAGCATTTCGGGCATTCGATGAAGCGTGGTCGAAACCATCCTTATTGCATTAACACTTGAAGGTCTCAAAGGTCCGCATAACTGACGTTAATGCTACTGGCTTGCCTCGGTCCCACCTCGGTCACTAGCACCAAACTTCACCAAATTCTGACAAAGCCCATCAAACTCAAACAATCGCATTGACGCGCTCTCGATTTTCGAAGTTCGAATTTTGTGCATTCTAGTTGAATGCCGTTCATTTAGGTGAAATGACCTTACAAATAAATTTCGCGGATGGCATGCAAGAGGTCAGCGGTTCGATCCCGCTTAGCTCCACCAAACATTTCAAAACGACAATCATAAATCTACCGTTACATTCGCATCAGTGTTGGCAGACAAATTTCTTCTTCATCCCCGATATGGCGAATAAAAAGTCGATCTAGGCTGGAAGCGGCCTTCTGCAATTGTTCTGTTTTTGTAAACAGGTCACTTTTCTCAGCTGTCGTGATTTGAGAAGTCGCATTTTGACTGACATGGCTCAGCTCTTTAGTGGCGTTTTCAATGTCATCTAGGACCACAGAGAGGATCTCATGATCCTTTTCCAGAAGATCTATGGGGTTTGCGAGTTGTGGAAACGCTCTTAGGAAAACCGGGAAAAAATGATCATCTTCAATATGATGGTGGCCGTGGGCATGTTGGACCAATTGGGTTGCCAAATTACAAATACGTGGCGCCATGAGATATAGACGATCAGTGGTTTTTTCCGCCAAAAACTGCTCACACCAATTAGGCAGCGTTGCTGAGGTTCTTAATAAGCCTTGATGGATCTGCAACCAAAATGCTGCTTCTCCATGGTATTGTGTGTTAGCATCCAGAGGTTCGTGAAGTTGCGCCTTTAATGTAGCGCTTATTCCGGCCCGCTTTTCAACATGATTTTCAGGAGCCAAATAGTCAAAAAGTGGATCAGTCATCATTTATCCAAACTTTGCGCGCCTGCAAAAAAATAGACGCAGATGGAAACAAAATTGTTCTAAGGTGCCCATATAAGGTGTTTAGGCCCTATTCGCCAGCAGGTCTGGAAACCGGATTGGACAGTTGGAATTGGAAATAGCGCAGGTTACTATTAAAAGTAGAAGTCCATTTTGGATTGTGACTTGCACAATCCTTGGTATCCTTGCGCCTTATAGCGCTTTTTCCCACCAAGCTATTTCCGGTTGGGTCTATCCGCTGGATTGCTGCGACGACAGGGATTGCAGGCAACTTGATGAAGCTGAAGTTACGGTCGGGCCAGATTTTTATATCTGGAAGGGGAAGCATATCAGCTTTACCAGCCCTAAAATTCGAAACTCTCCCGATGAATATTTTCACGGCTGCGAAAATGCCCACTGGGGCGATACTTCTGGAAATCTTGAGATCACGTGCTTTTTTGTTCCTACGAGTGGATGATTTCTAACTTAAGTTTGTCCGCTGACAACTCTCTCAAAATCCGGATAGTTCAAATTGATATTGGCTGGATTTCGAGTATAACAAAGCGAATATTCTTCAATGCAAAAGCATTGTACAAGACAAGCACCAAAAACAGTTTTACTCATAACCTTGGACGCATTTTTATGAAAATCGGCATTTTGCAGACTGGCTTTGTCCCAGAACCCTTGATGGAAAAACACGGCTCCTATTCATCCATGTTCGAGCAATTGCTGGATGGGCATGGATTTACGTTCGAAACTTTTGTGGTGGCAGAGGGCGATTTTCCAACTTCAGTTAGCAGCTGCGATGGGTGGATTGTAACCGGGTCGGCTTTTGGTGCTTATGAGGATCATGCCTTTATTCCTCCATTGGAAGATTTTATTCGTGCGAACTATAAAGCCGATGTTCCAATGGCAGGGATCTGTTTTGGTCACCAGATCATGGCTCAAGCCCTAGGCGGCAAGGTAGAAAAATTTAGCGGCGGCTGGGGCGTTGGATATACCAATTATGAAATGCCTGACAAGAAGCGCGCTATCTTGGCCATGCACCAGGATCAGGTTGTTGAAAAACCAGCAGATGCAAATGTCATTGCGTCTACCGATTTTTGTAAAAATGCCGGGTTGGCTTACCGCGGAAAAGCAATCAGTTTCCAGCCACATCCTGAGTTCACCCCAGATTATATGCGCGACCTGATCAATTATAAGCTTGATGCTGGCACCTTGCCGAAAGAAATTGGCGAGGCTGCCCTTGAGGCCATCGGCAAAGACAATGATTCATTGGAGGTTGCGCGGCAACTGGCTGAGTTTTTTATAGCTGCAAAGGCAGAAAAAGCCGCTTAGGTCCGTCAATAACTCAAATCCTTTCTTGCGTTTCTGCGCGTAATAAGGAAAATTTATCCTTCGTGTCGGGAGGACATCCATGACTGCAGATTGCCTAATATCGGAACTGACCGATGGCATTTTACGCCTTACTCTGAATGAGCCTCACAAACGCAATGCGTTATCGGAAGCCATGATGGCTGGCTTATCAGAGCGGTTGCGATATGGGGAAACCAACCAGGATGTTCGGGTTATTATTCTAGCAGCTATCGGTCCGGTATTTTGTGCGGGTCATGATCTTAAAGAAATGACAGCGGCGCGTGTTCACCCAGACAAGGGTCGTGCTTACTATGAACAAATGATGGGCACTTGCTCTTCCTTGATGCAATCGATTGTTCATCATCCAAAGCCGGTCATCGCGGAAGTTGATGGAATTGCCTCGGCTGCAGGATGCCAATTGGTTGCCAGTTGTGATTTAGCGTTTGCCAGCAGGACCGCGAAATTTGCAACACCTGGCGTTCAAATTGGGTTATTTTGTTCAACACCAATGGTCGCCCTTTCGCGAAATATTTCACGTAAGCAGGCGATCGAAATGTTGCTCACTGGCGATATGATTAACGCGGAGCGAGCCATGGAATTTGGTCTGGTAAATTGCGTTGTTGATCAAGAACAGCTGGCTGAAACAGTTATGACCACAGCCAGAAAAATTGCACAGAAATCAGCAATGACCCTCAAGATTGGCAAAAAAGCATTTTACGAACAGATTGAAATGTCTTTGGCGGATGCCTATGACCACGCCTCTGCAGTGATGGTCGAAAACATGCTAAACTATGATGCAGAAGAAGGCATAAATGCCTTTATTGAAAAACGTGATCCAGAATGGAAAGACAAATAGGCTTCCAATGATGACCCATATGTTTGACAAGGATCTTGAACGGAACAGCGCCAATTACGAACCTTTGTCGCCTATTGGGTTTTTGGAGCGCGCTGCCAGTGTTTTTCCTAACAAAACTGCAATTATTCATGGTCTGCTGCGTCGTGATTACCAAGCGTTTTATGCCCGTTCCAGACAACTTGCATCTGCCCTTTCATCACACGGGATAAAGAGAGGCGATACGGTTTCCGTCATGTTGGCCAATACGCCTCCCATGCTTGAAGCCCATTACGGTGTGCCGATGGTGGGCGCCGTTCTCCATTCTATGAATACGCGTCTTGATGCGGCGATTATTGCGTTTCAACTCGATCACGGCGAGTGCAAGGTTCTCATAACGGATCGTGAATTTTCACCAATTGTGAAAGATGCTTTGAAACTGGCCAAAGTGTAACCTTTGGTGATTGACTATGATGATCCTGAACATACTGGCGAAGGTGAATTACTAGGCAGTATCGAATACGAGAAATTTGTGGCAAGTGGCGATCCCAATTTTGATTGGTTAAAGCCCAATGACGAATGGGACGCGATTGCGCTCAACTACACGTCTGGCACTACGGGTAATCCGAAGGGCGTTGTCTATCATTATCGCGGCGCTACCCTTTTGGCACAAGGCAATGCCCTAACTGCGTCCATGCCAAAACATGCGGTTTATCTTTAGACATTGCCGATGTTTCACTGCAATGGCTGGTGTTTTCCATGGACCATTTCTGCAATTGCAGGAACCCATATCTGCCTTCGCGTTGTCCGGCAAAAACCTATTGGGGATGCTATAGCAGATCATGGCGTTACGCATATGTGCGGCGCGCCGATTGTTATGTCGATCATGCTGGCAACGGCTGAGGCAGACAAGCGAACACTGGATCATGTTGTTGAATTCATGACTGCCGCTGCGCCTCCACCAGAAAAGATTTTGGCGGCCATGAAAGACGCTTGCTTTAATGTTACCCATCTTTATGGCCTGACCGAAGTTTATGGCCCCGCAGTTGTGAACGACTGGAACGACAGCTGGAATAGTTTGGGCTCTAGTGAACAGGCTGCCCTAAAGGCTCGGCAAGGGGTGCGCTATTTGCCTCTGGACGGGTTAAGCGTGCGAGATCCGGAAACCATGGAAGAAAAGCCGCGCGATGGCGAGACAATTGGTGAAGTTATGATGCGCGGTAACGTCGTGATGAAAGGATATTTGAAAAATCCTTCCGCAACACGAGAAGCGTTTGAAGGTGGATGGTTTCATACGGGCGATCTTGGTGTCATCCATGAAGATGGTTATGTGCAATTAAAGGACCGCTCTAAAGATATCATCATCTCTGGCGGGGAGAATATCTCCTCCATCGAAGTCGAAGATGTCTTGTATAAACATAGCGATGTTTCTGCTGTAGCGGTTGTTGCTATGCCTGATGAAAAATGGGGCGAGCGCCCTTGCGCATTTGTTGAAGCCAATAGCGGGGCCAATGTTGACGAGTATGCTTTGAAGCTTTGGTGTGGGGAACGATTGGCTTGGTTCAAACTGCCAGCAAGGATCGTTTTTGAAGAATTGCCAAAAACATCCACCGGTAAGGTTCAAAAATTCGTGCTCCGCGAACGGGCCAAAGAGATAGCAAAATCAGAATGAACCACGACCGATACGAAGACGCTTATATTCGCACAATCCTTGATGAGATGAAGAGTATCGCCATTGTCGGCGCGAGCGCCAATCAGGTGAGGCCATCGTTTTTCGTTCTCAAATATATGCTGTCGAAGGGATATGATGTCATTCCCGTTAACCCCGGACAGGCCGGTAAAGAGATTGCCGGTGCCATGACATTTGCAACCCTAGCAGACATTGATCGTCCTGTGGACATGGTCGATGTGTTTCGCAATTCCGATGCCGCCTTGGGTGTGGTCCAAGATGCTTTGTTGCTGGATCCGCTTCCAAAAGTGATTTGGATGCAATTGCAGGTTCGAAACGATGCTGCCGCAAAACTGGCAGAAGCCAAAGGCATCAAAGTTGTAATGAACCGCTGCCCCAAGATCGAATATGCCCGGCTATGCGGTGAAATTGGTTGGGCGGGCGTTGCGTCTAATGTGATCTCCTCCAAAAAACCGAAATTGCGAAGCGGATTTCAACGGTTCGACATCAAGAATTAGATATTACTGCTTTTTAACAGTGGAATAGTTTTTTCTTTTTCAAATAGAAATTGGAATGGAAGAAGTATGCAAGCAGCCATTTTCACGCCATCCTTTGGCAATCATTCTTGGAGGATATCATGACAGACACGAAACCCGGTTTTGCAACTTTAGCTATTCACGCAGGTGCATCGCCAGATCCGGCGACCGGCGCTCGCGCAACGCCAATCTATCAAACCACGGCCTTTGTGTTTGACGATGTTGACCAGGCCGCAGCGCTGTTTGGCCTTCAAGCCTTTGGCAATATTTACACACGCATCACCAACCCGACCACCGCTGTTCTTGAAGAACGGGTTGCAGCTCTTGAAGGTGGAACCGCGGCGCTGGCGGTGGCTTCGGGTCATGCTGCGCAGCTGGGTGTCTTTCATACATTGCTGGAACCGGGGGATGAATTTATCGCCTCCACCAAGCTGTATGGCGGTTCAATGAACCAGTTCAACCACGCGTTCAAGAGTTTTGGGTGGACAGTGATCTGGGCAGATACGGATGATCTGGCTGGATTAAAAAAATCTATCACACCCAAAACCAAAGCTATCTTCATTGAAAGCCTTGCCAATCCAGGCGGTGTTGTTACCGATATTGGAGCTGTGGCTAAAATCGCGAAGGAAGCTGTTATTCCGCTTATCGTCGATAATACCATGGCCACGCCTTATCTCTGCCGCCCATTCGAATATGGGGCCGATATTGTTGTTCATTCCTTGACCAAATTCATGGGCGGTCATGGCAATTCCATGGGCGGCATTATTGTTGACGGCGGAACATTCGACTGGACTGCGTCTGGCCGTTATCCGATGCTGACCTCACCGCGCCCTGAATATCAAGGCATGGTCTTGCATGAAACCTTCGGCAATTTTGCCTTTGCCATTGCATGCCGTGTTTTGGGCCTGCGCGATTTGGGCGCGGCCATCTCTCCGTTTAACTCCTTTCAGATCGCTACGGGCATCGAGACCCTCGGCCTTCGTATGCAAAAACATTGCGACAATGCATTGGGTGTCGCCGAGTGGCTGGAGAAACATCCCAAAGTGGAATGGGTTCGCTACGCGGGTCTTAAATCCGATTCGGGCTATAAGCTGGCGCAAAAATATCTACCGAAAGGCGCCGGTGCTGTTTTCACCTTTGGGGTCAAAGGCGGGTATGAGGCGGGCGTGAAGGTCGTTTCCTCAACCAATCTTTTGTCCCATGTGGCGAATATTGGAGACACAAAAAGCCTGATCATTCACCCGGCATCGACTACCCACCGCCAGTTGAGCGATGATCAAAAAAAAGCGGCTGGCGCAGGGCCTGATGTCATTCGTGTTTCCATCGGCATTGAAGACCTTGCAGATATCATCGCCGATTTGGAGCAAGCATTGGCGGGGATATAGGCCGCCGCATCTAACTGCGATATGCACTTTGAAGAAAGAGGCACTATCTAACCTATGGTCATCCTCGGGCACCGAGCCGAGGATGCATTCCGTGATGTTTCCCAATCCAGTGAGCGTGGATAGATAACGGTATGGATCGTCGGATGTGCGCTGCGCTTCTCCGACGATGCCGACAATGGGAAGGCTGCCATTTGGGGACAAGCCTGTGCGTTCACTCGGCTGGTTCTGCCAGCGTCATGTACAAGAACAGAAACGGGAAGCAAACATGCGGCCTGCGCGCCATTCGTCTAACCCATTGTGTACGGGCCAACAGGCCGCATGCGGAGATTTTCAGCACCGGGAGGCTATTCAAGTACACCGTCCGTCCCGATCTTCAAACTGCACCCGGGTTAAACCCTCTCGATACAGCGCTCCGCTGCTGTCTCTCCTTTGTTCCGATGGCGATCGATCAGACCAACGTTTGCGCGGGAAACAGTGGGATGAGAATAAAGTATAGTTTTAGGGACGGGGATATGTTTTGTCTGAACGTAGGGTAGGCGGGGGTTTTTCAAAAACATATGCTCGGCGGTTTTAAGCGAATGTCAAGTTGGAGCCCATAGCGCCGATCTGGTTCAGAGCAGCCAATGTCAGCTTTAGCCAAGCGAACAATTGCTTTGCTCGAACAGCTGACCGCAAAGTGGGATATCAAAACACCCATTTGAATGTAGGTTGTCCTTGCCCTTGTAAACTGTATGATGTTTCAAAATTGGAGATGCTAGTATGAGTTCGTTGAAGTTGGCTGTTCGCAAGGTGTTGTCAAAATACGCAATATTCTCTGGTCGTGCCTCTCGATCTGAATTCTGGTGGTGGGTGCTTTTTACCTTGATAGTGATCGCAGCTACTCGACTAATTGACGGAGCAATAGTTGGCCCAATGTTGGGTTTCGACAGTTTTCAATCCGAAGCTGGACAACCGCTTTCACTATTGATTTCTCTTGCCCTGCTGCTTCCTAGCATCGCCGTAGCCGCAAGAAGGCTTCACGACATAGGTCGCAGCGGATGGTGGCTACTCATAGGGCTTGTTCCATTGATCGGCTGGTTGGTTCTCATATATTTCTACATACAACCAAGCGACGAAACCAATTCCCATGGTTCGCCGGATACGTTTGACGGTGAATGAGAAACGAATCCAAGGTTCCATTGATGATAGGATTTTCGCAGTGAAGAATTTCAAAGAAATTTCATTTGTGGCAATCATGATCAGCACAATTGCCCTTCCAGCAGTAGCGTTTGATCGTATCACTACAGAAGCGCTGAAGGGATGCCACAATTACATTTGGCTTAAGGTACCAGAGTTTAGGGATCTTCCAAACGCCGCAGTTTCGGTTTTCCCAGGCATCATGGAAAAAACTTCCGTCACAGTATTTTGGAATGTGATGTGGAACGACCCCAATGTTAGGGCTGCCAGAAATTGTGTCTACGCCAATGGCAAGGTCATCGGATTTGAGGACTATACTAAAATCAAATAAGAAACGGCGGCGCGATTTATTATGCACTAAAAGTACAGCTCTTTCTATGAGTTCGAACCGTTTAGCAACATCAACATTGCAACCTGCTGACAAAACGTAAGCAGCCATAAAAGGTATGGAAATAAATGGTGCTTTGTCCGCTCAGCCGACCTTGATACAATTATAATCTAGGGTCTGCAGTGAGCCTGTTCTGCCGATTCGACTCCTGTCGTTCAAAAGATGATCGGGATCTTCATAAAGCGCGACCTATTCAATAGTTAACAGCACATCTATTGCTCACATTCAGAACTGCTACTAACCCAGAATTGGCTTTTTGATTTGGAGATATCATACCTCTGGCAGGATTCTGAAAAATTTGACATACTATTACTAGGAGGAATTTTCGAGCTATGTCATCCGATATTGAAATCTGGCTTATAGAAAATGGTATCGACAAATACGTCGATGTTTTTAAGCAAAATGAAATCGATATGGATTCTGTGGGTGAACTGCAGGAAGACGATCTTTGGGAACTCGGCATCCCGATGGGCCCAAGAAAGAAACTTCTCAAGGCGATCGCCCACTTCAGTAGTATAGGAGAAAAATCTGTCAAACGAGACAAATTGGGCAAGACTGAAGATGTCGAAATAAATGTTCCAGGTGAACGCCGACAGGTTACTGTATTATTCGCCGATATCTGCGGATACACCAAGTTGCCGGCTTCCTTGGGTGAAGAAGACACACATGCCATGCTCGCGGTGTATTTTGATACAGTAGATCGTATTATAGGCGATTTTGGGGGCGGTGTAGACAAACACATCGGCGATAGTGTGATGGCAGTATTTGGCGCGCCAGTCGCACATGGGAATGATCCGGAACGCGCAGTACGTGCAGCCGCCGCAATCCAGCAAGCCATGCCTGGAGTATCGAAAGCTGTAGGTCAAATAGTCAGTGTTCATATTGGAATTGCAAGCGGCCAGGTAATTGCGAGCGGAATTGGCGATGATGACCATTACACTGTTACCGGAGATTCGGTGAACCTCGCTTCTAGATTGACCGATCAGGCAAATGCCGGTGAAATATTTTTATCCGAGAAAGTAAAAAATGCGGTCACCAACTGCTCGGTCGAACCGCAGGGTGAGTTAAGGCTTAAGGGCATCGACACGCCTGTCCGCGCATTTCAGCTAATAGGTATGGATGCGAAAATTGTTGGGCAGAAAACCAAACCTTTTGTTGGAAGGCAAACAGAGGTTCAGCAATTTTCTACTTTGGCACAGAACTGCCTTGAAAACAGTATGGGCCAAATTTTCTACCTTCGCGGTGAAGCAGGAATAGGCAAAACAAGACTGACTGAGCATTTTGAAACAGCCGCAACCGGTATGGGTATCAAGCCGCATCGGACGCTTATTCTAGACTTCGGCGTGGGAAAAGGGCAGGATGCTATCGGTGCCCTTGTCAGGAAACTATTGTCAGTCGATACGCCCTCAATCAAATCTGAACGGGTAATGGCTGCAGAATCTGCGATAAGTAATGGATGCATCTCCGAGCATCAGGCAATGTTTCTCTATGACCTTCTTGACCTTAAATTACCTGTAGAACTTCATTCCGCCTACAATGCGATGGACAATGTCGCGCGAAACCGCGGAAAGGGAGAGACCCTTGCATCATTGATTAGGCAGTCAAGCCAAACAGACCCCTTATTGATAACCTTTGAAGACGTGCATTGGGCCGATAAACAGCTTCTTGAGATGCTGTCTGTGTTGGCCAGTTCCATATGTGATCAACGAACAATTATGATCCTTACGTCCCGGGTCGAAGGTGACAAGCTGAGTCCATCATGGAGATCAAGCATTGGCTCGACGCCATTGATAACTTTGGATTTGATGCCGTTACGTTCGGAAGACGCTATGAAGATGGCTTCAGATTTCTTTGACACAACCAATCAGTTTGCAATCTCATGCGTGGAGCGAGCTAATGGTAATCCATTATTCCTTGACCAGTTATTGCGGGGGGCAGAAACAGCCAAGGATGAAGCAGTGCCGGACTCGGTTCAAAGCATTGTGCAGGCGAGGATGGATGCGTTGATGCCGAAAGAAAAATTGGCAGTTCAGGCCGCATCAATTCTTGGGCAGCGATTTTCGGTAACCGTTTTGCAACACTTGATTGATGACGAACACTATGATTGCAGTGCTCTTATCGACAAGGCGCTTGTGCGTCCCGAGGGCAATATGTTGCTGTTCGCCCACGCGTTGGTGTGAGATGGTGTTTATCCGTCTCTGCTGAAATCCAAACGCAGGGAGCTGCACCTTCGGGCAGCAGGATGGTTTGAGCAGCATGACCTTGCATTACGAGCTGAGCATCTGGACCGCGCAGAAGATGCAACTGCCGCCTGCGCATATCTTGAAGCAGCCCAGGTACAGTTTGATACGCTACGATATGAAACCGTTGTGAAGATGGCAGAGCGTGGCATATGCCTTTCAATTGAAAAAGAGACGTCTTCGGACCTCAAATATCTGCTTGCCAATGCTAAACTCAGGGCGGGAGCAACTGAAGATTCTATATCTATTTTTAAAGCAGCTGTAGAGGATACCGTTAGCGACAAACAGCTGTTAAAGGTTATGGTTGGGTTAGCCACCGCACTCAGAATTGCAGACCAGCAACTCGAAGCAATGAAGGCTTTGGAAATAGCTGAACAAGCCGCAAGACGAGGCGGATTCGAAATTGAACTTACCAACATTCATTACATTCGAGGAAACCTTTGTTTTATCCTGGCTCGTTTTGATGAATGTCCCAGAGAGCACAATGCCTCTCTAAAATTGGCCCGTAAGCTTAATTCTCGGGAATTTGAAGCTCGTGCACTCGGTGGCTTGGCAGATGCCAATTATATGGGTGGAAAAATGAAAACGGCCAATGAACGTTTTCTGGACTGCGTAGCCGTCGCGCAACGGCAGAATTTTAAGGACACAGAAGTCTCAAACAGGCATATGATTGGTTGGTCACGACTTCATCTAATGGAGTTGGAGGAAGCTGGCGAAGACGCCGAGGAAACAAGAAAATTGGCCATGGACCTGCGTGATAACCGGGCACTAATGTTCGCATATATGTTGTCGGGGGTCGTTGACTTTGCTCGGTTGAACCTTGATGCGGCTGAGCACAATTTACAAAAGTCGCTGGACTTGGCAGAGGTCATGAGTTCTGAAAATCATGTTGCTTTTAATCTTAAACATCTGGCTCTCCTGAGATACGAACAAGGTGAGAAAGCTTCGGCATTGAACTACGCTACGAGGGCGCATGATATCGTTAAGCGGATTGGTATGAAGTTCTGTGGTCCATCTGTATTGGTTGTCCTCGCGAGGCTAACCGATAATGCTTCTAAAAGGGCGGAACTAATGAGGGATGCTGAAAAGATATTGGATGATGGCTGCGTCGGTCACAATTATTTTTATTTTGCTTACACGGCCATTGATGATGCCATCAAACGTCAGAATTGGGATGAAGTAACCCGCCATATTACCCGCCTCGATGATTACACAAAGAGTGAGCGGTTGGCCTGGCCGGACTTTATGATTGCCAAAGGTCAGACATTATTAGCTTGGCATCAAAATGGGCCGAGCGAATCTCTGCAAAAGAAAATTACCACATTAGTGCATACTGCTGAAAAAGCTGACTTGAAGTCCGGTGTTTCTTTGTTGTACGAAGCTAAGATGACTTAGTAAATTTAGAGTCCGACTCGAAACTCTTTCAATGATTTGAAAGCCTTGCAATTCGCCTTGTTACCAT
>JAFMHL010000110.1 GCA_017854535.1 Nitratireductor sp.
TTGAATCTGATTTGCTAAACTAAATCAACAAATTGAATTGGGTTCACACCCTAGTCACAAGATATCCCTTAGGGAGATTTTAAAAAGTGAAGGGCGAGACGGCCTTGTTAGTTTACACGCAATTGGGACTGGAATTGCTGCTGCAATTGCCGAGATCATAAATACCGGCAAATGGTCCCAGTTGGACCGGGCTCGAGGAGAGCTTGTACCTGAAAAACTGTTCATGACATTGCCTGGGATCGGCACAAAACTGGCACAGGCCATGGCAGATGAGGCACACTTTGAGAGCCTTGAAGATCTCGAACATGCCATTCATTCGGGCAAGCCATCAATCCCTGGATTGGGCCAACGACGACGGGAAGCATTAACTGCCATTCTGGAAAAAAGGCTTGGACGATTTGTGCCTGTAAAAACATCAGGACCACCGGCGCGCCCGGTAGAGCTGATCCTGGAAGTCGATGCCATGTACCGAGCCCGAGCAGCAGCCGGGGTTCTGAAACTCATTGCACCAAAACGGCATAATCCTGAGGAATTACAATGGCTTCCGATCATGCATGCCCGTCATGATGATTGGCATTTCACTGCGCTTTTCTCCAACACTGCGCTTGCCATCAAGGCGGGTAAAACAAAGGATTGGGTTGTTATATTTCACGAAAAGACGGGTTGAAGGAAGGTCAAAGTACTGTTTTGACCCAGGCCCACAGGTCAACGGCAGTACGAAGGATTGTTCGTGGCAGAGAAAAGGAATGTTTGGAATTTTATGCTCAAGCCGGTCAAATCGCAAACAAGAACCCGGCTTCAAAATCGCTTTCTCTCTCAAAAGTAAGGGAACTCTCTCCCAAACCCACCGATAACTCAGCTACATGATGTTGTTTCCCGGTAGTAATTCGCCCATGAGAGCCGATCAAAAACAAACAGATATTGTGGCTGTGTTAGTTTTTGATGGAATGATAAATCTGCCCATTGTTCAACACATCATTGGGCTGGCTCAAATTGGCGCAGTGGCATGAGCGGAATCGACCCTGTTTTTCTTGGTTTCATCGGAAGTCTTTTCGCCGGGCTGATGACGACAGTCGGCGCATTACCGATTGTGCTGCGCAAAATTCCGTCTGATCTCGCCAGAGATACAATGCTCGGCTTTGCCGCCGGCGTCATGCTGTCAGCATCCTTCTTCTCGCTTATCGTGCCAGCTTTGGAAATCTGGAAATCGAATTTTGGAGAAAGCCCCGTTCCGGGACTGGCGGCAATTACCGGAATATTACTTGGAGCCTTGCTGGTTGCCGGTGTCGATCACTATCTTCCCCATGAGCATTTCGTTTCGGGAAAGGAGGGGCCATCCGGTTCCTCAATCCGGCGAATTTGGCTTTTCGTAATTGCAATCACCATTCACAATTTTCCCGAAGGTCTTGCCGTTGGTGTGGGCTTTGCAGGCGACGACTTATCAAAAGGTTTGTCTCTAGCAACGGGTATCGGGTTACAAAACATTCCCGAAGGGTTGGCGGTTGCAGTAGCCCTTTCCGGGGAAGGATATTCGCGATGGAAGGCGTTTTGGATTGCATCACTTACCGGTATGATTGAACCGATCGGCGGCCTCATTGGTGCCGCCGCGGTTGCTGTTTCAGAGACGTTCCTTCCCCGGGGTTTGGTGATCGCGGCGGGAGCCATGCTCTATGTAATAAGTCACAAGATCATTCCTGAAACCCATCGTCGAGGATATCAGAATGAGGCTACTGCCGGTCTAATGGTCGGACTCTCGATCATGTTGTTTCTTGATGTCTGGCTAGGTTAATTCACGCAAATACAGAACTCAATTTTGATTAAGGTCAATTCCTCATGCAGATGTTATGCTCTGATGCCACACAGGTTTCACAACAAAACGGACGTGAGAACACTCGGATATTAAAGGTAATTGAAGATGGATTTTCAATGACATTTTTTTTGGATCGGGAACAGGCAGGAAGATTACTGGGTGAAGTGTTGCTGGCACGTGAGTTTGACCATCCGGTAATCCTCGCATTACCCCGCGGCGGGGTTCCTGTGGCGCTGGAAATTGCAAAAATGCTGAAGGCACCTCTTGATCTACAGTTCGTTCGAAAAATTAGTGTTCCAGGTCAACCGGAACTCGCGGCAGGAGCCGTTGTTGATGGCAATCCGCCATTAATTATTTTAAATGATTCTATCGTGAACGCAGTCGGTATCCGCCAGGAATACATCGAGAATGAAGCGACGAAAAAGCTTGCGGAGATAGCCCGGCGCCGGTCCGTTTATCTAGCAGATCGCGAAACAATAAACGTGCTCGGCCGAACTGTAATTCTGACCGATGACGGTATTGCCACAGGTGCAACCGTTCGCGCCGCTCTCAAAGCCCTCCGACATCAGAAGCCATCAAAACTTATTTTAGCGATACCGGTAGCCGCATCCGATACACTTGCCAAAATCGAGTCTGAAGTTGATGAAATCATCTGCCTTAAAACCCCTCATCCATTTATCGCAATTGGTGCCCATTATAACCAGTTTGACCAGCTTGAAGACTGGCAGGTTATGGCAATGATAAAGGAAGCAGATGGGATAGAATCCGAGTGATATGATTTCAGTTTTGAAGAATACCGGCCATATCCTCCATCTTTCAAAAGCCGAAATCACTGGTGAGCAAGGATATCGAAAACGCTTTTCAGTTTCATTTTTTGACTAATATCAATGCGGCTCAATACCAGCGAACTACCTTTCATCAGCGGAATAATGTTTGCTTAGAATTGGAGAACGCCGTGCGTATACTTGCCTTCATCATTGCTATTTTTGCCATGATTTCCACCGGAGCAGTTAGCGTGCCTTCCGCATCTGCTCAAAGCACCTCCAGTATTGGTGGCGATTTGTATGTTAGTGGATCCAGTCCGGAATTGGGCTCAACCGTTTCACGGGATGTTTTTGTGACCGGTTTTTCAGTTGAGTGGTGGTGTCAGACAAAAGCAAACCAGTCTCTGAATTGAAAACTGCCCTGCCCTAGTTGGCACAAAGCTGCCGCCACTCGACTAGCGCAGCGGTTCTGT
>JAFMHL010000111.1 GCA_017854535.1 Nitratireductor sp.
TTCGAAATAGGCTTAACTAAGGAATATAATTTCGCATTAAGGCACTGTTTGAATTTCGATTTCACAATTGCCAAGGTTGCAAGCTCATAGTCGATTTTTTCAAAGAAATAAGCTCATACTGATCATTTGATTCATACCGCTGTTTGAATGCTGGATAGTCAGCCTGTTTGACTAGAGTCAAAATCAATTGGGGAGGCCTGCCTTTTGCAGTTCCTCAACAAAGTGTTCCAGGATAGGTGCTTTCTGAACTATATGATAGCTTGGAAAAGCAGCTAATAGTCGTTGTGCCATATCGCGTGCCTGATCCACTTCGCCCAGACGCATTAGGCTTGCTATCAATATCAGGAAGGAGGGAGTATGGGATGGATAAATCTGTAGTGCTCTCTTCGCATAGGCTACTGCCTGTTGATATTCGCCTTTCATCAGCCAAGCGCCCGCTTGTCCGGCAAATGGCATTACACGCATTGGGTCGAAAGGAGATAGTCGAAGGGCTTTTTCGGAAAAATCTATTGAGCGATCATAATTGCCGGCCCATGTGTTGATAACAGAACCATGCCCATATGCGTGCACTGAACATGGGTTGCTAGTAATTGCACGTTCGATCATAGACAGCGCTGTCTCAAAATCCCGTTCACCAAGCGCGATTGCAATAGCGGCGTGGGCCATTGTGCTTGCATCATCAGAACCTGAAACCTGAACTGCCCTCGCATGGTGCAGCATTGCAGCTCTGTTGGGCTCGGGCAAGCTACCTTCCCAAAGAGATTTTGCGAAATAGCACCACGCTGCCACACCATGCGCCTCAGGGTAACCTGGATCAATATCCAATGCCTTAGCAACATATCCCAAAGCCGCGGAATGACTTTCCGGTTTGGGATCATACATCTTTTGAAGGGATCGCAAGTAGTAGTCATAGGCTCCAAAATTGGTTTGCCGATTCCTGTTCAATAATTCGATTTCAGCTTTCTTTAAAGTCGGTTCAAGTGTAGCGACCACACGTTGGGCAATTTCATCTTGAAGATCGAAAATTTCTGTCATGTCACGATCAAATCGTTCGGCCCAAAGACTGGTGCCGTTATCGGATTCCACCAACTGACAATTCACACGAACTCTATTGCCGGACCTGCGAACCGACCCCTCAAGAATATATCTTACACCAAGTTCTTTGCCGATTTGGCGAACATCCTTGTCAGTTCCGCGATAGCTGAAAGATGAATTACGCGCAATTACGAACAACCAACCACATCTGGAAAGGCCGGTGATAATGTCTTCGGATATGCCATCAGCGAAGTAATCCTGGTTGATGTCCGTGTGCAAATTGGCGAACGGAAGGACTGCAATTGATGGCTTTTTTGGTATAACCAAAGCAACCGAAGCAGCGGGGTGCACCAGCAACTCACCAGGAGACCATAACCAGGTTTCAACTGGTTCAGTCATGTTTTTCAAGATTTGGGGGCCCTTGGATTGGAAATCGCATACGATCTTGAATTTGACTTGCTGGTAAACGCTCTCAGAAATACAGACACCACCCGGTGAGGCTAGTGGCTCGAGACGCGCTGCTACATTAACTCCATCTCCATACAAATCCTCACCATCAATAATGACATCGCCAATATTTACCCCAATACGGTAAGAGATCATTTGTTCTTGCGGAACATTTTCATTAATCAGAGCTATGGTCTGCTGCACGTCAATGGCAAAAGCTACGGCATCCACAACACTGCCAAATTCCATCAATATCCCATCCCCCATTAACTTAACTACACGTCCACTGTAGGCAATGGTTTTGGGATCGAAGATTTCCTTCCGGTATTTCTTTACCAAGGCAAGCGTGCCGATTTCGTCGGCGGCCATCAGTTTGCTGAATCCAACTATATCGGCCGCCAGAATGGTAGTCAGTTTGCGCTCTTCTCGACCCGTGATCACCGTTTGTCCTTCAATTAAACTTTAGGCACCCATTCTATCTGTTTTCTCGACTAAAGCCCAGCAGGATTGTTGAAACTCCAAAGCCTCCCTTAACAGAAATGTGCAAATGGAAATTGTGCGGTTATTCAGTCAAGCTCATCAAACAAACTCTGACGCTTTGACCTGTTTGGATGTCTCCCTTTTTCGAACTGCCTCACCCCAATCGATCAACCAAATCAACCGCTCTTAGATGCGAATAACGCTGCAGCATCCGAAGCTCTTTATGTCCGGAAATCGTTGCTGTCTCGATCACGTTAAAGCCCTTTTCTAGAAGACGGCTGACAGCCTCATGTCTTAGGTCATGAAACCGTAAATCTGAGCAATTTGCACGCGTTCTCAAATGCCCCCAGGATTGCTGCACAGCGCTCTTAGTTGCGCCTACCACTTGGATACCTGCAGAGCCTGTATCACTCTCACGGAGCTGCTGTAGAGCCGCAATCGCTCTGCTGCTGAGGGGTATATCTCTGCTCTCACCATTCTTGGTCATATCCAGATGAGCGATGCGTTTTTCCAGATCAATATCAGCCCAAGTCAGAGATAAAAGTTCGCCTTGGCGCATGGCAGTTTCAATCGCCAAAATGATTAATGGCCGCATGTATGGACTGCGGCCCTCATCGGCTGCTTGCAGTATTCTATTGAGTTCGTCATCGACTAACCGTCGATCCCTGCCTCTGGGTGCTTGAGGTCTTCGGATCATCTTGCAGGGATTTTGCAAAAGGTGAATTCCCCACTCTTTCCGAGCAATATCGATAGCATGAGAAAGCGTGTTCAGCTCACGTATGACCGAAGCCGAGGAAACGACTTTCAATCGTTGATCGCGATAGGTTGCTACGTCTGCGGATGAGAGCAAAGCAAGCGTTCTATGAGCAATTGGACGCTTCATAAGTGCTTTAATGCGATAAGTCTCAC
>JAFMHL010000028.1 GCA_017854535.1 Nitratireductor sp.
CTGGATAGTTTCCAATTTTTGGTAAAACATGAACTGACAATGGGGACAGCCATCTTCCGGCTATGCCGTCATTTTTCAATTCCGCCTGACGAGCTACAAAGCAGCTTTCAACGGCCTGTGACATAGTAAGCTGGTGAGTACCTATTTTTTGTTTTTGCCGTTCAACTATTGGGTCTAGTCCATCGCGCAGAATTCTTCGCGCCTCTGCTGCTCTTTCCCTGGCTTCAGCAATCGAAACGTCAGGCCAAGGCCCAAGGCCCATTTCGCGACGGCGTCCAGTGACAGTAATCCGCAAAATCCATTTCCCTGCGTCTCGATTACGCTTGAATAACCAAAGCCCCTGCCCGTCAGCATATTTACCCGCATCAAGAGACTTGGCTTTCATCTGGGATAGGGAATTTCGCATCAATTCAGGCCACCTTTTAGACCACCCTATGAGAGGTGAAACTATGAGTCATTATGTTCTTCTATGTCAAGGGTGAAGTGAATTAATTTAATTAAATCAATATAGTAAGAGAAACTATGTTCATCAAAGAGAAGTTTCTTTTATGCCGTCCGGGGGCACCAGTTAAGTTGGTGAAATTATTGACTTCGTAAACTTCGGGTAAGTGATCATCTTGCGATTTGCTGATGGGCACGCGCTATCTAGACAACTCTCGGCGCGCCAAACGTTTTTTCTCGCTGCAAAAAATTCCTTCCAAGCTTATGCGCTAAAACTTTTATGTGCTGCTTCCAATTTCTGCCAATCAAACTCTACCCCTGTTCCAGGCGTATCTGGTGCGATTGCCGTATGGTTTTCCACTACCAGTGGCCGCAATGTGTAATCATCAATTGGGAAAGAATGGACTTCAATTAGCCCAGCGTTGGATTGGGCTGAAACCAGCGACACGTGTAATTCCTGCATGCCGTGGCTACAAACGGGAATGTTAAATTGACGCGACACTTCAGCAACTTGCAACCAACCGCTAATGCCACCGCAATTGGAGGCATCGGGTTGAATAAAACTCAACTTGGACTGTTTGAATGCCATTTCGAATTCATGGATTGTGTGTAGGTTTTCGCCCATTGCGAGCGGCATGCCTGTGGCTTCAGCAATTTCACCGAAGCCCGCATAATCATCTGGAATTGTAGGCTCTTCGAACCAAAGCAGATCAAACTCTTTAAAAGCGTTGGCTGCTTCAATCGCTTGGGTTACACTCATGGAATAATTAGCGTCGACCATGAATGCGATGTCGGGACCTATAAGTTCACGGATTGCTGAAATGCGGCTTACATCCTCGGCCAAATTTGGCTGACCTATTTTGATCTTGATGCCATCATACCCCTTCGCAAGATAACGAAGGGTTTGGTCTTTCAGCTTCTCGATGGAAAAATTCAGATCGATCCCGCCTGCATAAGCGCCGCATTTATTGCTGGCGCCACCTGCCATTTTCCAAAGCGGTAGACCGCTCATTTTCCCTTTACAATCCCATAGAGCGATATCTACGGCGGATATAGCGAAGGACGCGATGCCGCCTCTTCCCACATAGTGGATGTGCCATTGCATGGCATCATATAATTCAGCAATTTTAGTGCCGTCTTTGCCTAAAACAAAAGGCGCTACATCACTATCGATCATTGCCTTGATGGACGTGCCGCCTTTGCCGCCTGTATAGGTATAGCCGGTTCCTTCAATGCCGTTTTTCAAAGTGATCGTGCAGGTGATCAATTCGAAATGCGAATGGTCACCGTGCTTTGCATCCACCAATACTTCTGCAAGAGGAACTCTAAATAGCCGCGTTTCGACTTTGATGATGGCAGACATAGGTAGTCCTTCTGGCAATATAGGTTTGATTTACATATCCGCGCATTCTGGGACGGGAGATGTTACTTTTCCTTCTTTGAAAAAGCGCACAAGATTTTCAACAGTAAGATCGCCCATGGCCTGGCGCGTTTCAACTGTGGCGCTGGCCACATGAGGCGTTAGAACAACATTTTCCATTTCGAACAGCGCTTCGGGCACCTGCGGTTCTGCTTCAAAGACATCAAGCCCGGCATTACCTAATCGGCCTTCCCGTAATGCTTTTACCATTTCAGCTTCATCTACCACGGTTCCACGGGCTACATTGATCAGGGTACCCTGTGGACCAAGGGCATTCATAACATCGCGGTTTACAAGCTTGTTGGTAGAGGCCCCGCCTGGTGTAATTACCACCAGATAATCCACATCTTTAGCCATCTCTACGAGATCAGCATAATACCGATATGGGCTTTCGGGCTTTTGATTTCTGGTGTGATAAACAATGTCACAGCTAAATGCTTCTAACTTGCGGGCGATTGTTTCACCAATGCGGCCAAGGCCAACGATACCGACCCGCTTGCCTTCAATCGAAGTTGTCAAAGGCGCATTGCCTTTGGCTTTCCAATTTCCAGAGCGGACCCATTGATCGTCGCGCAACAGTCGTCTGCTGACCGCCAACATAAGCATGATCGCAGTATTGGCTACGTCGTTGTTCAACACATTAGGCGTGTGCGTCACGATCACGCCTTTGGCTTTTGCTGCTAAAACATCGATGGCATCATAGCCAACGCCATAGCAAGAAATGACTCTCAAGTTTGGCGTGCCATCCATGATTTGCTTAGAAACGCCTGCATGACCGTTAGTGGCAATCGCTTCGATCTTGCTGCCATTAGCAGTCAAAAAATTTACTAAACCATCGATTTTATCCAACTCATGAATTTCAAAATCAGCCGCAAACGCCTCCATCATCCGAGGCGTGGCAGATCCGATGAGCAACATATCTTTTTTCAAAGCGGTTTCCTTTGGGTTTTGAAGAGTGGTCTTGGCTTTGTTTAGGCACAATTAAATTACTTGGCAATCGCAACCTGCGCGGGCGACTAAATTCTGGCAGCGACCAGTTGGACCTTTGATCGATGGCGCAAATCTTTATCAATATGGGTTTGAAGAAGGTCTACACAGGTTGAAACTTCGTGGCGCAAAGCGGCTTCAAAAATCAATTTATGCTCTTTCACATTCGTCACATCAAAGCCGAAATTCGTATCATCGCTGATCAATTGCTGGCGAAAACGGTTGTAAATATTGTGGTGCATTTCCAACAATAGTTTGGAACCACATGCGCTGATAAGTGTCTTATGAAAACTGTATTCAGCCTCATTCCAAAACGCTACGTGAGGGAGAATCTTGCCGGAATCCATAATGATGTTTTCCACATGGGCAAGCTTATGATAGCTGGCAGCAAGCTCTGCTTCCCAGTCCAGTCCACCTTTTTCAAGGGACAACCGAGCCCCCTCTTTCTCCAACAACAGCCGCATATGAATAAGGTCGATTCGATTTTCCGCCGTTCCCAACGGGACTCTAAAGCCCTTTTGCTCAATAGCCTCAAGATGACCTTCACAAGACAGTTTCAAGAAAACTTCGCGAACTGTACTGGCAGAGCAGTTGTAGTTATGACGAATTCTTTCAGCACGTAATTTGCCACCTTGAAGAAATTTTCCCGCCGTCAGCTTTGCTTTCACATCATGGTATATTTCTGCTGAGCTTAGTTTTTTGCTTTTTTCATCCATGACGCCGCAATCCTTGAAAATTCGCATTAATAGATAATTTCGTGATTTTTAATATTCACGAAATTCAAGCGATTCACAAGTAAGTAGCTTGTCTTTTATCTGCGCCTTGTTAACCTCTTGGTCCCTGAGGAGGGATTTTTCGAAAAATGCGTGGGAGGAATTATCTGCGCGAATTCGAGTAAACAGGAGGAGGATTCTAATATGAAAATTTTGAAAACAGCATTGGCAGCTCTTGCCGCAACAACCATGATGGCGGGCATCGCAAGTGCCGCTTCTCATGAGACGAAAACAAAGCTCCGCATTCAAACGCACTACGCACCAGAAACACCGTCTGGTAAATTGGCGGCTGAATATGTGGATGACATTCAAGTCATGTCTAATGGAATGATTGAAGTGGAAATGTTCTACTCATCTTCTGTTGTAAAGTCAGTGGAAACATTCGATGCGGCAGCTACCGGCATTCTTGACTGTGACATGACAGGCGGCGCTTACCAGACTGGTAAGAACCCTGCATTCCAATTTGTTGGTGACATAATGGGCGGTTACGACACGCCTTATCAGCAACTGTCATGGTTGTATTACGGTGGCGGTCTTGACGCTGCGCAGAAGCTTTACAACAAATTCGACATGGAGCTGATCGGCTGGTGGGTTTATGGACAAGAATCGCTTGCTTCAACCAAGCCAATCCGTGGCGTAGCTGATTTGAAAGATTGGAAATTCCGTTCTCCTCCAGGAATGGAAACAAAGATCTTTGAAAAACTAGGCGCAAAACCAATCGTTATGGATTTCACCGAGATCTTTACGGCGCTTGAATCAGGCATCATAGATGGCGCGGATGCTTCAGGTCTTGCAAACAATGTTGGCCTAGGTTTGTATGATATTGCAAACTATACAAACTTCCCGGGCTTCCATTCTATGCCATCAGATCACCTTGCTTGTAACAAAGCAAAATTTGATGCGATGCCAGAAGCGCAGCAACGCGTCATGAAAGTTGCGATGCAAGCATTGGCTTTGAAAACAGCTTTGACGTTTGAGAAGAAGAATGCAGAAGCTGCAGCAGCACTTCGCGCAAAAGGCGTCGAGTTGGCACAGTGGTCACCTGCTGATCTCCAAACATTCCGTGATGCTGCTCAAGCGACTTGGCCTGAGTTTGCTTCAACACCGGAAGCTAAAGATCTGGTTGAAGCACACCTTACTTACCTTCGTGCGCTTGGCCTAGCTAAGTAATCGACTTAGATTTGGGCAGCCTTCAACGGGCTGCCCTTTTCTATTCTCTTTGCTCTTTCGAAAAAGTGGCATTCGCTTTCCAATGGCCCCCTCTTTTTCGAAATGGCAGGCATAGACTACATTTAAATTCTTGGGAGGGGATTAGATGGTTGAGCACGAAAGAAGCGGTCCGGTTGATACGATGAACTGGACATTCAGCAGAGTTTGCATGTGGCTCCCTGCTTTTATCGTCGCCATTATTTTCTATGAAGTTTTTATGCGCTATATTTTGTTCAAGCCAACGCTTTGGGTGAACGAAATGTCCCTTTGGCTAGGCGGAGCGATTTACGTTACCGCTGGGCTTTATGCCATGCAGCAACGCAGCCATATCCGCATCTTTGTCCTATATGATTTGGCACCTTCCTGGTTAAGACGCATTTTTGATATCGCATCGGTAGTTTGTGTTTGCATCTTTGTATTCGCGGTTGTTTGGGGCGGCTACGGGGAAGCTGTTGCAAAATTTTGGCGCTGGGAGGCATTTGGAACTGCCTATGACCCGCCAATTCCAGCAACAAACAAACCCTTGGTATTGGTAACTTTGTTTGTTCTCGCGCTTCAAGCAATTTCCAACTTGATCAGAGACTGGCCGGCGCAAGCATGGATTCGCAAGACCTTTGATGTCATCTCTGTGGCAATGGTATTGTGGCTTGCTTACAAGGCCATCCCCGTCTTCACAGACTTTTCCGAGACAGGCCCAAAGATGCCAATGAAATGGCGCATTGGGATGGGGCTTGGAATTTTGGCCGCTGTCTTGCTAATGGTTTATGGTTTGGTAAAGGACTTTAACAAGACACCGACACCTTATGCAGGCGATGATGATGAAGAAATCGCCAATGAAGTGAAAGCGCAGAACAAAGATCTGTTGGTCGATGAAGTATTGAGCGGAAATCCGCCAAAGCCCAGTAAGTAAGGCGGTCAAACGTTATGGATATCGGTACAATTTCAATTGTTCTTTTGTGCGGAATGCTTTTGCTGTTGGCAATCGGCATGCCGCTTGGCTTTGCATCGGGCTTTCTGGCCGTCCTCGTAATGATCATGAAGTTCGAGCCAACTTTGTTGAGCGATCCTTTTAGTTTTGGCACTGGTATTTTGACTGGAACTTTCGGCAGTGGACCGATGAATATTCTGGCTCAACGCCTCTACGGCATTATGACCGATTACGTGCTCATATCAGTCCCGCTGTTTATATTCATGGCGACCCTGCTGGAGCGTTCCGGTATTGCCCGGGATATGTATTCATCCTTGAACCAGTGGATGTCTCGTACCCGCGGCGGCATCGCGGTTGTGACTGCGATCATGGCTATTGTTATGGCAGCCATGTCCGGTATTATTGGCGGTGAAGTGGTTTTGCTTGGTCTGATCGCCCTGCCCCAGATGCTGCGTTTGGGATATAACCAGAACCTTGCGGTTGGTACGATCTGCGCATCCGGTTCGCTCGGTACAATGATCCCGCCATCGATTGTTTTGATCTTCTTTGGCCTGATCACAGAGACTTCCATCCACGCTCTGTTTAAAGCGGCATTTGTCCCTGGTTTCATTTTAGCCAGTTTTTACATCATTTATATCTTGGTCGTTACCCGCATGAACCCTGACTTGGCTCCATTGCCGGAACCAACGGAAAAAGACATGACGGGCGCACAAAAACTGCAATATAGCTCGACTTTGCTCGTTATGCTGATTGGCGCTGCCTGTTCCCTGATTGTCGTGCGAATTCTTTTCATCAATTCGATTGGGGAGATTGAGGAAGACACCTGGTTTCAAGCGCCGATGTCTATCTACAATTATTCCATCGCGACGCTGACTTGTCTTGCCTATCTTTGGTTTCATACAGGCTTTGATGTTGCTCGCGACGCTTGGGAGCGAGGCAAAGGCATGATTGCTCCCCTGATTGTGGTGTTTGTTGTACTTGGTTCTATTTATGGCGGCATTACCGGTATTACCGAGGCTGCTGCAATCGGCTCGATAGCGGTACTTGCCCTCATTGTTATTCGGGGTGAATTCTCATTTAACCTGTTGCGTGAAGCATCCATGCGGACCTTTAAATCCACTGGCACGATCATTTGGGTCACCTTTGGCGCCACAGCATTAGCGGGGGCCTACACGATTTCAGGTGGTCCAACTTTTGTTGCTAATTTGATCATTGGCTATGACTTGCCGACGCTTGGCGTCTTGATGGTGATGATGGTTATCTTCCTGTTCCTTGGTGCCTTTATGGACTGGACAGGTATCGTTCTTTTGGTGATGCCAGTGTTCATGCCAATTGTTCTCAAATTACCCCTTGAAGATATTGGTGTATTCTCACCATTGGTGGATAACGCGTCCTTTGTGTCCGTTTGGTTCGGGATATTATTCTGCGTGAACATGCAGGTCAGTTTCTTGTCACCACCGTTTGGACCTGCCGCCTTCTATCTCAAATCTGTTGCGCCATCTTACATCACCCTGCCGGATATTTTCCGTGGGTTCCTGCCGTTCATCGGTATCCAGCTGGTGGTGTTGATGTTGATCTTGTTCTTCCCAGAACTGACCATGTTCTTCAGAAGCTAGGAAGCGTCCGAAAATGCTGAGCGATGCGCAAAAAACATTTTTCGAGACCGAGGGATATCTGGTTGTTGAAGATGTGTTGGACAAGCGCAGCGTAATCGATTCGGTAAAGGATGAATATTCGAAGCTGATGGATACGCTTTACGAAGGGTGGTATTCTGAAGGTAAGGTTTTGGCTCCGCCGGAAGCTCTCGATTTCCACGGAAAGTTGCTGGCCGCTTATAAAGCTGGCTGCGACTGGTTTCAGCCGATGGACATTTCTCTCCCTGGGGACCGTATCACCAACGAAACACCAATGCATTTCGGGCCAGCGATCTTTGATCTGATTACGCACGAACGCTTGCTGGATTTGGTAGAAGACTTGATTGGCCCTGAACTGGTCTCCAATCCCATTCAACATGTTCGGATTAAGCCGCCGGAAACCACCTTACGTCAGGATGAAATTAGAGCCCATATTACGGCGACAGATTGGCACCAAGACCGCGCCGTCGGACATGCCGACGCTGATGAAACCAATATGGTCACAGTCTGGTGTGCGATCAGTGATGCAACAATCGAAAATGGTTGCCTTCAAGTTATTCCAAAAGCTCATCGGCAAGGTATGAAACCACATTGTCCAAAAGTTCAAACAGCTATCGCTGACGGTTTTATCGACGAAAATACTGCGGTTCCTTTACCGGTAAAGAGTGGCGGTGTGGTTATTTTTCATCCCCTCGCCCCACATGCTTCCCTCGTGAATAAAACCGATAGCTTTCGCTGGTCTTTCGATATTCGCTTCAACAAAATTGGCGAACAGACCGGGCGGGCGCATTTTCCTGAATTCATAGCGCGCAGTAAAGCAAACCCTTCCAGTGAAATGCGGGACTGGCGTTTATGGAAACACAATTGGGAACTGGCAAGAAAACGGCTAGCTACAAGCCCACACATCAATATTCATCGCTGGCAATCAGACGCACCTTTTTGCGCATAATGGAACATTAAATGGCTGATTACATTCGCTTAGACGCAACTGACAATGTTGTGACACTGACCAAACCCTTGGAGGCTGGAAGTGTTATTGAAAACACTACAACCAAGGTCATGATCCCGCCTGGTCACAAGCTTGCAACAACGGCTATCTCCAAAGGCGATGCCATTCGCAAATACGCTCAGATCATCGGATATGCTCTGGAAGATATTGATGCAGGCGACCATGTCCATGTGCACAATATCGAGTTCAGAAATACTGATATGGCTTATGAATTTTCTACGGATTTGCGCTCAGTAGATATGGTGCCTGAAACCCAGCGGGATACATTTATGGGGTTTCGCAGGCCTAACGGAAAAGTTGGAACGCGAAACTATATCGGTATCGTCACATCGGTAAATTGCTCGGCAACGGCAGCACGGATGATTGCCAATGCATTTGGACCCGATGAAGTGGCAGCTTATCCTAATGTGGATGGTGTCGTTGCGTTTGTTCATGGCACTGGCTGTGGCATGGCAAGTGATGGTGACGGGTTTGACGCTCTGCAACGGGTAATGTGGGGATATGCACGCCATCCAAATCATGCCGGTGTGTTGATGGTTGGCCTTGGTTGCGAGATGAACCAGATCGATTGGCTATTGGAGGCAATGGGTTTAAAAGACGGCCCTCTCTTTCAAGCAATGAACATCCAAGATGTTGCCGGCCTTCGCAAGACCGTGGAAATAGGCATTGCCAAAGTAAAGGCTATGTTGCGGGAAGCCAATAAGTTTGTTCGCGAACCTTGCCCTGTTTCAGAACTGATGGTGGCGCTTCAATGTGGCGGGTCAGACGCTATGTCCGGTATCACTGCAAACCCTGCTCTGGGCTATGCGTGCGATCTTTTGACTGCACAAGGCGGTACTGGCGTTCTAGCCGAAACACCTGAAATATACGGTGCTGAGCATTTGCTTACCCGCAGAGCAAAAGACAGAAAAACCGGAGAGAAACTTGTTAGCCTCATTCGCTGGTGGGAAGATTATACGGCACGGAATAAAGGTAGCATGGATAACAACCCAAGCCCGGGTAATAAAAAAGGCGGTCTAACCACAATATTGGAAAAATCTCTAGGAGCTGCAGCCAAAGGTGGAACCACCCCACTCAATGGCGTTTATAAATATGCGGAACCAGTCACCGCAAAAGGGTTCACCTTTATGGATTCACCTGGATACGACCCCGCTTCGGTTACGGGACAAATCGCCAGCGGCTGCAATCTGGTTGCCTTTACGACCGGGCGCGGATCGGCATTCGGTTCAAAGCCCTCACCCTGCATAAAAATTTCAACGAACTCTGTGATGTATGAACGCATGCGTGATGACATGGATATCAATGCTGGCGATATGCTTACGGACGGTGTGACATTAGAAGAAAAAGGGCGGGAAATTTACGAGCTGTTATTGCGCGTTGCATCGGGTGAGCAATCCAAGTCTGAAATGCAGGGCCTTGGTGACTATGAATTTGTGCCATGGCAAATTGGTGCGACCATGTAATGGCGAGATGAACTCAAGTTCAGGAGCAAATTGATGGCACGGAATATTTCCAAAGAAGTTCTGAGTGATGATCAGATCAGTTTTTATCAGGAGAACGGCTATCTGATTTTAGAAAACCATGTTCCTATGGATATTATCGAAAATATCCGCGCTGAAATCGCACGCTTCAATGAAGAAGCAAAAGGAATGACCGCGTCAAATGATCGGCTTGATCTGGAAGATAGCCATACTCCAGATCATCCTCGTTTGCGCCGTATCAAGCTGCCGCATACCACCAGTCCGATAATGAAAGACTTGCTGTTTTCTGATCATATTCTAGCGCCAGCACGTGATCTTATTGGCCCTGATATACGATTGCATACGACCAAGTTGAACATGAAATCCGCCAATTATGGTGCGGCAATCGAGTGGCATCAGGACTTCGCGTTTTACCCCCATACCAATGATGATGTGCTGGCGATTAGCGTGATCATTGACGATATGGATAGCGAAAACGGACCTTTGATGGTGTTCCCCGGTTCTCACAAAGCAGCAATATACGATCATCATGTGGATAGCGTTTTTGCAGGAGGTATGGACTTGGCGCAAAACGGCTTTGATATGGCTGATGCCGTTGAGCTGCAGGGCCCAGCTGGATCTATCTCTATTCATCACGGGCGCATTGTTCATGGATCGGCGCTCAATACATCAGATCATGACAGACGCCTTTTATTTTATGAAATGATGGCTGCGGATGCTTTCCCTATCATGGGCGCTATGACAAAGTTTGAATCCATTGAAGATTATGATTCCCGCATGCTTTGCGGAAAGACCACTCTTCATCCCCGCCTTGAGAGTGTCCCGGTTCGCATTCCTCAACCACAACCGGACAAAAATCGCTCAATCTATGAAATTCAAAGTCGTGTGAAAAACCGCACCTTCTCAACTGCAAGTTAGGAAAAAAATGTCGAAACCAAAAATCGGATTTATCGGACTTGGCCTCATGGGCGCTGCAATGGTCGACCGTCTGCTTGATCAGGGATATGCGATTACCGTTGTTGCAAACCGTTCACGCACGGCAATTGAGAAAGCTGTAGGCCGCGGGGCGGTTGAAGTTCAATCATCGAAAGAGCTTGCTGCGGCGAGTGATATTGTCATGCTTTGTATGGATACATCAGACTCTGTTGAATCACGCATGTTTGGTGATGACGGCGTAATCGCCGGATTAGAACCCGGATCAACTGTGATTGATTTTGGAACCTCTTTACCTGCTTCAACCCGGAAGATTGGCGAGAAAGTTGCTGCCGCTGGAAGCACTTACCTTGATGCCCCATTGGGCCGCACGCCTGCCCATGCCTTGGAAGGCAAACTAAATATCATGTGTTCTGGGGATGAGACAGCATTTGCTAAAGTCAAACCTGTCTTGGAAGACCTTGGTGAAAATGTTTTCCATCTTGGTGCTCTTGGATCTGGTCACACCATTAAGCTCATGAACAATTTCTTTGGCATGACAGTTGCCAATGCCATGTCAGAGGCATTTGCTTTTGCTGATGTGGCTGGCATAGAACGCCAGAAACTTTATGACGTGATGTCCGCCGGACCGCTTCATTCAGGTATGATGGATTTTGTTAAAGCCTATGGCGTGGATGGAAACCCTGCCATGCTGGCTTTCGCTATTAAAAACGCCAGCAAAGATGTCGGCTATTATAACAAAATGGTCGAAGAAACCGGCAATACTTCAATCATGGCTAAAGGTGCTTTGGGTGCCCTAAGCGAAGCCACAAAAAGCGGCAGTGGTGATAAAATGGTTTCTCAGATGGTCGATTATTTCGCAGATCAATTTAAGAAATAATCTCATGGAATAAAAGGAACCTGTGTTGGCCCGTTTAGTTGCCAAGGAAAACGAAGATAGACCAGCATTGGGCATCGCCTTTATGCTGGTTGCTTACCTGTTTTTTTCATTTATTGACACCAGCGCCAAATGGCTGGCGCTGGCTGGTTTATCAGCGTTTCAACTTTCGTTTATGCGGTATTTCGGGCATTTCGTTATCTCCTTGGGGCGAATTGCCAAAGGCGGTGTTTCACGCGATAGATTTGGCACAAGTCATATGGGGTTGGTTTTGCTACGGGGTGGTCTCTTGGCCCTATCGACCGTCTTAAATTTTATCGCGCTGCGATATATTCCGCTGACTCTGACCTCTACCATTCTCTTTTCGTCCCCGATCATTATTTGCGCACTTTCTGGACCTTTGCTTGGGGAAAAAGTTGGCGCTTGGCGATGGTTTGCAATTGCCATCGGGTTTGTTGGCATATTGATCGCAATTCGCCCTTTTGATGAGAGTTTTCATTGGGCAATCCTGCTCTCATTAGTCAACGCCTTTGCTTTTGCGATGTATTCTATTTTGACACGCAAACTAGCTGGTATTGTTGCAACCGACACCCTGCAGTTTTACTCGGGGCTTATAGGAACCATGGCTATTGCTCCTTTTGCGATCTGGACTTGGCAAAATCCAACAAGTTTAATCGACTGGATCATCATGTGCATGATGGGATTTTATGGTTGGGCTGGTCATGAATTACTCACCCGTGCCCATGGATATGCGCCAGCAACGACGCTAACACCCTATGGTTATTCATTCATTTTGTATCTGACAGTTTGGAGCTATTTACTGTTCAATCATTTACCTGACCGCTGGACCATTACGGGTGCCATGATCATTGTTGCAGCAGGACTTATCATCTGGATGCGTGAGCGCAGAGCTACGCCAATGTCAGCCATTTGATATCTGGTTCCCGCTCATAGTCGATCGAATGGATAACGGTTTCATCAGCGCCCAAAAAGCACACATTGAAGTTCTTCTCAATATTTCCATAACCCATCAATTTGGGGTTGCCTGAAAATTCTGGCCAATTTGGATGGGAAGTGGAGCGCGGTGCAGAAAATGGTATTCCGCAGACCGAGCCGCTCAATGTATAGTGACAGTGGCCAAAGAAGATGTGTCTAATTTGACCTTTATATTCTCTTAGAATTTCTCGAAACTCTGTTTCATCCACCATATTATATTGATCGGCATTGGCGATCTGCACACCCACCGGATTGTGATGCATGAACAGCCAAACAGGTTGATTTTTACCCTTCGCGCCTGAGAGAATTGATCTCAGCCATGTCCGACGTTTGGAACAGAATTCTCCTGCATGACTGCCCTCAAGTTTTGTGTCGAGATAGACAAACAACCCTTCCGGCGTTTCTTCGGCGAATTGAAAAAATCCATTTTCATCTTTTGGTTGGTCGGGAAATATTGTTTCAAAATTTTTACGGGAATCGTGATTTCCAATCATCAAAACAGGCTCAAGATGTTCTTTGAGTTTTGAAGCAGCTAACAAATCTCGAAGCACTTCATAGCTTTCGAGCATGCCAATATGAGTAAGGTCTCCGGTAATGACAATTTTGTCAGCATCCATCAAATGGGCCTCAATATAGGTGAGGACCTTTTTGAACTGCTCAATTGGATTATCACCAAGAATTTTTGCAGGGTTGAGATGGATGTCGGAAATATGGATCAGTTTCATAAGTTGCTCTCGTTTAGACTACACAGCGATATTAAACGTCACACTTGTCGTAAAGCAAGACGCTTAGTTCTTTCAATTGAGTATTTGGTTGCAGCAGCCGATTTCTCATCTGCCAAATCGCTTGTGAGCGTTCTTTGGAAAGTGCAGAACTTGTCATTGTATGAAATTTCTTTTCTATTTCCTCGTCTTCCATTGGCGACTCAGGCCCACCACGTGCGTGGACATCCCCAGAATGGAAACTGCGTCCATCTTTCAAAATTACTTCAACATTCGACCAGCGCCCCATCGGAAACCGGGATGAATGGCGTTCAACCTCCTCCACCTTGATCCTTGGGAGAAGTTCAGCGACCACTTTGTTTTTCAAACCTTCACCTGAAATATGCTCAGGCGCGATTGTGCCATATAACAGCATATTCGCGACGGCGAAGGGAAGGCTGTATTGCGCTTGAGAAGTGGTGTCAGGCATTCCCGCAAATAATCGTGCGGCTTGAGCAAAGGTCTTGATATTCAAAGACACGACAGCATCGGCTGTAAACTTATGTTCAAGCATCAATTTTCTTGTTGCGTCTATGGCAGCATGGGCCCAACGGCAAATCGGATAGGGCTTGATATAGTTGAGATCTACCGTCCAAAGACTGCCGAGATCTTGCCAGTATGCTGCCACCTCCTCATCTTCAAGTGTAATGGCTGGAGCTCCGGTAAAGCCGCGCTCAGCCAAAAGACACGCCATGGCTCCAGTCAGCGCGCCCATGCCGGACCCATCATGGAGCATGCTTGGGTTGTCAATCTCACGCATCATTTGACTGCGCGGACCATGATATTCAGCAATACCAACAGCATGACGAAATTGATCTTTTGTTATTTTACGCAATCTGCAACCAAGCGCCGCCACTGCCAATGCGTTCCAAGCGCCCGATGTGTGGTAATCGCTCACAGTAGCATGCAGCGCAATCGCTGCTCTTGCCGCTACTTCATAGGACATAGCAAGAGCCTGTGTGGCATCTCGGCCGGTTAGTTCAGGATATTGTTCGGCAAAAGCAAACAATGCCGGCACTACCGCACAACCAATATGCCCTTTGGTGGGATTATAGCCATCATGTCCGTCAAGATTGTCTATCTGGGTTGCTGCTGCAAAAGCGGCACCTGAAATACTGGCTTTGCGTCCATCAAAGAGTAATGGTGCTGAGTTTTTTGCACTACCTGAACCGTGAAACTCCACGGTATGTTCGCGAGCGATGATACCGGAATCCAGGTTCGCTGCCCCCGCTGCAACCCCGAGCGTGTCAATCAATAATGTCGACATACGATGCATCGTCTTTTCAGGAATTTCGGCGCCAGAATTGAAAACAAAGTCTGCAATGCGATCAAACTGACCGTTAGATATTTTCGTGCCTGACATTCGCATCTCCCACTAACCTTTGCTGCAAGATCAGGCTGGATTTAACAAGATATCAAGTCAAGCACAGATTGCGACAATCAAAGTTATTTCCATGACTTCAGGTGCCACAAAATGTTTGATGAACTTCCTCTTCAGGTTTGGGCGGAAGTTCATAGCGGTTAAACCCAGCTTTCTTTTCGAAGGGTGTGCCAATTGCTTTCAAAAGCTTTTCCATGAAACTGAAATCGCCTTTGCTGGTGGCAACATCTATGGCTTCTTCAACCAAATGATTGCGCGGAATATAGATCGGATTGGCACGAGTCATTATTTTGCAAGCTACGGATATTTCCTGTTCAGAAGACCCAATCCGCGCTTTCCATTGCTCAAACCAAATATCAAAGCTTCCGTCTTCTTGAAAAATCGCTTTGACTTTTTTCAAACCTTCTTCGTTCATCAAGGCGATAGTTAGCGATTGGAAACTGTTCGTAAAATCTACGTTATGCTTTTGCAGCAAAGAAAGAAATTGCCGGATGATCTCTCTATCTGTTTCTGGCTCTTTGTTGGGTACCATACCAAACTTAGGCGCCATTTCTTGGGTCCAAGACGCCATGAATATAGGTCCATATTGGTCAAGGGCAGTCTTTGCCATTTCAAGGGCCTTGTCCTCATCATCATCCATCAAAGGTAACAGTGTCTCTGCCAACCGCGACAGGTTCCACTGACCTATGGCTGGTTGTGCGCCAAATGCATAACGCCCCTGGCGATCGATGGAACTAAACACCTTATTGTGATCATACTGATCCATAAAAGCGCAAGGACCATAGTCAATTGTTTCACCGGATATCGTCATATTATCTGTGTTCATCACGCCATGGATGAAACCAATCGAAAGCCATTTGGAAATGAGAGATGCCTGCGCTGATATCACCTTCTCAAGTAATCCGAGATACTGATTTGGTGACGTTTTGGTATCTGGATAATGGCGGTCGATTGCATAGTCAGCCAAGATTTTCAGGCCCTCTATATCACCGCGTGCTGCAAAGAACTGAAAAGTGCCAATCCGCAAATGGCTTGAAGCAATGCGCGTTAAAACCGCGCCCGGTAAAACCGCATCGCGATAGACATATTCTCCGGTCGTAGCCACAGCGAGGCTGCGGGTCGTCGGAACGCCAAGGGCATGCATGGCTTCGCTGATGATGTATTCCCGCATCACAGGACCCAGCGCAGCTTTGCCATCACCGCCCTTCGAGAACGCAGTGCGCCCTGCTCCTTTGAGTTGAATATCTTGCCGTTGTCCTTTGATGTCGATGACTTCACCCAACAAAGCGGCGCGGCCATCACCCATTTGCGGATTAAACTGGCCGAACTGGTGCCCCGAATAGGTCATGGCAAGCAGACCACCCTCGCTTTGGGCCTCTGCTCCCGTAAACACCCGCGCCGCATATTCCTTGTCTAGCGCATCAATATCCAACCCCAATTCTGTACCAAGCGCTTCATTCAAAAAAACCAGTTTCGGCTCCTTGGCTGTGACGGGTTCCATCATTGCGAAAAACCGCTCCGGCAGCTGAGCATAACTGGTATCGAAGCTAAGACCTGGTAAAATATTATTCTTGACGCTTTTTGAATTCATAGGGCTGTATCACTGATGCTATTGCTGAAAAATCTGCTACCTTCCCTATTTAGGGCAATTGAGCCACACTTGCACTTGGAAAAGGATTCGCAGTATTTATATCGATGCGGCGTTATTTCTCATTAAAGCTGGAGCGGGCCAATGCCTAACCTGCACGAGATAGAAGACACAATGGAACTGGAGTTGCCCGATCAAGACGGCTCCAAGGATTTCCGGTCTCATTGGCAATTGTTTGTGCCAACGCTTGTCATTCTGATTTCATACGCACTTTGTCTTTTATACCTGTGGCTGACCAATCGCAGTGATACAGCCCTTTTTCGTCTTGCGGCTCTGGTTGCCGGGGTGGGTGTTCCTTTGCTCGCGGCTCATGCCTTCTTGCGATATGAAACCGTAAGAGTACGTCTTGGGCAAAACTCCGTAAAGGTACATCCTGGATGGCCAAAGAATAAGGGTCTTGAAATTCCAAATGATTTGATAATGGGAATGTCCATTAAGCGCGGTTTGTATGGGCGCATGATGGGCGGCGGTACTTTGATCATAGAAACCAGCGAAGGAACCCGCACTGCCATCCCAGACTTGAAAGATCCAGAAGCAATTGTGGAAGTTTTTAATACGATACGTACTTCATCGAATGCCACATTCGATTAGACGCCGATTGATATTATATCGGTCCAAACTCTGGATCTTGAACATCCACTTCAACACCCTCAACAATATAGCGCCAATCGCTTCTCTGGGTTCCATCGAGAGGCCAACAGGTTGTTAGAGCAATCAAATGCTGATCGCTATCGGCGTTAATTCCTGATGAACCTGCTTTTGCAATCCAAGCGCGGCGCACTTCATAAGCAATAGTCTTTCCATCCTTGCGCTTTACCAGGATTTCGTCGCCTTTTCTGAGTTCCCCTATCCACCTGAAATGCGTGTCCCGATGGGCAGAGAATACTGCCGTCCCTCGTTCGCCAGGTAGGGGTGTATCAACAAGATGGCCTGGACCAAATGCCAGTGCTTCGCCGCTGGTATTGTTCAAAACAATATTGGACTGTTGAAGGCGCGGAGCCGAGATTTTCGCGATAGGAGAAATATCTGCCCAAGCCCATGGTTTTTGATCCTCGACAGATGCACTCAAGAAAGCCCTATCCAGCATAACCTGCGCAATGGCTGCTTTGCCTTTGATCCAAAGTCCATCCGCAACAAACCACATTCCGGTCAGAAAGACTGCCGCCAAAAGAAATTTAGTCGTTTTGGCCGTAACGCCTGACTTGAAGGATAGAATTCTCTTGCTCATGGTAGTTTTTCGAAATCAGTGCGGAGTTGGTTTTTCGTTTGTCTCGAAACTTTTCGGCCAAACCGGCCCCAAGTCTTTGCCACCGCTAGACCTAAGCCAGCAAGCAACATTAACAAAAATCCGAGAATGATATTGCGTTCTGCAAGTGTTGCCGTTTGAGGCAATTGCACCGCTCTTGAATTGGACAAAGCGATTTTCCGAGCTGCCTTTATCGTTGGCGCTGCTGCGACCAATGCCTGAGCGTTCTGGCGGGTTCTTTGCAGCATTGCCTTTTGTGGAGCGGTTTGTGCAGGTTCATCGAACCATTTGTCTGCATCCCAACCAGCAGGAAGGTTCAAAGGGACTTTGGTTGTCGTAACATCTTCAGTCGATGGGCGGCTCACGGTCTTGTCCACCGCAATCAGCGATGTGCGGCTGGAAACAAGATGATGGGTCATTGCCACTGTTTCCACTTGTTTGTTCACAGCTTCAAAGTCATTGCCATAAGATAGACCTGCTTCCAGCGAGGCGATCTTGCGACGCGCCCATAATTTGCCAATGCCGTCGCCTTGCTGCGCTTGGGCAAGGTCCATCTGTACTTTCCAAGGCTGGCCCGCATAGTCGCCAGAAATCTCTAGCATTCCTTCAGCTTTTTCTGCGATCGCAGCAACGACAATCGGCTCGCCCTTATAAAGATCGGGCAGAGGATCTGGACTTGCCTCAAACAAATTAGCCCCTATCCCCTGCACCGACAGCCCGGTCATGACCGGGTTTTCGAGTTTTGCAAAAAAACTACCCATTTTAGCTTTGACCTGATCAATCGCGCCGATATGGGTGAATGTTCCGCGGCCAATTTCAGCGGCGCGGGTCATGAAATATGAATTTGGTGCTGATCCGATACCCACGGTGAATACGCGACTGCGGCCTTTTGCTGATGCAATCGAGCTGAACAATTTTTGTTCGTTGCCGATTGCCCCATCGGTGATGAATACCACCTGACGGATGCGATCTATATCCGCGCGATTTTTGTCGACCAATGCTGCTTGCAAAGCCGCAAGCATCTCCGTACCGCCTTCAGCCTGCAAACCGCGAACGAAGCGGCTGGCTATCGCAAGGTTCTCGCGATCTGCCGAAACCGCATCATCAAACAGAACTTCATAGGTGTCATCAAAACGAACCACGTTAAATTTATCGTTCGGCTTCAACCGCGCCAATGCATCTTCCAATGCCAACTTGGCTTGGTCCATGCTTTCGCCAGCCATAGAACCTGAATTATCGATCACGAAAATGACTTCACGATCTTTTTTCGGTAGTTTACTTACATCAATTTCAGGCGGGGTAACAAAAGCGAGAATATAATTTTTTCCATCAATTTCTTCACGGAATAGAGCTGCATTTGGCGCTTCGCCTTTCGCACGCCAGTTCAACTCAAAATCACGGTCAGCAGGAACACTCTCATTCTTGAGTATTAGAATGCGCGTTGCCTCATCCTGCTCTTTTGAGAGCAACTCATGGAACGGTGTTTCCACTGAACCAATGGGAAATCCTGCCGCGAGTTTAACCGTCAAGGTAACCGGATTAATCGCCGCGTTTTCGCGCGGATCCAATATAGGCGCAGCAATCTCGTTTCTATCAGGCACGGGATCAACAACACCAAAGCCTGAGTTACCATTGTTTGAAAAATCAACCATCTGCACGATTGGCTGGGGCGAATATCGAGGAGCAACAACCATCGGAAAACGCAGAGAAAACAGGCCATTATCTTGGCGGACTGTCTGCTGATATTCTATGTTCACGATCACAACATCACCGGGGCCAATATTCGCAACCGCATTGGTAAAAATATTATCGCGCTGCTGCTCTAAGAGCGCAGCCTTCTTGCCTTCTCTTTTTGCTTGCTCATAAATCTGGCGGGCCTCTTCACGTGGCTTGATCACCCCTTCAATCAGACGATCCCCTACGCGCATCTTGAGCGTATCGACTGCGCTGTCTTCAGGCAGTGGAAAAACATAAATACCTTCCACCCAACCATCTGCAGGATTTTCGAAACGTTGCGTCACGCTAACCCGCGCAATCGGTCCGTTGACCAAAATCTCCACATCCGCTGAGAGACGCGGCGCTTCCACATATTGACCCGGCTCTTTGGACGGTAATAACAATCCTCCCATATTCATATTGTTTGGGCGCACATAGCTGGCAGCCGGCTTCACATTGCCTGCTATGGTCTCCGCCGCAAAAGCTTTTCCTGCCAAACCGAAAGCTGCAAAACTGACCACAGCAATAGCAAGCACCACAACCAAATTGATTGCCAGATAGGTTGTTGAGGCGCGGGCGCGATCCAAGAGATCACGGCGGTCATATACAGTTTCAAATTTGATGAAATCAGCGCTGTCTAATGTGTTGCGCTCAACGCCTGATGTGTTGGCGTCAAATTGACGGTAATGCATGGCTTCCCCTCCATGAGAATGCATGAACCGGGATATGCCCAATTGTCCCAGTTTTCTGAGACTGCAGACTGGCTTGGCAAAAAGGCAGGGAAATGCTCGAAAAAGGGCTAAAGCGGACAAATGTAATGGCGAGAATGAGGCGATATCACCAAATGTGGCAGATGAAACAAAGATGCTTAGGCAAACTCACGCTCCGCTCAACTGCGTCCAAACTGATGCGTTTGAGGATTTTGTATGACCGACGTCTTAGCTGACCACCAGGTCATGAGCTTGATCATCAACCAGCCATACAACAGCAGAACTGGAGAAAACGGCAAAGTCAGCATCAACCAACCGCCATAGCCAAAGCTTGGGGTATAGATCATTGCCGAGGCAATTATCGCTGATATCACATATAGAAAAGCAAGAACGAGCGGCCAGATATAATTACCAGCCATGCGGGCCAGCAAAAATGGTCCTGCAAAAACGTAGAGCGTGGCTAGCAGATTAATCAGAGCATCCATGTCATTTCCTGTCACCGTTTCATACCCAGAACACGATAACAGGGAAATCTTAGGATAGCCTTACCTCTCGTGAGCGCCACAAACAAAGGTAACTAACTGGAAAACAGATCGTTCAGCGGCCAGACTGTTCAGAACCCACATAGCTGTTTTTCTTGGCAGCTTTTAGAGACGGGCTGATAGCACGTTCGGTCATGTTATGGCGGGTGTCGATAGAGTGACGGGCGCCGAGTTTCAGGCCATAGACAAATTCACGGAAAATATCGAACATGGGAGGTCTCGCTTCTTTGAGGAGTTGTTCATTTCTAAGCTGGTTTTCGCTGATTCCACTCTGAATTTTTGAATTTTTTGTTAAAACTGAGATCAAACAGCTGTATTGGCGTTGCATTACGCCTATTCTGACAAAAAGAGTAACGCAAAGTTTGCATGGAGGGATGCAATAGCGGCATGGTGCTATATGCGGAATTCTGACATCAAAATAACAATTTTTAAACTTATGCTCGAAATTAGCATTAGTTATTGTTATATGGGTTTCATGAACAGACGCAAATTTATCCAATCGCTAGCCGCGGCCATCGCCCTGCCCGTTGCCCCGGTCCATTTATTGAGGCCGGCCGCAGCCGCCCTTCCCGCGGCGACGCCTATGGCGACAGCATCGGCAGCAGCCATTGCCACCAAAGCCCGTTTCTGGACCATTTATATGTATGGTCTGCACGGTAATTGTACGCCAGCGACACTGAGCACTATGCTCAACATTCCTGAAACCCAGGCGCGCGGCTTTCTCAACAATCTGATCGCCGATGGCACGATCCGGCCCGAAGCGCTGTTACGAAACTCCCTTACCAAAGCGATGAGAACCGAAGGCACTGCCCCGAAAAGCAAGTTGCAAAAACGCGTTGACATGAAGCAGGAAGCCGCAGCGCCGAAAGCTGAGGAAGAAACACGCGGGGATGAACAGGCCCTTGTAGAGGATAATAATCCGACTGAGGAAGAAGAAGGCAGGTCTCCTGAAATTAGCCAAGACGAGCGCCAAGAAACCGTGTCGGAAGAAACCGATACTGACGTGTTTGAGGATGGACCAGAAGGCGATGCAGATGTTTTGGCGAATGAGACAGAGGTTGTCACTATAGATGACATGGATGATTTGGCGCCAGACTTTAAGGCTGGAAGCGATGTCCAGAAACACACAGGCAGATACCTAAAGTAAATTAGTCATCCTCGCGCTTAACCCAAGGATGACGACCGATGGGATGGATCCCGCCCCGGCCTTCCGTTTTTTCCCGACCTCTTACTGTGGCGTTTATTATCGTTCGGTTTTCACAAGAGCCAATCCCGATTTTCCTGTAGTATGTTGGCAAAGCGTTGTCATCATGGACTGTTTCCCTGCCTTTTCATTCCACCAGAGCGCGGACTAACTGTTCGACATTGCCGCCCTTGCCCATTTCCACCCGATCGAATTCGCGCGATCTTGCGAGGTGGGCGGCATAGGCGGCTTTGACCTTTTCAAGGATTAAAGGTCGAATTTTCTTGCAAGCGGCATCATTGTTCATGCGCGTGCCAACGGTGCGAGTAACGATTTCAGCGGTCAATTCCCGGATCATTTTGCCGTGCACCGCTTCATGGGCGGTTATGCCTCCAATGAACGGTTTCCAACGGGTAGCCATATCCTTGTTGAGCTTTCCTGCCGGTTTGGGCAGCGTGGTCGTTATCGTTAGAAAAGGCTTAGCACCGGTAAGTACGCAAGCGGACCCGTCTGGCTGATAGTCGCGCCGCCAGCGCAGGTCAAACTCCGTGAGAGCAATAGCTCGTGTGCCGAGTGATGTTTTCGGACCGTTATCGTCGATAGACCGATACAGCGCCAGCGCGTCGTTGCCGCGCACCGGATAAGTTTTAACCTGCTCGGTGACCGACCAGTCATTCGCTTGGGCTGGTAACTGGGGAAGGATAACCGACCATACGGCGAAAAAGGCCAACATGGTGAGCTTCACCGTCCTGGCCTTCCGGTTTTGCCCTGTTTGTTTTTCAAGTCTGACCAGATGGCGATCAAGATAGAACAAACCAACGCTGCGAGAAAACCGATTAGTGTCCAAACAATTAATGCTGAAATCGTTTCAGCAGTACGGATGATCTCAATGCTACATGGAGCGCTTTCACCAGTCAGGAAACAATAAGTATCCGAGTTATCAATGTTGTAATCGCTATTCCAAGCACTGAGCCCTCCAACCGCACCCAATCCCAGTGGGATGCCAAACATCATCAGCGCAATTTTCTGCCAGGCAGTAGGACCCTTCACCGTCCTGGCCTTCCGGTTTTGCTTGGTCTCTTCTTGCGACGTTTTTCATCATTTGGGTCCTCGTAGGAGCCCAACCCGATTTTCTTGCGATAAGTTGGCATTGCGGGATTTTCTTCTTCACCGCGCACTGTGCCATCTGTGCTCATATTTTCCCGCATATCATCGCCATACGACTTGCGCGGCGCCTGCCAGCCATCTGGGGCTTTGGGCTTTTCAGTCCGGCCAACGGTCATTTCATCGAGGTGAGGCTTTTTGAATAATGACTTGTCCGGTTTACTCTGGGCCTTGCGTTTACGCGATTCCTGTGTGTTTTCGACACCAGTCTCCCGTGCAAGCGGATCGTCAGCAACGGCCAATTCCACTTCGCGCAAGCGTTTGATCTCATCGCGCAGACGGGCTGCTACCTCAAAGTCGAGATCGGCGGCGGCATCGCGCATTTCTTTTTCCAGCGCTTCCAAATGGCTCTTGAGATTGCCGCCAACCAACTCGCCCGAGCCTTTGCCAAGTTTGTCAGAAATCCCGCGATCTGGCGTCACATGATCCTGCTCATAGACGCTCGACAGAATGTCCTGAATATTCGATTTGATCGATTGGGGCGTGATGCCATGTTCCTCATTGTAGGCCAGCTGTTTTTCACGGCGGCGGTCTGTCTCGGCAATAGCGCGGGTCATAGAACCAGTCATATTATCCGCATACATGATGACCTTGCCGTCCACGTTACGGGCCGCCCGGCCAATGGTTTGCACCAGCGATGTTTCCGAGCGCAGGAAGCCTTCCTTGTCGGCATCCAAAATCGCCACCAACGCACATTCAGGAATATCCAATCCTTCACGCAGCAGGTTGATACCAACTAGCACATCAAATGCACCAAGACGCAGATCGCGCAAAATTTCGATGCGCTCCAGCGTATCAATATCCGAATGCATGTAACGAACGCGCACACCATTTTCGTGGAGATATTCCGTCAGGTCCTCGGCCATGCGCTTGGTGAGCGTAGTGACCAAAGTTCGGTATCCTGCCTTGGCAGTTTCCTTGATTTCGCCAAGCACATCATCCACCTGGGTTTTCGCAGGACGAATTTCCACGGGCGGATCGATCAGCCCAGTTGGACGGATAACCTGTTCAGCGAAGACACCGCCCGCCTGCTCCATTTCCCAAGAGCTTGGGGTGGCCGAAACGGCAATGGTTTGTGGGCGCATGGCGTCCCACTCTTCAAAGCGTAACGGACGGTTGTCCATGCAGCTGGGCAAGCGGAAACCATATTCAGCAAGTGTCGCTTTTCGCCTAAAGTCGCCACGATACATGGCGCCGATTTGCGGAATGGTGACATGGCTCTCATCGAGAAAGACCAGCGCATTGTCAGGGATATATTCGAAAAGCGTTGGCGGTGGTTCGCCCGGTTTGCGACCCGTCAGATAGCGCGAATAGTTTTCGATGCCAGCACAGGAACCTGTGGCCTCCAGCATTTCCAGATCAAACTGGGTGCGTTGCTCCAGCCGCTGAGCTTCGAGCAGACGGCCGGAACTGTTCAGCTCATCCAAACGCACTTTCAACTCTTCTTTGATGGCTTTTGATGCCTGATTAAGGGTTGGGCGTGGGGTAACATAGTGCGAGTTGGCGTAGATTTTGACGCTTTTCAGATCGTCCATTTTATGGCCCGTTAGGGGGTCAAATTCGGTGATGCTTTCGATCTCGTCACCGAACAGCGAGATGCGCCATGCACGGTCTTCCAAGTGGGCCGGAAATATTTCAATCGTATCGCCGCGCACGCGGAATGTACCGCGCACAAAGTTCATCTCGGCACGCTTATATTGCTGGGCCACAAGATCTGCGAGCAATTGACGCTGATCGATGCGGTCACCAATGGTCATTTTAAACGTCATGGCCGTATAGGTTTCAACGGAGCCAATACCATAGATACACGACACAGAAGCGATGATGATCACATCGTCACGCTCAAGCAAAGAGCGCGTTGCCGCGTGGCGCATGCGGTCAATCTGTTCGTTCACGCTAGACTCTTTTTCGATATAAGTGTCCGAGCGTGGGACATAGGCTTCCGGCTGATAGTAGTCATAATAGGAAACGAAATATTCAACCGCATTATTCGGGAAGAACTGCTTGAACTCACCGTAAAGCTGAGCGGCCAGCGTCTTGTTTGGCGCGAGGATCAATGCCGGGCGTTGGGTCTCTTCAATCACCTTGGCCATGGTGAAGGTTTTGCCGGAGCCAGTAACACCGAGTAGAACCTGCGTTTGGTCTTTGTTTGTCTCCAAAAGCGCGTCCGCGCTTTCGTCCGTTCGCGCACGAGCACTCGCTTCGCTTGTTTGTGCTGCCACGCAGGGACGCCCTGCCCGTTTGGCGGCACCTTCCGCCTCGGACGCATCCATGCCGGCCGCTATCAAAGCCTCGGCATAGGATTTGCCAGAAACACCTTCCACTAGATCGGCAATGGCTGTGGGCTGGTCTCCGGCTGGCATATAGTCTGTGACCATTTGAATAGGCACACCACCTTCAGATTTCTCTGGCCTATCGGGACGGTGAGGCACCCAACCTTTGAGGTCTTTGTTTATGTTCGGGTCGCCCGTCTGCAACAGATTTTGCAGGGCATTATCGGTCGCTTGAACGCCGGAATTGGTCAGCTTTTCTGCATCCTCTAGGGAGATATCCAAACCAGAAACAGGGTTTAACCCTCCGGCGGCCCGCGCTTTGGGATCGCTTGTGGCACCCATGGACGTTCCGCGCGCTGACTTATGCGTCGTGGTGTTTTTCTTAAGGGCATTTTGTTCCGCATGCTTTCGGGCCTGCTGGGCAACCTTAACCCTATGCTTGCCAGCTTCGGAACGGATCCGGCTCATTTCCGCATCACGATCCGTCGTTTCAGCCTCTGTCTCTATCTGGCGCATCCAGTCAGACAGCGATCCGCCCCCATCAGTGGGCATGCCTTCTAGGCCGGGCTGCGGACGCTCGGCAAAACCCGAATTGGCATGGGCCTCTTCAGTTTCTTGCGTTTTGGATTTGCCTGTTTTTTTAGGTGGTCTGCTCATGATTCCAATATGGCGAGGTGCAGGCAAAATGGAAAGGGGCAGAGTTGGGAAATTGTCAGAGATACTGACAGGGGTATGTCAGGAGGAAATCCAATTTGCCTTCCACACTACCCTGCCCTATTTCTATTTAGAGAATTTGATCACTCCACAGGAGCCGCCATGCCTATGCCCGTTACCGCCTATATCGCCACCATCATTATCTTTTTAGCCATTGATTTTGTATGGTTGAAATATGTGGCTTTGGGTTTCTACCGCGAACAGATCGGCCATTTAATGCTAGATAAGCCCAATCTGGGCATCGCTGCCGGGTTTTATCTCATGTATGCGGTTGCGGTTGTCGTGTTAACCGTGTTGCCTGCATTGAAAGCCAATGACTGGTCGGTTGCATTAATGTTCGGTGCGCTGCTCGGTATGGCTGCCTACGGAACCTATGACATTACCAATCTTGCCACGTTGAAAAACTGGCCTACCCTTGTTTCAATCGTGGACTGGATATGGGGAACGGTTTTAACGGGGACTGTAGCGATGCTAGCGTTCTCCGTCACGCGATGGTTCCATGCCTAATAAAAAACCCTGCCAGTTTCCTGACAGGGCCAATCTGAAATTGAGGGGGAATTCCAGATTTAGGTGTTGCAGGGCGTTTTGGTTAGCCTGCTGATGCTGCCGCAAATTCATCGGCGTTTAGTGCGCCATCGCCATCCACGTCGACTGATTTGAACTGATCTTCTGTCCACTCCCAGCCTGCAGCTGTAGCCTCTTCCATAGACACAAGCCCGTCTGCATTGGCATCAACGACGGTCATATCCATTTCTGCTGCCATAGCGTGAACGCCAGAAAAACCAAGGAATGAAAGTGCTAGAATAAGTTTCTTCATGGAAACCTCCTGTTGGGTTATTCACCAACGCTTGCTGCGTGGCGATGAGCTGAAACTGGAGGGCAAAACGGGCGAATTCTTGGTTAAAACCGCGCCAAAATCAGGCGCTTGATTAAAGCATGGTAACAGGGAAAATAGTATTTGAATTCAATTTGTTACGGCAAATGTTACATCACTCAACATTGCAGCTGACACAGTTTTAGCTTTCTATCATGAACCCGTTGATTTATAGGGCAAACGTATCAAATTTTGATGTTCGCAATCAGCGGCATTTGGAATTGGTTTCCAATTATGGCAAGAAAAAAGCCGGACATTGCTGCCCGGCTTTTCAATTTATTCAGTGCAATTTTCTTGCAAATTATTGCGGCAATGTATCATCCACACCTTTGACGTAGAAGTTCATGCCGAGCAAAGCGCCATCATCTGACACTTCACCAGCTTTTAGCCATTCTGTTCCGTCCTGTTTCATCACAGGGCCAGTGAACGGATGGAAAGAGCCGTCTTTGATGCTTGCTTCGGTAGCAGCGGCCAAAGCAGCCACATCGTCTGGCATATTAGTGTAAGGAGCCATCACGACTTCACCGTCCGGAATGCCTGCCCAAACATCAACCTGTTCCCAAGTTCCGTCCATCACCGCTTTCACGCGTTTGACGTAGTATGGTGCCCAGTTGTCAATGATTGAAGTAAGCTGGGTTTTCTCTCCAAACTTGATCATGTCAGATGCTTGACCAAATGCCAAAACACCGCGCTCTGCTGCGACCTGCATTGGCCCTGTTGAATCGGTGTGTTGGGTAATGATATCAGCGCCCTGGTCGATGAGAGTTTTGGCAGCATCAGCTTCCTTGCCCGGGTCAAACCATGTGTTGGCCCATACAACTTTCAATTTGAAATCCGGGTTCGCAGATTGTGCGCCAAGAATGAAAGCGTTGATACCCATGACAACTTCCGGAATTGGGAAGGATGCGATATAGCCAGCGGTGCCTACTTTCGACATTTTTGCTGCGATTTGACCTTGAATGTAACGGCCTTCGTAAAAACGCGCATTGTAGGTTGATACATTTGCGTGCTCACGTTTGTAGCCAGTTGCATGCTCAAATTTCACATCAGGAAACTTTGCCGCAACTTTGTTGGTTGGGTCCATGTAACCGAATGATGTTGTGAAGATGATGTTGCAGCCGGAACGGGCGAAACGCTCAATAGCGCGCTCAGCGTCGGCACCTTCCGGAACGCTTTCCAAATAAGCTGTTTCAACTTTGTCACCAAATTCTGCTTCGACAGCCAAAAGGCCTTCGTGGTGCTGATAAGACCAGCCGAAGTCTCCGATTGGGCCAACATAAACAAAGCAGGCTTTTGTTTTGCCATGGCTTGCGGCCATTGCACTGGTTGTTCCGGCCAAGGCAATGCCAAAGGCAGCGACGATACCTAGTATCTTTTTCATATATTTTTTCCCTGTTTTTAGTTTGTGGGCGATTCTTCTTATGATCGGTGACTTATGTTTTTTGTCTACCGATCCGGCACAAAACCTTGACCAAGTGTGGCGGGAGTATTGATCAACGTCAATCGTCTATTGCGTGAAATCAGCACTAAAACCACAATTGTTGCAATATAAGGCAGCATGGATAAAAATTGTGCAGGGGTCGATTTGGTCAGCCCAGCGAGATAAAAAAGTGGCTGCGGCAGGTCGGAAAACGCATTGATATCGATCGCCTGAATATGCAATTGAGCGATGGTGATCGCGCCAAACAGATAGGCACCCAAAGCAACGCGAAGTGGCCGCCAAGACGCGAAGACCACAAGGGCCAAAGCTATCCATCCACGCCCTGCTGTCATGCCCTCAACCCATTGGGGAACATAAACCAAAGACAGATATGCTCCAGCAAGGCCTGAACAAGCGCCGCCGAACATCACCGCCAGATACCGTGTCCTGATGACATTGATCCCGAGCGAGTGAGCAGAATGATGGTTGTCTCCAACGCTGCGAAGAGCGAGGCCCGGGCGTGAGCGGAACAAAAACCACATCACCGCGAAAATCAGAAAAATAGACGCATAAAAGATAATGTCTTGGGAGAAGAGCAGTTTGCCGACCAAGGGTAACTCAGAGAGATACGGAATGATAATTGGCTGCAGTTTTATTCCCGGAATGCCGACGAACGCCTCTCCCCATAGACCAGACAGGCCTAAGCCCAAGATCGTCAAGGCAAGACCAGTAGCGACTTGGTTGGCAACCAATGTTAGAATAAGAAACCCGAACAGCAACGAGAACAAGGCCCCAACAATGATGCCCGCAAGAGCTCCGATATAGGGATTACCCGTCATTTGCGCGAAGGCAAAACCAGCAACAGCTCCCATGATCATCATGCCTTCAACGCCAAGGTTCAAGACACCTGATCGCTCGGTGACAAGTTCGCCCATGGCGGCAAGAAGCAGCGGCGTTGCAGCGGTGAAAATCGTCAGTAGAATGGCCTCGGTCATTTCCATATTGATTAGGCCTCCGTTTTCGCGGCTAGAGATCGAACCAATTTGATCCGGAAATAAATCAAGGTGTCACAAGAAAGCACGAAGAAGAGAACAAGTCCTTGAAAGACCCTTCCCAGTTTATCTGAAATTCCAAGGGTAATTTGCGCCGCTTCACTGCCAAGATAGGTAAGCGCCAAAACCAAGCCAGCAAGCAAAATGCCGAACGGGTTTAATCGACCAAGGAAAGCAACGATGATGGCCGTGAAGCCATATCCAGGTGATATGACGGGCCGCAGCTGTTGAATGGCTCCGGCCACTTCAGAAATTCCTGCAAGACCAGCTAAGGCACCGGAAAACAGAAATGCAAAGATCGTCATTTTCTTTGCACTGAAACCTGCAAAAGCGCCTGCCCTTGGGGCTTGACCAATGACTTTGATTTCAAATCCCTTCATGGTGCGCGTGAGCATAAACCAAGTGGCAATCACCACAATGACTGCAAATAGCGCGCCGTAATGCATGCGGCCGGACATAAGCAGCTCTGGCAATATCTGTCCGTCGGTGAACGTCCGTGATTCTGGAAAATTAAACCCAGCCGGATTTCGCCATATACCGCGCACCAACCAGTCCAGCAGAAGTTGTGCAATATAAACCAGCATAAGGCTGGTTAGAATTTCGTTGGCACCAAACCGTGTTTTCATTAGCGCAGGAATTAGCCCCCAAAGGGCCCCACCGATCATTCCTATCGCCATCATCGCTGGCAGCACCCAAGGGCCATTGGCCTCAGGCGCTAAAATCGGAAGCATAGAGCCCACAATGCCACCTGCAATAAACTGGCCTTCGGCTCCAATATTCCAGTTGGTTGAGCGGAAACATACAGCAAGTCCAACCGCTATCAAAATGATCGGTGTTGCTTTAATCGCAAGTTCATGAAGGGACCAGACTTCTGTCAAAGGTTCGATGAAAAAAGCGTATAACCCCTTCAACGGATCAACGCCCATCACCGCAAAGATCAAAACGCCAGTTACCATGGTCATCAAGAGGGCTATAACTGGAGACAAAAACGCCAATAGCTTTGAAGGATTTGCGCGACGCTCAAGTTCAAGACGCATGGACAATCTCCTGTTTGGCATCAGATCCACCCATGAGCAGTCCAATATCCTCGCGGGTCACGCGCGACGCCCTGCCCGCTTCTATCAATTGCCCATCATGCATCACCAAAATACGATCTGAAATTTCGAATATTTCGTCCAGATCCTGACAGATTACCAATACAGCTGATCCAGCTTTTGCAAGATCAATAAGGGCTTGACGAATACGTTGCGCAGCGCCGGCGTCGACACCCCATGTTGGTTGGTTCACAACCATCACCAGAGGCTGGCGATCCAATTCACGCCCCATGATAAATTTCTGCAAATTGCCACCAGACAAGGCAGCTGCAACAGGATTTTCAGAAGATTTGCGCACATCCATGGCTTTACAAACGCGTTTTGTCGCCTTGGAAATCATTGATTGCCAGATGAAGCCAACTGGCCCGAGTTTTTGAAACGCCACGCTATCACTGCCGTGGCGCGCCAACAACATATTGTCGGTTAGTGACAAACCGGGCACTGCGCCATGCCCCAGCCTTTCTTCTGGAACAAAGGCTGCACCCATCTTTCTTCGTTCATTGATAGCGCGCTTACCGACCGGAACGCCGCGCATCCAGATTTCGTCGTCCACTGTTAGGTCTTCGCCGGAAAGCATTTGGAACAATTCGCTTTGGCCATTGCCAGCTACACCTGCGATGCCGACTACCTCGCCAGCTTGAACTGCGAAGCTCAATTGCTTTAGCGAGATGGCAAAAGGCGATTTAGCAGGAAGATTGGCCGATCGCGCTTCAAGAAGAATTTCGCTTTGTGCGTTGTTCGTGCCGTCGTCCCGTTTTACATCCGCAACATCTTCGCCAACCATCATGCTTGCTAGCGATGCAGCGGTTTCTTTTCGCGGATCACATTCAGAGATCAGTTTGCCATGGCGAAGGATCGTTGCTCGATCACATAGGCGTTTTACTTCGTCCAAGCGGTGCGAGATATAGAGAATGGACTTCCCTTCGCTACGCAAGCGTTCAAGCGTTACAAACAGATTGTCGGCCTCTTGTGGTGTTAAAACAGAAGTCGGTTCGTCTAATATGATCAACTTAGGTTCCTGCAAAAGACAGCGAACAATTTCCACGCGCTGACGTTCGCCGACGGACAAATCGCCGATAATCGAATTAGCATTTAAGGGCAATCCGTACTCTTTGGATAAACGCTCAGCATCTTTCGCGATTTGTTCGACAGAAAACCCCGGACCAAGGGAAAGAACAATATTGTCAGCAACTGTCAGCGACTCGAATAATGAAAAATGTTGGAAGACCATCCCAACCCCGATGCCACGGGCGAAAGATGGGCTGGGTATATTGGTCTGCTTGCCTTCCCAAAATATGGTTCCAGAAGTGGGTTGCAAAGAGCCATACAACATTTTTACAAGCGTTGATTTTCCTGCTCCATTCTCCCCGAGCAGAGCATGAATTTCGCCGGCTTCAACGCGAAGATCCAAATGGTCGTTGGCAGTCAACTCGCCAAAGATCTTGGTCAATCCTTTGACTTCCAAAAGTGGCGCCATTGTCTTACCCAATTTGTTCGGATTTTTCCATCTTCGATGGAACCCCCTCCGATTTCTAGCTCAGTCCAATAGGAATAGATCAGACGGCAAAAGTCCAGCAACCTAAGTTGTTTTGATACAACTTATCCCCAAGCACATCGTTCGATTGCAATATCGGCCTTTTATGGTTCAAATACAAAAAAGCCCCCGTTATTGCTATCGGGGGCCTAGAAACAACATCTATTCACGATGGTATTTAACCACCGAGCTCAGACGATTACATGGCAGCAGCAGTTGCGAACTCTTCAGCATTCAGGCTGCCATCGGCATCTGTATCAGCTGCAGTGAAGTCTTCTTCTGACCATTTCCAGCCAGCTGCTGTGGCTTCTTCCATAGTAACCATGCCATTTGCATCGGCATCAACAACTGTAAAGTCCATTTCGCCAGCGTGAGAAGCAGCGAATGCAGCTATTGCAGAAAAACCTACGAACACGGCTGAAAGCAAAACATTTTTCATAAAAGAAACTCCTGTGAGAATACGAACCGGCACGATTATCATGCTCCGGGGAGGCATCATCTGATCCTCAATTCAGGCGGAATTCGGGCTGAATTGTAGCAAAAAAAGTTTGTTGGAAATATTTTTTAAAACGAAAATAACGCTTTGAAACCAGACATTTATAGATTAAGCGTCAAAGTTTTTCCCAAGCGCGACCATAGTTGAAACGGGACAAGTAATATCTTGCGTTACTAAGACGAATAAAAAATCAGCGGCCTTCGAAAAAGCTCTCAACATGGTCCTTGCCAAGATATCTGGCGATAAAATCGCGACGTGCTTTCGGTAATTCCAACACGGCAAGGGAAGCCATGGCATGGTCCAGTTCTGGCCATTCGCCTGTGGCGACATATTGCAAACCAATATTCGAATATTGCCGATAAAGCACAGGCAGTTTTCTTTCGCCATGCTCAAGCGCTTCAATAACGCATCCAATTTCTGGAAGGGTTTTGGCCCGTCCCACCAAATCATCCAACTCTATTTGAGGTGGAATTTTAGAATCAAACACATGACGAGGTGTCGCAAAGCCCTTCATTTCATTGTTGCTGCAATGAAGTTCCAGAAACCGTTTCAACACATGGCGAGACAAAGGAGAGTAGGACTGGGATATCGTTACTGGGCCAATCAAATATTTGATAGATTTGTCACGACGAAGGATATCCATAACACCACGCCACATGAGCATCAGCGGTGCATAAGATCTTTGATATTTATCGCCTATGGCGGCCCTGCCTAATTCAAGCGAATAAGGCAATATATCAAGGAATGGTTTATGGAGGTGGAAAATCGAAGACGTGACCAGATCGGCAGGGTCCACTCCACCCTCAACGCGCGACGGAATAAGATAACGGTAACTTCCCGCCACTTGCTCTGCCTTTGCATCCCATAGAACGAGATGTGAGTAGATCCGATCATATTCGTCCAATAGATCAGAGGGCGATGCTACCCCAGCGCCGCCTGAATATGCATCGAAGCGTACATTGGCTATCGCAGAAGATAAAGCGTCAGGCATGCCATGGGCAATGTCGATCACTTTCAAATTTTCATGCTCTACCAGAACAGGATATTTAGCGATTTCTTTGGCTAGTGACTTTGTCAGCTTTGTAGATTGCGCCTTGGGTACAGCCTTGGTTTTGGCAATGCGCACTGGATTTTGCGATGTTACCTTGCGCCTGACGCTGTAATTGGGGTCAGCAGAATAGGTTAATGCACGGGCAATCTGCCCAGGTGCAGCAATTCGACCTGCTTTAATCACTTGTTCAAAGGGAACCGGATCGCCGATCGTGAAAGCAAAGTCATGGCCACCGCGTTGAAATTCACGCAAAATCAAAAGAGTGCGTAATTTGGGGTGGATAAGGCCAGCGGCTTGGAACAGCCCACTGTTTCTGCCCGACACATGAACTGGAACCAGATTGGCCTTGCCCGCTTCCACGAAAATGCGGACTTGATCAGTCCATTCACCATCCTGCACATGGGTTTGGCCCCATTTTAGATGGGAGCAAAGGCGCCCGGGAAATAATGCCAAGTCTCCACCGCCTTTTAGATGTTTCAGCGCTGAGACCATTGAGCGGCGATTCATTGAACGGCTTTTCTCGTTCATAAACGGATCGACGAAAAGTAATTTATGAGTAATCGAATCTGCGCTCGTTAAGAAAGAGTTCGCGAAGAGTCGGAAATTCGGGCGATACTTTTCCAGCATATTATTGACCGCAAAAGCGTCGGGCATTCCATATGGATGGTTTGAAACAAAAATTGCAGGAGTGCCCGCCAATTTATCAAATGCCTCAGGATTGGTAACTTTCCATTTGATGTCCAATTGTGAAAAAAGATGTTCGATCATCTTTTCGCTGGATGGCCAAGGCGTGCCTGTTTTCAAACAGATCTTGTTGATTGCGCCTATACCAAGCACAGATTCGGCTAGTTTCACGATTGCTTTGTCTAAAAACCCATCGCCTGAACGGCCTAGCAATTCTTCAGTACGCAGATATTTGGGACCTAAGCCGCCAGATCCGTCAAAATTATAGCGCATAACATGCGGTTGGGACGACAAACCCACTCCAACACCAATTTCGGTAGCCGCTATTTCTGGCTTATCCGGGCTAATCATTTATCTGCCAACACCTTTCAGCAATGCCGAAGTTCCCTACTCGTTTATGGAGGGTTTGAACCCGCTTTGCAATAACTCAGCCTAGCCGAGTGCAACGAAATTAATAACGAAACATTGCAGAGAAAATATTTGCGGACACAGAACCAAACCAACCAATGACTTGATTTCCCTTGAAACTATTGCGGTTTTACGACCAAATGGACTCAAATCGCTCACAGCTTGGCGTTACATGTCCTTGAAAAGGAGTTCCCGAATGCATCCTTTTAGCAATATTGGTCGTTTTGCGTTTTCACTATTTGTTGGTTTGTTCATTGGCTTGGGAATTGCGCATGGGCAACAAGCAGCAGATGCCATTGCTCCTGAGTTTGGTAAAACTCGTCAAAGCAATTCATTGGTCCAAGGCAAAAGTCAGATGATTGCTGCAGCCCATCCTGATGCTGCAAAAGCCGGGATGGCTATGTTCGACAAAGGTGGCTCAGCCATTGATGCGATGATCGCTACGCAACTGGTTCTTGGGCTAGTGGAACCACAATCATCAGGTCTCGGCGGTGGCGCTTTTCTAGTCTACCACGATGCGGCGAGCGGAAAGACTATTACTTTAGATGGTCGTGAAACGGCTCCGCTGGCAGCGGATGAAAATCTATTCATTGGACCAGATGGCGAAGCGATGAAGTTTTTCGATGCTATTGTTGGGGGACGCTCAGTGGGCACTCCTGGCACGGTTGCCCTGCTTGAAGAAGCCCATCAAAGATTTGGAAAGCTTGCCTGGGCAGATTTGTTTGAACCCGCGATCAACCTTGCCAATGATGGATTTGCAGTATCTGCGCGCCTGAACCAATCTATTCAAGGATCATCAGAAAGTCTGTTTTCCAATGAGGCTGCCCGCGCATATTTCTTTTCAGAAGAAGGCGTACCGATATTTGAAGGCACCAAATTAAAGAATCCTGCTTACGCCGAAACCTTGTCTGCAATCGCAAAAGATGGCGCGAAAGCGTTTTATTCCAATGAGATAGCGGAAGATATGGTGAAAGTGATTCAATCATCCACCAATCCCGGCTTGCTATCGTTGGAGGATTTGGCCGCTTATAAAGTTATTGAGCGTGAGCCTGTTTGTTTCGAGTATCGCACATATTATATTTGCGGCATGGGTCCGCCCTCATCAGGCGCTTTAACGCTGGGCCAGATTTTTGGCATGCTTGAGAAGCATGACCTTGCCGCCCTTGGCCCTTCAAATGCCGAAAGTTGGCGATTGATTGGAGAAGCTTCACGCCTCGCATTTGCTGATCGGGGAAGATATATGGCCGACACTGATTTTGTAAAAATGCCCAAAGGGCTCTTGAACAAAGCCTATCTGGATGAAAGGTCAAAGCTTTTTGATCTTGATGTTGTGGATGGAAAATTGCTAGATACGCCAGCAATCCAGCCCGGAAATCCCCCCTCGGATCACAGTCTTTTATTTGCTGATGACAACGCTTTGGAATTGCCATCTACTAGCCATTTTTCAATTGTCGACAGCAGCGGCAATGTGGTCTCTATGACGACCACGATTGAAAACGGTTTTGGATCAAGACAGATGGTTCGGGGCTTTTTATTGAACAATGAGCTCACGGACTTTTCTTTCACGCCTGAGATTGGTGGCATACCTGTTGCCAACCGAATTGAGCCTGGCAAGCGTCCGCGTTCATCCATGGCGCCAACCATCGTGTTCAAAGACGGCAAGCCCTGGGCAGCGATTGGATCCCCGGGCGGCAGCAGGATAATCGGCTATGTGGCGAAAACATTAATCGCCTTGATCGATTGGGATATGGATGTGCAGGCGGCGATTGATTTACCGCATCTGGTAAACCGTTTTGGCACTTATGATGTGGAAGAAAACTCTGCCGCCGAGGACTTCGCCCCTGCCCTTGCTGGCATGGGTTACAAAGTCCAGTCGCGTAACCTGAATTCTGGCTTACATGGTATTGTGATATCGCAGGACGGGCTATTGGGTGGCGCTGACCCGCGGCGCGAAGGCGTAGTATTTGCCAAATAAGAAAACCCTCGCATTGGAGTACGAGGGTCTTTAGTTCTTTTGGTTCAGGCTAAAAAATTGGTTTAGCGAACAGCCAACGCTTTCATATTAGCGATAAGGCTTTCTTGCTGTGCGGTTAGTTGTTCAACTTCCGCGAAATTCTCTGTGCGTTCTGCGCCGATGCGCTGAGCGATCACATTCATCAATGCATCACCAGAGGTTTTCAAGGCTTCCATGCGCGCAATCATGCTTGCTTTGGCAACCAAGGCATCTGATGGCGGATATTCAATTTCACTCACTGGACGGATCATGCTTGCTCTCACTTTTACTGGCGGGCATGTTCAATATGCCTCGCGTTACTAGACCGTGTTTCCTTCCCAGCGCATAGACTTGAGGGCCTATACATTAGGGAAATGATGAATAGAGTATCAGCGAAGACACTTAACAAAGCCCTAACCAGATTCATTATTCAGTTTTTGCTTCATGTGTTTTTCAATGATAGAAGTTTCTCCTTCGTAACGACCTATTATCAGTTCAGGATTGCCCAGTGAAAATTGCCTTTGTCGCCAGCCGAACCAAAGAAGCCTCCGAAAGTCGGAAAATTCTTGAGGCCAAATATGGTAATATAAAACCTTCAAGCGCTGATGTGATCGTGGCCTTGGGCGGCGACGGATTCATGCTTTCAACGCAACATCGCTTCATGAATAGCGGGATTGCGGTCTATGGCATGAACAAGGGCACCGTCGGATTTTTGATGAATGAATATTCTGAAGATAATCTGGTCGAGCGGCTTGAGGTTGCAGTCAAGAATACGATCCAACCGTTGATGATGGAAGCTTTGGACGCCAAAGGGAAAATCCACAAACACAAGGCGATCAATGAAGTCTCGTTGCTTCGTCAGTCCTATCAGGCGGCAAGCCTAAAAATAACCATTGATGGCAAAACGCGACTGGAGCGTCTGATCGGTGATGGTGTGCTGGTTGCTACCCCTGCAGGCTCCACGGCGTATAATCTATCTGCTCACGGACCAATTTTGCCGCTTGATGCGCCATTGTTGGCCTTGACGCCCATTAGCCCGTTTCGCCCAAGGCGTTGGCGTGGCGCATTGATACCATCGAGCAGCACGGTCGAAATTACGATCAACGAGGCTGAAAAACGGCCCGTCAACGCGGTTGCGGACCATTTTGAAGTCAAGTCAGTTCGTTCGGTATCGGTCAAAGAAGACCCAGATTCGAAAGGCTATATTCTTTTTGATGCGGATCATTCTTGGGATGAGCGTATTTTGGCTGAACAATTCCAGTATTAGTGAACCTAGAATGCAAAGCGCTGTTAAGCAGCGCGTTCCATGACTGCATCACTGCGATGCTGGTTGTGTCGATCTAGAGTTGACGAAAACGCTCTTAATGCATCTGCTGCCAGTTCATGGTTTGAATTATCCGCAACCAGCTCTTCTGCAGCCAAAGCCAAATCTTCATCTGCCTGAATTGCCAATTCAGCAAGCTCCTCTGCGAATTGAAGCGTAAACGCCATCAAGTCTTCTTGCGGCAGCTCAGCAATTGTTTCAGGCTCAACTTCAGAAACAGTTTCCTCTTCCGGCGCAGGCAAAGCGATTTTTGGCTGGTTTTCAACGCTTAAACGTTCAACTTTGCTGCGGGCGTTGTCTCTTGCTGTTTCCGTGCAAATCTTGCGCAACAACATCAACAATTCATCAACGATATGATCGCGCTTTCCTTCGTAGTTGGATAAAATCTCACGCGTTACTAGGTAAGGCATGCGCTCTGGATCCTCGACATTTTCAGCTTCCAGATAAAAGCGCCAAGTAGCAATTGCAGAACAAAAAACGGTTAGTGCGGACATAGGTAGGCCGGCTTTGCTGTAAATGGCATGCAGACCATTACTGCGGCGCTCTTTCAATATACGTTCAACGCGGTGAAGCGGCTGATCTGCCAATACTGCTAGAGAATGGGCAAACAAAGTGAGATTGCCCATGCAAATTGCTCGCAAAAGGAAACTCGTTGTCAGCTTCTGCCTTGCGATGAGGGCGTGAACCATCTCGTGAATTTCCTGATCGGTAATTTGAGCAGCAAATGTAATGGTTGCTTTGTCACATACTTCCTGGATTTCACGTTCTTTGCGGATCAACTGTTTTGCATCCATATCCTCATCGGCTTTAACCAAAGAGGCAGCATAGCATTCAATCAGAAGTAGTCTCGCCCACATACCAATATCATGGCGTACCAGCATGCAACTGCGCAACTCGGCACAATCGCCATGGCGCTCAGCGATGGCATAAAAGTCGTTTCGATTAAGATGGGCTTCAGGATTTGTAACCAGAGCCAAACATGCGTTTTTGCAGCCCTCTTTTGCCAATGTAGCGCATACGGTGGCGCTTAGAACTGGGCGGGACGCAATTGCTTTTTGTTGCTCGTCATTACCGGAATTGACCATGTGGATTAATTCAATGTCGAGAAGCGCAGAACAATGAGATAAAATCGGGAGCGATACTTCTTCGCTGTCAGCGGCAAGGGCCAGCACCAAATGACGAGGTGGATTGGCCAAGTCGGCAATAGCCTCACTAAGTGACACACGAACTTGGATATCTGGATCATCCAAAATGCAGGTCATTGCTGCTTCTGCTGCATCACGATCTTCATCGCTCATTGCTGCAGAATGCCAAGCGCGAACCAATACACTTGCTGCCTTCACCTTTTTATCCAAAGGGGCAACTTCCATCCAAGTAACCAGACGTTCAATAATCATTTTACGCAACTCCAATGGCCGCCAATCAAACAATGCGACTGTCCAAATTGCTATGTTAGCAACTTCAACACGGGCATTATTGCATCAAAATGTTAATGATCGGTTCACCATAGCAGGTCATATTTCGTTAATCTTTTCCTTTGCATGTGGCGCATAAAATAGGATGGCCGTGCTGTTACGCAAGCTCAACAAAAACATCATCGAGCATAGGCCGATCCCGCTCGGTCTTGGGCATTGTTCGTGTACCAATATGAATGAACCCGGCAATGCGCTCGCCTTCTTGAACCCCAAAATGTGGTGCAAGCAATTCATCAAATGCGATCCATTCGGTCAACCATTGGGCGTCATAGCCAAATGCATTGGCCGCAATCAACCAATTCATGCCTGCTGCACCACAGGATATTTCTTGCTCCCAAATCGGCACCTTAGGATGGGCTTTGGGTGCAGAAATCAAGCCAATCACTGTTGGTGAGCGCTGCATTCGAGTCTGCTCGATCGCATATAACTCACCAGCAAGGTCCGGTTGTTTTTCAACGGCACGGCTAGATATCAATCCATCCAATCGAAGCTTCGCGGCTTGGGAATATTCGACAAAACGCCAAGGCGCGATCTTACCATGATCGGGGACTCTGGATGCGATTTCTGCCATTTGCCTGATTTCATTTTTATCAGGGCCAGGTCCTCCCATCATTTTGGCCGGAACGGAACGACGGCTTTGCATAAAGTCGATTACAGGCTGGACTTTGGTTACACTTTGGGACACGAACGGCACCTCCGATTTGTTACTTTTCGTTCAATCGATTATTTGCCCAGCATGTATCAGCAGGTAAATTCATATTTCAAGAAGCTTCAGCAATTAATCCGAGATGAAACGGTGATTATCTGTCATTGTTTTTACACAATCATCCAATACTACCTCGACGCAATCCATAATTAGTCAAACATAAAAGCGAAGAATTGAAATGGTACACAGAAGTCAAAAGGCGATTTATAGCCAAGCTGACATGTTAATGTGGATTGTTCCTTTTGTCCTATTATTTGGCCTCTTCACAGGTTCTGCATGGACAGAAGACCATTTGTTGGCGGAAATCGCTGAAATTGGCGGGCTGTTCCTTGCGTTTCTAGCGATGATCGGCAGAGCTTGAACATATTTGTTTCTTGAAAATTCGAACAAGAATATTCCGGTAATTCAAGGCCCTTTCAGATTTGTGGCCTATCCCCTTCACTTTTTCGCAAGCTTAGCTATGGGTGGCCTAGGGCTGATGATGGAATCTTACACGGCGGGGCTGGTTCTTTTCTTCATCGGCTATGTCATCTCTCGCATTGTTATCAATCACAATGAAAAGATTGAACGCAAACATATGAGCGACGAACAATCCTTGTATGAGTCGCTGGTTCCCAATTTTTTTCCATCTTTTCAATCGCGCATCACTGCAGATGGTCAAATTGACCAACCATCTTATTCCGGTTTAACCCTAAAACTGATTGCCATTGATCTAGCTATATTTTTTGGACTGGTATTGGCGGCGGAATTAATTCACACCCTTCATGATGAAGGCACACTTCGGCAATTCTTCTTATTATTTTAAGCGTTGGCAAGTGAGCGTGCGACGACGCAGACTAGTTGAATTTTGTTGTTTTTGGTCAAAATCAAGGTCATAACCAATTCATGATTACTCATCGTTTTTTCTTCCGCCTTGTTGCCGTTATCCTGTTTCTCGGGAGCAGCGTTACTGCCTTCGCGCAAAGCGGTAATACAAACCAAAAAACTTTCAAAGTGACCATGATTGCCCAATTGATACAGGATGGTGTTCCCGTTGAACGCGGTTTGGAATGGCGCATCTTCGGTCCCAATATTACAAGTGAAGGTGCGCTCCCGTTATTGGCAAATGCATCGGGCGGAACCAAAACCTTTAACATGTCCGCCGGCCAATATCTGGTTCACGCTGCTTACGGGCATGCGAGTGCTATTCGCAAGGTGGAAATTGGACCTGATACGAGTGATGAGATTTTCATCCTCAACGCTGGAGGCATGGAACTTAGTGCTGTTGCCGGCGAAGATACGCCCATAGCAAAAGACCTGTTGAGATTTGATGTTTATGAACAAGAGGCCGATGAACGCGGAGAGCGTAAATTGATAGCTCGGCGGGTCTTGCCAGACCAGATTGTTCCCTTTCAAGAAGGCATTTATCACGTCGTTTCGCAGTTTGGCGATTTGAATGCGGAAATCCGCGCGGACATCAAGGTGGAAGCGGGAAAAGTTACACGAGCCCAACTTAAACACAGAGCAGCGCGGGCAACACTGCGCCTTGTGCGCTCCGCAGGTGGGGACGCATTGGCAAATACCCAATGGTCGGTGCTTAATGAAAGCGGCGACTTGATAACCGAATCCACTAGTGCATTTCCGCGTTTGGTTTTATCTGAAGGTAAATATACCGCCATTGCCAAAAATGGTGATCGTATTTACTCGAATGATTTTACTGTTATTCCGGGCGTGAACCGCGACGTTGAAGTCATCGTGGCTGGCTAATTTTCCAAATATATTAAAAAGTTAAGTCGACAGACTGCTGAAAGTTAGGCAGCATGTTCTTTTATACCTGTGGAGGAACTGCATTGGCTGAAAACAGGATTGATGTCCAAAGACCCGATGCACCTGAGCTTGCGGCTTATGGAAATTTGCCTGTGGGTGTTCGTCAAATCGAACTGGTGAACCCCGGACAAATTAATGTTGTGGCAATTGATCCAACGGAACCAAAGCCAGACCCACTTCCAACTTATGATCGTCCTTTGACGGTTGAAGTTTGGTATCCAGCGGCGGAAGGCGCTGAAGGCACCACCACATTGATGGCCCAATTGCGCGATGGTAAAACCATGGTGCCGTTGCAGGGCAAAGCAATGCGCGATGCTGCGCCAGCAGCTAATGGAACGCCATTTCCATTGATCCTTATTTCCCATGGCTATCCGGGAAATCGATTTTTACTCTCTCATTTAGCAGAAAACCTTGCTTCAAAAGGCTATGTGGTCGCATCGATCGATCACACGGATTCTACCTATGACAATAAATTGGCTTTCGGCTCAACGCTTATCAATAGGTCATTGGATCAAAAATTCGTATTAAATGAAATGGCTCGGCTTTCTGCGGATGGTTCAAGCTTTTTGAGTGGCTTGGCCGATGCATCCAACACTGGCCTCATCGGATATTCGATGGGTGGTTACGGAGCCGTGATCACGGCTGGCGGCGGCGTCACTCAAGCTTCGATAGATTATCCTTGGGGCGGCCCGCTTGGAACTCTAGATATTCACAAAAGCGGTAGTGACAGCCACAACGCTTTGCCGGACCCGCGTATCAAGACAGCAATAGCCTTTGCGCCATGGGGTATGAACACAGGATTTTGGGATGCGGAAACATTAAAAGGCGTCCAAATTCCAATGCTATTTGTAGCCGGATCAGTGGATGATGTCTCAGGATATGAAAACGGAACAAAAGCCATCTGGAAAGGCGCGGTGAATGTTGATCGCTCGCTTCTAACCTTCAAAGATGCCAACCATAATGCTGGCGCGCCGATGCCCTCCCCTGAAGAAGGCTATGCCTTTGACGAGGAACTTGGGTTTCCGGCATTCGAGCATTATGCCGATGCAATTTGGGATAATGTGCGCATGAACAATATCTCCCAACATTTTGCCACAGCTTGGATGGGTAAATATCTGAAAAGCGATACAGCAATGGCACCATTCTTAGATCTGGTTCCAAATTCTAATGATAGCGTTTGGGCAGCAAATGAGGACAAAAGCTTCAAGCCTGAGCACAATCACTGGAAAGGTTTTGCGAACCGCACCGCCAAGGGATTGATGTTCGAGCAACTCAAAGCCGGCAAGTAAGTCTTAGAAAACTTTATAGATAAATGCGATTGTTGTAGGGCGTTTGCGCCCTACTTAGTTCCTAAGAAAAAGTGAAATTGGGGTTTAACAATGGCGCGGACTGTACTAATTTTGGGCTCGGCTGCAGATGCCATCAATGCTCGCGATTTCGATGCGGATCGTTTTGATGCGATTGTTGTCATTAACAATGCCTGGCGAATTCGGGATGATTGGACACATCTGGTTCACGCTGGCGATTTCCCCGTTGAACGTATGCCACCTAATCGTGATGGTCGGAAAATTATAACCTACGACACCTATGTTTCGGCAAATAACGCCTACGGCGGGGTCCTCTATGCGGGTGGTACCATGGCCTTTACCGCAGCCTATTGGGCCCTGCATGCATTGCGCCCCAGCATGATGATTTTTTGTGGTTGTGACATGGTCTACGAACATAAGGGCAGTACTCACTTTTATGGAAATGGAACGGCTGACCCTCTTCGCGAAGACCCAACGCTTCAAAGTCTCGAGGCTAAATCCAACAGGCTGATGGCACTCGCTGCAAAGCAAGGCTGCTTGAACGTCAATGCCTCTCGCCTCAATAAAAGCCGGTTGACCTTCCCTCGCATTGATATGCAGGCCGATGGCGCGGACCTATGCTCTTATCGCAATCAGACTTTTTCTAACTTGCAAGCACAAGCGGATATAAGGGCTGTTGAGGCCGCTTTGACATTAGAAGCTGAGAAAGAGCAATTCATTGGTTCGGGTGACTATTGGAATCACAAAGATCAAATTGATCCCGATCGTTTACGCCAGATTGATGATGCCTGGTTGAAAGCGTTTTCCAAAAGCAACGAAAAAATTGCTCGATGTTCCTAAAAGCTAAATCCGTAATAAATGAACACCAAGGCGATCACTTGAAGAATGACAATAGCGTTCAAGAGCGCGCCAAACGGTTGTTTGCGCGTTTTATGGCGCAGCAATTTTTGGCCAACCACCATAGCAGGCGAGCCGCCTATCAGTGCTAACAACAACAATTTGTTTTCAGGGACACGCCTTCTTGAAAATTCGCCGCCAGCCTCTGCGCGACTTTTATCAAGTGCAAAGAGGCAATAGGTGTAGATATTTATTGCGACCAAACAAATCAAAATGGGCCAAGGATTTTCCCCAGCCCATTGTTGAACATTAGTAATCAATAATTCCATTTCCAAACGCTAAGCCAACCGTTTCAAATCCGGCGGCGTTGCCTCATCCACCAGGCTCGCAATGGCTTCATCCAAAGACATAGAAGTCTGGTTTTGCGAACCGAGACGACGGATATTGACCGTGTTTTCTTCCGCTTCGCGCATGCCGCAAACCATGATCACAGGCACTTTGGCAAGAGAATGCTCGCGAACCTTGTAATTGATCTTTTCATTACGGATATCGCTGACGGCGTTCAATCCAGCCTTGCGAAGTTTGGCGACAACTTGTTCAGCATAGGCATCCGCACCCTCTGTAATGGTTGCCACCACGACTTGTTGCGGCGCCATCCATAGGGGGAAGTGACCGGCATAGTTTTCGATCAAGATGCCCAGGAAACGTTCCATTGATCCGCAGATTGCACGGTGGACCATAACTGGCTGAACTTTTTCTGAGTTTTGATCGATATAAAAAGCATTGAAGCGTTCAGGCAGATTGAAGTCGACCTGTGTCGTCCCCATCTGCCATTCACGGCCGATAGCATCTTTCAAGGTGTATTCGAATTTTGGCCCATAAAATGTGCCCTCGCCTTCATTGACGCCCGTCTTGATTTTACCGCCGGATTCAGCAGCCATCTTATCAAGCACGCGGCGCAATATGCCTTCCGCATGATCCCAGCTTTTGTCGCTGCCGACTCGCTTTTCCGGACGGGTGGCCAATTTGACCACCACTTCCTCGAAGCCAAAATCAGCATAGACGGACATCATTAAATCATTGATGCGAAGGCATTCAGCTTCGAGCTGCTCTTCTGTGCAAAACACGTGAGCATCATCTTGCGTAAAGCCGCGCACACGCATCAGGCCATGCAACGCGCCTGATGGCTCATAGCGATGAACTGCGCCAAACTCAGCCAAACGTACGGGAAGGTCGCGATAGGATTTAAGCCCGTGCTTGAAAATCTGAACATGGCCAGGGCAATTCATTGGTTTTAAAGCAAAGAGACGATGATCAGCTTCTTCGTCTTCATCGTTCATGAAGGCATGGGCGGATTTCACCGCGAACATGTTCTCATTATACCAGCCCCAGTGACCTGAAGTTTCCCACAAGCTCTTGTCGAGAATTTGCGGTGCGTTGACCTCTTCATAAGTGTTTTCCAAACGGCGGCGCATATAACTCACCAGCGACTGGAAAATACGCCAACCTTTTGAGTGCCAAAACACGACACCTGGCCCTTCTTCCTGAAAATGGAACAGGTCCATTTCACGGCCAAGCTTGCGGTGGTCACGCTTACCTGCCTCTTCCAAGACGTGAAGATATTGATCGAGGTCTTCTTGGGTAGCCCAAGCTGTTCCATAGATGCGGGTCAACATGGCGTTGTTGCTGTCGCCGCGCCAATAGGCACCCGCGACGCTCATCAGTTTGAACGCATTGCCGATGTCATTGGTAGAACGCATATGCGGGCCACGGCACAAGTCCATCCAATCGCCCTGCTTATACATCTTAAGCGACTGATCGGCTGGAATGGCATCAACCAGTTCCACTTTGTATTTCTCGCCTTTGGCTTCGAAATGAGCTTTGGCTTCATCGCGTGACCAAATCTCTTTGGTGAACTTGTTATTGCGTCCAATGATTTCGCGCATCTTCTTTTCGATGATAGGCAAGTCTTCAGGCGTAAACGGCTCGTCTTTGGCAAAGTCGTAATAGAAACCGTTTTCAATTACCGGGCCAATGGTCACTTGTGTTCCTGGCCAAATTTCCTGAACCGCTTCGGCCATCACATGGGCTGCATCATGGCGGATAAGCTCTAGCGCCCGAGCGTCGGTGCGCATGACGAGTTCCAGTTTTCCGCTTTTTTCAATAGGGTCGACAATGTCGCGCAACTCGCCATCAAGGGCATAGGCAACGGACTTTTTTGCGAGGGATTTTGCGATGCTTTCAGCAACTTCTAAGCCAGAGATACCAGCATGAAATTCGCGCATTGAGCCATCGGGAAATGTGAGATTGATTTGGGATGCCATCTTGGGCGTTCTCCTTAGGCATTTTGGTTGAATGAACCAAGTAGCCTTTATCCAGTCCCGCCTACGAACGCGGGTGGTTGATCGGAAAGCCGGGATTGACCGGCAGTTATGATGAGCGGGGTTTAGGAGATTTGGGCAGAAGGTGCAAGAGGTTAGACGATTATTGATTTTTCAATAATGTAGTTTGTTAATGCGCTACAAATTACCAGCATGTATTTTGCGTCTGCCATCGTTAAATTGGACTCTTCCATCAAGCTGTATCTAATCCCGCCATCGTCACTGCTCCATCCGTATAACTTTGAATACGCATCCTTCAATGCGGGATGCAAGGCTATGTTTTTTTCAAGAATTTTGATGCCCTCACCCAATGAAGTCTTCTCTTTCTTAGTCATAACTTTGATTGCCGCCTCGACAGCTGAAATTGACTCTTTTATGCTGTTCCTAAAGTCAGGATTTTTTCTATCTGACAACAAAGAAAGGGCTGTAGATAAATGAGAAGAAACAGGTTGAAACTTTCCAATTTTTGATATTGCTGGTTAATTGGAAGAAGTTGAGAGCGGCACGAAACTAACCATGGTTCATACTGGACTGCCGGCTGATTCAAATGGCATCGCTCTATCATTCGCTCTTGATGCTGGTTGGGACAAACATTTTGGTTCTTTGCGAGATTTATTAAAGACGGCGTAACGTCAGCAGCATTGAATGGAACTTGGGTAGCAGATCTAAATTTGCTGCTACCCTTTTTCTTTTGCGAACTCATGCAGTAAACGGAATGGTTAGAAATGGGCAAAAGCAGGCTACTCAATATAAAAATCCGCCGCGGTTCTAATCACGATCTTTGAGTATGCCCTTGCGTTTCAATTCCGCTTCGCTACGCCCTGCCCTTGGACGATATTTGGGCATTGTCCAACCAAAGATGATGGCGCCACCTCTAACGGCAAACGCAACAAGCACTGCGATGCTTATTGCAAGACTTGGCTGAAATTCTAAGAACTGAGTCGCAACATAGGTTCCCGCGCCTGCCATCGCGGCGGTAACATAAATCTCTGGTCGTAAGATAACTGAGGCTTCGCCTGAAAGAATATCACGCAATATGCCCCCAAAAGTCGCTGTCAGCATTCCGGTGATAATTGCAACGGTCGCGGATCCTGTAGCCGCAAATCCTTTTGCAGCTCCCATCACACAGTATGCAGCAAGGCCTATCGCATCCAGCCAAAGCAAAGCTCGATACCTGCTTTCCAACAAATGAGCGGTTAGATAAACCAAGATCGCAATCCCTACGCAGACCAGAATATAATTTGGATTGCTCACCCAAAAAACTGGCGCTTGGCCCAAGATTAAATCGCGCAAGGTTCCCCCGCCAATGCCAGTAAAACTGGCAAGGAAAACAAACCCTATAATGTCCAATTGTTTTCGCGAAGCTGCCAGTGCGCCAGTCGCCGCAAAGACTGCAACGCCAGCATAATCAAGAAATAAGAGCCAATCAGCAGGAGCCATCAATTCACAACCTTTAGGTTGCCAACTTCTATTGCGTTCCAGTTTTTCAAAACTGGATTTGTGAGTCTTTTAATCGCGTTACCGGCCGTTTCTGAAAGTCCTGAATCACTTTTTTCAAGCAAAAATTCAACCAGCCATGCGCAGGCAACCTTGGCTGCTCTTGTTGTTCCGTCATGGCATTTTAATGCTGCGCCTAATCCAAGCTCTGGCAAGGCTATTGTGAACACGCCTTCAGCGCCTGTTTTTGTAAACGCGCGTCCTTTCAAGGCTCTCATCAACTCTGTATCAAAGCGCTCACTGCCTGCCACCATCTCAGGGTGCGCGATACAGGCATCGCGCAATCTCAACATGGCTTTTGATCGCTCTTTGCCGCTGTCATTTCCAACACCGAATTTGGCATAGGCAGCTGCTAATGCTTTTAACGGAATTTCGTAAGTTGGGATCGAGCAACCATCGATACCGTGATTGTCTGCTCCGTGTTTTTCGCCTGTAACACTTTCTAGCGCTCCGGCAATTTCTTGCTGAACAATATGACGAAATTGAATATAGCCTTCGGTCGGAAAACCCTGATGGGCCGCAAAGGCTAGGAAGCCTGAATGCTTTCCCGAACAATTATTGTGGATGGCTGAAACAGGAACACCATCGCGTATCAGTTTTTCTGTGTCGCGGGGATGATAGGGAAGTTGAATACCGCATTCCAAGCAAGTCGCGTCCAATCCGGCTGCTGCCAACATATGGTTTGCGGCTTCTGTCTGAAAAACTTCGCCATTGTGAGACGAGCAAGCCAATGCCAGATGGCGTGGCTCAAACCCAAATTTGTCCGCAGCGCCGCTCTCAACTAGCGGCAAAGCTTGCAATGCTTTATTCTCAGATCTGGGAAACACCAATCGGTCGCCATCGCCCCAGCTATCGACGATTTTGCCGTCCGCGTCAGACACCACAATATCAACCTTGTGAACGCTCTCAAGATATTGATGGACCGTGTTGCCGCGCGAAACTTCAACTGTGAGTGCTGGTTTGTTTTTCATGTGTTTGTGAACCTACTAAGCATGTTTGAACCTGCCATAGCGGTTTTCATATCAAGAGCAAAGGTTTTTGAGGTTGCGTGCAGTATTACAACTTCCACCGCATCTGCTCGGGAACAGGATCCAACCCAGCTTTGCCAAGGGGGTTACATTTCAGCACCCGCCAAAACGTAAGCCATCCACCCGGGAACAAGCCGTGGCGGGCAATCGCCTCATATCCATATTCAGAACAGGTTGGCATATGGCGGCAGGAGCGACCAACGAAGGGCGACAGGGTCAGCTGGTATGCTTTGATAATCCCAATGCCCAACAGGCGACCGGGCGTTTTTGGCCAAGCGCCAGACCAATTTCTGCCAGAGATTTTGGTTGATCGTTTAGGTTCATTTCCGTCTGCGTCTTTTTTGTTCTCAGCGCACACGGAACTTTATTCCAGCACCTGAAAGAGCTTTCAAAGCATGTTTTTTGACTGTTGCCTGTTTTTCGCGTTTTGCAGCTTTTCGTTTGGCTTCAATCTCTTCAACGCAATCAACGACTGCGTCAAAGGTAAGCAAGGTGGACGCATGACGCGCTTTATATTCGCGCACAGGCTCAATGAATTTCAATTCAGCAAAACGCCCTTTTGGCGCAGGGCCATTATCCTTCAACATTGCATAGGCAAGTTTTTTGACTTCTTTGAGTTCGCCAGCCGTGGCCCCGATAATGTTACGCGCAACAATGGACGATGATGCCTGACCCAAAGCACAGGCTTTCACGTCATGGGCGAAATCAGTGACGGTCAGCGTGCCATCGACTTCTTCCATTTTAAGATCGACAATGACTGTGGAGCCGCAAAGTTTGGAATGGGCTTTTGCTGTTGCATCCGGCGTATCCAAACGGCCCGCATGGGGTATATTACCGGCATATTCTATGATCTTGGCGTTATAAACATCGTCCAGCATGGACCCATCTCCGATTTGGTATTGAAAGGAATATAGGGAGAGATTGCATAAAAATCGAGTGTGATTTTTGCTTATGATCAGCTTGGGACAAGGCAAAGCGGATAGTTGCAAACTCGGCAAACCTCGCTAGGCTGCGAAAAACATCTTTGGAGGGGAAATTTATGGGACTTTTATTAACGGTATTCCTGCCGCTATCGTTGGCAATCATCATGTTTACGCTTGGCCTTGGCCTGACTATTGCCGATTTCAAACGTGTTGTTGTTCAACCCAAAGCATTCACCATAGGCGTTATCGGTCAGGTGATTCTGTTGCCAATAGTGGCGTTTGCGTTGGTTCATTTATTTGGCATCACTGGCGAACTTGCAGTTGGCATAATGATCCTGTCATTTTGTCCGGGCGGCGTAACTTCCAACATCTTGGCCAAACTTGCCTTGGGCGATGTGGCTTTGTCGGTGACGTTGACCGGCGTTGTCAGCTTGTTATCCATTGTCACCGTTCCCTCGCTGGTTTGGTTTTCCGTTTCCTATTTCATGGGAGCGGCGGCGCCCGAGGTGAATGTAACCTCGCTGGCCATTTCCATGTTTGTCATCACGGCAGTTCCAGTATTGATCGGCGTAGCTGTGCGCCACAAGGCCAGCAATATTGCTGAGAAATTCGAACCAATCATGTCGAAAGTCGCAACAGGCTTGTTCGTTGTAATCGTCGTTGGCGCTTTGGCTGCCAACTGGAATGTCTTTATCGAGAACCTGCCAACGCTCGGCCCTGCCTTGATCGCGCTAAACATCATGCTGTTGCTTATCGGCGGTGGACTTGCACGACTTGCAAGCCTTGATGGAGACGAGGTCAAGACCGTTGCCATTGAAACGGGCATTCAAAACGCAACGCTCGGCATTACCGTCGGCGCTTTGATCGTGGCTGGCTCGGAAGGTCTTACGGCTTATTCCCTGCCCTCAGGCGTTTATGGCATCACCATGTATCTGGTGACGATCCCGTTTGTCCTTTGGGTGGCAAGACGGGGGTGAGGGATTCCAAGTTAGATTTTAGTTATTTCGCATACCAAGGAGTAAAAAATTTGTTTTTTATAAGAGTGGGAGCAATCATGGCTTGGGCCATGGTCATTTGGGGAATTTTGAGAACCGCTATTGGATTTTATGTCGCTTCGATAGAAGGGGAAGAGCAAAGAATATTTGCAGCCAAACGTTATTTAGGCAGCAGCAGTTCAAGAGAGGCTATTGATAATGGTGTGATAATGATTGCAGCGGGCGTTGTTATCGGGTTGTTGGTCACTATAGCCAAAAACGAGGACAGCCACTAAATGATACCGGGCAGAGGTTCATTTGCTATCATCATAGATGATATTTTCGGTTTTTGGGGTGTGATCGGCTTTCTTGTGATGTTCTTATTAGTTTGGTATTTTTGGAAGCTGAAAAATCAATAGAGTTTAGGTGGTAAAATAATACCACATTTTTAAGTCATTGAAATCATTTCGGTTTTAAAATCACTTTCGAAAAAACATGCTTGACGCGCTTATGCGCCTCGCCTATACACGCCGTTGAAACAGGCTCTTTGTTAAAGATCGCAAGATTTGACGCTTAGAGCCTGACTTTATTTGGTGCCTTTCCTTTATCTCAAGCTTGATTGTGAGCCGTTAAAAGAAATGCTCCGAGTTTCCGGAAAATGAGATGGTTATTCCCAAGCGGACGCCCCTCGCCTTTCGGTTCAGATAACCAACAAGGGTTTTACCAATGAAAACATTCAGCCAAAAGCCGGCCAATGTGGTGAAAAAATGGGTTCTAGTCGATGCCGAGAACGTTGTTCTTGGCCGTTTGGCATCTATTATTGCACTGCGTTTGCGCGGAAAGCACAAACCTTCTTTCACACCTCATGTGGACGATGGCGACAATATCATCGTGATCAACGCCGAAAAAGTCAAAATGACCGGCAAAAAATTCACAGACAAGAAATATTACTGGCACACTGGCCATCCAGGCGGCATCAAAGAACGCACTGCCCGCCAGATCATTGAAGGCCGTTTTCCTGAGCGTGTTGTTCAAAAAGCTGTTGAGCGCATGTTGCCAGAAGGCCCACTTGGCCGCGTCCAGATGAAAAACCTGCGCGTTTATGCAGGCACTGACCATCCTCATGAAGCGCAGAACCCAGAAGTTCTTGATGTTGCTTCCATGAACGCTAAAAACAAGAGGACTGCATAATGGCTGAGATCAATTCACTCGAAGAACTTGGCGGCGCAGTCGCTGAAGCAGCCGTTATTGAAACTGGCCCTGTATATGTTCAAAAACTAGACGCTCAAGGCCGCGCATATGCGACTGGCAAGCGTAAAGACGCTGTTGCCCGTGTTTGGATTAAACCAGGCTCAGGCAAGATCACGATCAATAAAAAAGAATACTCAGCCTATTTTGGCCGTCCAGTTCTTCAAATGTTGATCCATCAGCCGCTTAAAGCTGCTGCCCGTGATGGACAATATGATATCGTTGCAACAGTAACTGGTGGTGGTCTTTCTGGCCAAGCTGGTGCGGTTCGTCACGGCATCTCAAAAGCACTTACCTATTTTGAGCCTGAGCTTCGCGCAGCCTTGAAACCAGGCGGCTTCCTAACACGCGATAGCCGTGTTGTTGAACGTAAGAAATACGGTAAGGCAAAAGCCCGTCGTTCTTTCCAGTTCTCAAAGCGTTAGGCCTAGTAAAAAGCTATCAAATTATAGAAAAGCCCGTCATATTGGCGGGCTTTTTTGCATGATCAAGCGGTGCAATTTCGCTAGCTGCAGCAATCTCTTCGCTGTAATTGATTATCAACAATTAAACGACAGATAGGCATGCACACTTTGCCAAATGATTTACACGTTGAGTCGTACTACCTAGAACAATAGAACCAACGCTGCCTAGTCCCCGACGACCCGTGACAATCAAGTCCGCACCACACAATTCTGCACAAGCGATGATTTGATCTGCTGGATCTCCTCTCTCCATATGAGTTTGCCATATAACCTGACCACAGTCTTTTGCGACAGCCATCGATGAGTTCAAAATCTTTTCACCGGCTTTTTGAACCTCATCATAAGACGGCATTGTTGTAACTGCATGATAGCCAGCAGCCGCCCCCAATGCGAACGCAACTGTATTTGGCTGGGGTGTGTGAACAAGATGGATTTTTGAATGATATTTTTGAGCTAGATCACAGGCTAAGCGTAAAGCGTTTTCCGATGTTTCTGAACCATCAATACCGACCACGATTTTTTCAAACATATAAGTTCCTCCACATGAAAAAAGAAGCAATCAATAGCAGGAATGTGTCTTGTTGTTCTTGACACACATCAAAGTCTTAAGAATAAAATTATCCATTTCATTTTGTAAGGAATTTAGAAAGCAAGTCTTTTCCGCTTTTCTGCCTTTGCTCACAATCGTCAATTGCCAATGTATTATTTCTGCAATGTGACGAAACGCACATCGCCTCCTGAATTTTCTAGTCATTAATGAGATAAGGCTAAACGCAAGCTGGCAACTTGGTGGGGCTTCAAAAAGGAAAAAACGATGACCCTGATTGTATTAATAATTGTGACGATATCGGCAATTGTGAGCATTTGTGCATTGGTCGATCAAGAAGACAGCCGTCGGAGCGAAGAGTTCGACACCTTCCGGCATTTCCTTGCAAATCAAAACTAAAAGCCAACTGGATAATCTCGAAGGACTTTTGAACCAAATTTACGCAAATATGTTTTCAAGCGAGAACAAGCTCAAAGACATAGTGTATGATATCGAGTTGAGACTGCCTGCAAATTGCGAAATTTAGCGAAAAATGCTCGTTCTGAGCTTGTCATTTTCTTGTCATTTACAAATTATCCAAATAAGCTACTGATTTTAAATAATCTTTTAAGACTCCAGTTCTCAAAATGTCCGTCGTCATATAAATTGTCACAGACTATTACCTGAGCCGTTAGAGACTTTG
>JAFMHL010000112.1 GCA_017854535.1 Nitratireductor sp.
AAACCCCAGCTGAAAAGCTTGCCGAGTGTGTTGCGTCGATCAATTGAATCCGCCGGACAAAGCAGACCGAGATAGCAAACTCAATTGTTCGATCAGCGACTTCATCCCCAAAAGTTGTTTGGACAATAACCACACGAAATTGAGATTTCGATTATACCGAAGCTATAGGGCAAAATGTATCCAACAGACTCGTTTGCGAGGTTCCTTTATTAGTTGGACTTCTTCTGATTGAATACTTTAGACTGCCGCGACAGGAGAAAGCTTTCGATGGAAAGACGTTTATCAACTATTGTGGTAGCAGATGTCGTTGGATACTCTAAAATCATGGGTGAGAATGAGACTGAATCACTCAATCGTCTATCTATTCTAACATCGCTTATCGATGTCAAAGCTGCCCAATATGGAGGCCGCGTGTTCAACAGAGCTGGCGATGGCTTTCTATCAGAATTTTCTAGCCCAGTCTCCGCTGTACGTTTTGCGTTCGAATTACAACAGGAGCTAGCCAGTCCTGAAATGCAAAATCAGATTGGTTTTTCCTTGAGGATAGGTATCCATTTGGCAGATGTCGTTGTAAACGGCGAAGACCTTTTGGGTGACGGAATAAATATTGCCGCTCGAATTCAGTCTGAGGCTGAACCCAATACTATATTGGTTAGTAGTTCTGTTTTCGAACAGGTAAAACGCACTGCTCAACTTCGCTTTGCACCGAAGGGCGAGAAAAAACTAAAGAATATATCGGACACCTTTTTAGTTTACAGTGTTGAAGGTGAGCTTGGTTCGCATAGTTGCATTACTGCTATCATGGCTGATAGCGAGAACTTAAATATGGAACTACCGACCCACCAACCCAACTCTGTTGTAGTCGTACCCTACAAGAATCTAAATGATGATCCAGAGCAAGAATATTTTGCTGACGGGTTTACTGAAGATTTGATAACTGAACTCTCCCGTTTCCCGGAAGTTTTGACAATCTCCCGCAATGCAAGCTTTGGATTAAAAGAAAAAAATAGGGATGCTCGAGAAATTGGAGAAATGCTCGGGGTGCAATATTGCCTAGAGGGAGGTATTCGAAAACTAGGCAACAAAGCGCGAATTAATAGCTTTCTAATTAATGCCGTTTCGGGGGAGCAGATTTGGGCAGAAAAGACTGATTGCGCATATGACGAATTATTCGATGTGCAAGATGAGCTAACATCCAGAATTGTTTCTTCTGTTGCGGGTCATGTTGAACGGCAAGCAGAAGCTAGCGCAAAACGAAAGCGCCCCAACGATTTAAGGGCTTATGATTTTTTCTTACGTGGCATGGAGTTTCATCGAATAGGTGGTGTAACCCAAGAAAACGCCGAGCAATCGGTATATTGGTTTGATCAAGCACTCTTAGCTGATCCCAAATATGGGCGTGCTCATGCATGGAGGGCTTGTGCAATATCTACCGTAGCGGAATGGACTGGTGAAGACGTATGGAAAGAATTAATTGAAAGCGGACGTTTAGCTGTCGAACTTGATGAAACAGATGCGGACTCCCATCGAATTGCAGGCTCTCTAGCTCTTTACACAAAAGACTTTGAGTCTGCTCTATATCATTTCAAACGCGCTATTGAGCTTAATCCAAATCACGCATTTATTGTTGGACGGATGGGCGAAATTTATAATTTTCTTGGAGATGGTAAAACTGCTCTGGAATATCAGAAGCGCGCTAAATTACTCGATCCATTCTTACCTGAATATTGCAGAGAGCTTGAAGCAGTCGCATATTATGTTCTTGAGGATTACCAAAGATGCTATGAAGTTGTTGGCGAGTTCACCAGAGTCACCCGTCGAGCTGCTGCCTATAGAACTGCGGCTGCAATACGCCTGAACGATACTGAGAAAATACGAAAAGCAGCAAGTTCCCTATTGAAGCTCGATTCAAAGTTTGACCCAAAAGCGTTTGTGGACACAGAGTTCTACCAGGACAATAAAATGTGCAAGCAACTGCGAAGTGACATAAAGGCAGGTTTGTCTACGTTAGAATTAGACAATGTGATCTAAAATCGTTTGACTCAGAATTGATTTATTAATCTTATTTTGCGCCGCGATTTTTGAAATCCGAGGCTGCAGAGTGGAGCTTATTTAATCCGATCTTAGTTTCTAGGACCAGATAGATGCCGTAAGGTATCGAATTCTTCGCTTCGGCGATTGTCCCCTTGATCGAAGGCGGCACATATTCCGAAAGCAACCAATATCGTCAATGTCACTAAAACAACTAGGGTCACTGTAATACTCCTTTTTAAACCCCGCTAGGCAACCGATTGATTAGCCCATAGCCTACAAGCATAGTTATCCAAGAAAAACCGATAAGAATGTGCATTTGATCACATTGCAAGATTGCCACGGAGTGATGTCCTAGCAGCGACAGGCCAAATGTGTCCAACTAGGGCTCGAAGCCGACCTTGGATCCCAACGGATTAATTCCTGATCCAAGAAATTTGGCCATAAAGAGCAGTGAGCAGATTTATACTCTTGGCAGAATAAGCGAACACTATAAAAGAAGGCTGGGATATGCGGCGTAACAGGGAAGCGCCGGATATGAAAAAAAGCCAATTGAATACGAACCAGCAACCATTGGCGATATGATTGATGGCAATCACGGAATAACTGCCCATTGCCGGACATGTGGACACTGGACTGAATTAGACCCTGCCAAACTGCCATTGCACCCAGAGCGGTCTATTCCCAGTCTTGAAGGGGCTTTTAAATGCTCAATGTGCAATGGTCGTGACACTTGCGCCATGCCCGACTATGGCAGGCGGCGCTGGTATCGGGGGGATTATGGGCTAGGCTTCAAATCCA
>JAFMHL010000057.1 GCA_017854535.1 Nitratireductor sp.
CAATTCTTATTACAGAAAGTCAAAATAACCGGCTCAGTTATAAGGGGGAAGGACAATTGGCTATATCTGGGTATAAAAGTCCCACAATGCTGAAATCTCGCCAAAACAGCATCCCATACACCCCGTAACCCATTGAAACATCGCCTCTATTTAGAGACGCGCAAAAATGCTAGGTTTTGGGGAGTTTGGTGGTGGTGGACGCAGCCTGCAGCGAACCAGTCTCGGGTCGAATTTCCCTGCTTAACAGGGAATTTGCAGGGAATTTTTGCATTTTAGGTCGAAATATTCGAATTACGTGTCTGTAAAGCACTGTAATTACTGCGGAAAATCATCGAATTCCCTGCAAATCGTAGCAGGGAATTAATTCGGGTTAGCAGGGAAAAAATTTCAGAGTGCAGGGAATATTAAATGTATTAGAAGGGAATTGAGCAAATGTAGGCCAAGACAGATTTATTTGGTTGGATATAATGATCGCTCAGAGCCTTTAATGAACCTGTTTGGCTACTAAACACATGCCGATTTTACGGCTAGACATGAGAGTACTAAGCATTTGCGTGGCCTAGATGCATTCGCGCAGTTACCACGGTTTTGACGGAGACTACCATGAACTTACCTTATAAATCTGCACATGAAGAGCTGCATAACATAAATCGAGCGGGCTGGCTGCGGGCGGCCGTTTTGGGTGCCAATGACGGCATCGTATCAGTTTCATCGCTGATCGTTGGTGTTGCGGCTGCAGATCCCAGCCCAACAGCAATTTTGGTGGCCGGGGCTGCTGGTCTTGCAGCGGGAGCAATGTCGATGGCCGCCGGCGAATATGTTTCGGTGAGTTCGCAGTCTGATGTTGAACGAGCCGACATGGCTCGTGAAAAACAGGCTCTTATCGACACGCCAGAAGCGGAAGAAGCGGAACTAGCGTCGATTTATCAATCCCGCGGGCTGTCCGTCGAAACAGCCGCCATGGTTGCACGAGAATTAACAGCCAAGGATGCACTCGGCACTCACGTTCAAGACGAACTTGGACTGTCTGAAGTTCATACCGCAAACCCGTTGCAGGCGGCATTTTCCTCTGGGCTTACATTTACTATCGCGGCGGCATTACCACTCGCCGCTGCCGTTTTTGCACCAAGCGACAAGATTATCACGACCGTTGTTGTCACGACTTTGATCTGCCTTGCTGGTCTTGGTGCATTAGGCGCGCAAATTGGTGGAGCACCGAAGCTTCGCGCAACAACCCGCGTATTATTTTGGGGCGCGGCTGCTATGGCTATCACAGCCGGTATCGGAAGCATCTTTGGCGTTAGCGTTTAGTAGAAAGTGAATATTCAAAGAGCGCGATCTTCCTTTGTGTATGCGTCGAAAACTCATTCTGTCTGCAAACAAGACTTCGCAACACGTGCTGTTGTTTGCCCCTAACAATACCTTTCCGGTCCATTCCATTGAGCTACCGAATACCTGTCCCCATGCGCCCAACCGATGGGTAGCGCCTCTTCAATTGCTTTCAATTCATCAGGTTTCAAAGAACGCTCGGCAGCTTGAAGCAATTCAGCTAAGTGTGACACAGACCGTGTGCCAGGAATCGGGATTACGTTTTTGCCCTGAGCAAGAAGCCAAGCAATAGCGAGCCCCGCCGCTGATAGCCCAAGATCAGACGCCAGAGTTTGAAATGGTGCCACTGCAGAAATATTAGCGCTGTAGTTAGGTTGCATAAAGCGGGGATTATTTGCGAGGAAAGGCAAATCCTGCACCGCATCAAAACTCAAGGGATTGTCAGTCAAAAGAGACCGGCCAACAGGCGAAAATGCAACCAACGCGACACCCAGTTCGGCACACGTTTGTGTGAGTCCCATTTCGGGTGAGCGAGTAGATAATGAATATTCCGACTGCACTGCCGCAACTGGATACACTGCATGAGCGCGGCGTAGGGAAGTTGGGGCAATCTCAGAATATCCAATGGCTTTAGTTTTGCCGGACTTGACCAGATCGGCGAGTGTTTCTGTCACTTCCTCAATCGGGATAGCCGAGTCACGTCGATGCACGTAATATAAATCCACCGCATCAACGCCTAATCTCTTCAAACTGTTTTCCAACTCAAACCGCAGATGCTTCGCCGAATTATCGAAGATATTTCCCGGACCATCCGGATTTCGGGTGATCGACCCCTTAGTAGCAATTGTGAAGTGGTCTCGTCCGGCAGGCGTGGCCTTCAGATAAGTGCCAATAACGGTTTCCGATGTGCCCATACCATAAACATTAGCGGTATCGATGTGGGTGACGCCGGCCTCCTTCGCTGCATCGAGAATGGCGTGGCTTTCGACCTCGGTTGTAGCGCCGTAGAAATTTGAAAACGACATTGCACCTATACCAATCGGGTGCACCATCGGCCCGCCCCGTCCCAATTCCCGTAATTTCATCATACACCCCTATTTCTTCTTAGAACACGTCCTCAAACCGGATCAACCCAGGCCGACAACCGGAAAAAGCTGCTATTTACTATTGCTGTTTTACGTCGAAAATTCGATCTTTAACTAGCAACTCAATGTCTCGAGAGTTCACATACCGACAATGACTGACCAAGTTTTGGCGAACCAAGCTCGAGGCTACATTCGAGTACCATGTTCACTTCGGCTTTCAAACCTAACATCAATCTGGGTCAAATCATTCGATGAGGGACACCTATTGGCGTTTCAAACTTATCAGATATTCTACGACGTCATCTTTCTCAGCGTCGAACAAGCGAAATGTCGTCATCGGGAAATGATCTTCATCCATGAAAGCCCGCAAATAAGCTTTGTTGCGGCCCGGCCTCCGAGTAATTTCCTGGAAAAGTGGTGCAGTGTCTGGAGATTTCTTAGCCTGCGTGCGTACATGACACGAACGGCACCATTCATCGACTACCGCAAGGCCGCGGTCCACCGCGCTGATGGATTGTGCCAAACTGGGCTGAGGAGGAATGAAAGCGGTCAGGCAAGCTATTAAAGGCGCCAATAGATACTTGCTTATTGCGAATGGAAATGGTTGCATAATTCCTGACTCCTTCAATTTGGAATTTTCCCGATTGACAAAAACACGAAAGAAACGAACTTGCGCAACCTTATCAGTAACGTTCTAGCTTTCTTGATTCTCCTGCTTTTGTCGAGCCATGCATCTGCTACGGGCGTGGCATCATCTGGCAAGGAAATTGCGTTGAAATTGTGTTCACAGTGTCATGTGGTGACCGAAGGCCAGGTGCGTGCCTCGACAGACATACCGACATTCAAGTTCATTGCTGATAAATACAATGAGGAGATAGACGCGCTTGGTGCTTTCTTGGCAGATCCGCATCCGCCCATGCCGAATTTGAGCCTGACCCGTCGGGAAATCCAAGATCTGTTAGCATATTTTGGCTCATTGAACTAAAGGCATCTGATCCCACATTCGCCTTAATTGTAAACAACAATTTTTTTATGTTAAACAGGATCATAAATGAAATCCAAATAGGAGATAACTCGTGAGCGGGAACTTAAAGGAAAACGTAACACGAGGCAGCATTTGGCTCCGTCTGGTTTGGATGATTGTTTTAGGATTTGCGTTTAATGTAGCGCAGGTCGTGACTGTTGCGATTGTTGTATTCCAATTTCTCAGCAGTTTATTTACAGGAAAGGTCAACACAAATCTGACTCGTTTCAGCGGTCATTTGGCTCACTATTTTCAGCAAATAGTAATGTTCATGACGTTTGTAACGGAAGAAAAACCTTTCCCTTTTTCTGCTTGGACCGATGCAAAGGAAGAAACTACCAAAGTACAAGCATCTAGTAACCAGCCAGCCGATGTATCTGGAAAAAATGATGTTGTGGCAAGCGCTAACAAACCAGTGAAAACAACAAAGAAACCAGCAACAAGCAGAGCGCCGAAACCTACGAAGGCTCCGCCACGTCCAAATACCAGGAAAAGTGCGAAGTAAGTTTAAAGGTTGTAAGACGGTAACTTGAATTTGCTTAACTTGGTTGAAGTTTGGTGTCGGGGACCTAGATGGGATCCAATTGAAAATGTAACAAAAAGCCAGCTTTTTATCTGAAACAGCTGAGGATATTTCCCCGCGCGCGCAAATCGAATATTCACCGGAAAAAGAGCGGTTTATTCCTCGATTGTAGAAATTCGACTTTGATGATAATTTTCATACCGAGATTTCGTGACTTCCACTATGGGATATGGACCTATTTTCTTTTCGAAAAATACAAAAACTTATCAGTCTGACCAACACGGTTGGGCAGAACTATTACCCTTGCGGAAAAGCAGACCATCGCTTGAAGGCCACATCCGGGTGCCTTGGGTTGTCATAGGTGCTGGAGTTACGGGGCTATCCGCAGCGCGCAGACTAGCCGGGCATCATCCTAAGCAGAAAATTGTTTTGGTGGATGCACGAGAGGTTGGGCAAGGCGCCTCAGGGCGCAATTCGGGCTATGCCGTTAAAGTCAGTCAGTTCCCGGGTGCTTTTGCACCAGAAAAAGTTAATGAATATCGCAGAATTAATCGGATTAATCATGCTGGACTGACGCTGTTACGTAACGATGTTTCTGAAAATCAAATCAACTGTTCATGGCATGAAGAAGGTTTTTATCATGTGGCAGCCGATGAGATGGCTTTGCGCGAATGTGAAAACCATCAAGGATATTTGGAAGCATTGGAAATACCGTACACTCTGCTTGATCAAGGAGCTTTAACTGAGCGATTGGGGAGTGCACATTACAGACGGGGTATTCATGTGCCGGAAGGCGCCCTTATACAACCCGCAGCCCTCGTGCGTGGTTTGGCAGATAGTTTGCCTGAAAATGTGAACTTGTATGAAAACAGCCCAGCTTTAGACTTGTCTTATAACAAGACTGTGTCAGTTCAATTCCCTAGAGGACGCATCGTGGCAGATAAAGTTATATTGGCTACGAATTATGAAGCGCCAAAACTTGGTTTTCAAAATAGATATCTGATTGGTAGTACTTTGTCGGGGAGTTTCACACGGGCTCTTGATGAAGAAGAATTGACTAGTTTAGGCAGCTTGCGCCAATGGGGTGTTTTATCGTTGCATGGGGGAGGTGCCACTATTCGCTTGACCCAAGATGGACGGATTTGTTTGCGTAATACTGCTGAGTATCATGGGGGCAATTTATTGTCTGATCAGCAACTTGCAGAACGACAAACTATTCACAGAGCTGCATTTGAAAGACGGTTTCCACAATTGGCCCATGTTCCCTTTGAATATGCTTGGTCTGGGGTAGAGGGCATTAGCCGCAATGGAACAAACTTCTTTGGGCGCCAACGGGAAAATGTATTTTTTGCAGGCGGATATAATGGATCTGGTGTTAGTCGAGGAACTGCGTTCGGCGCAGCACTTGCTGATTTTGCCAATGGGGGTCAGTCAGAATTGATAGATGATTGCCTGCGTTCAGCACCTGCATCCTGGATTCCACCAAGGCCTTTCTTGGATATCGGAGCGGCTTATACAGTTCGATCGCGATTCAAAGGTGTTGGCCTGGATCGATAGAAGCCTGCATCGCATCCCAATGAACTGGAATAAGGATGACTAATAAATTCTGAGGAATATCTGACAAACCAATAAGTTGCTTGCAAAATTATCCCGCAATGAAATTAGAAGGTCCGCTTTGAGCTTATTCTGTTGAAAAAATCGACAATGAGCATGCCGCGGCCGCACTTGTAGGAAAGTTTTTAGAATATGCCTTTTGGCGAAATTGAATTTCCTAAAACTGCCTAATTCGAAACAACATTCCAAACTTTTTTCGTTAGATTTCCAACTCCGGACTTTTCAATACAATAAGCCCTATTAAGGCCTTCGATCGCATTTCCGCACAAGCAACTCCTGCCCTTTGCACTAAATTGTAAATCTGCCAAAGAAATTGGAAAAGCTGCCATTCAACAAAAGCAATTGACTCATGATATCATCATTAGGCGCTTTAGTTGGTCCAGCATTACACTTAGGTATTCTCTTGCAAGAACTTTTGAATACTCCCATATAACTTACAAAAGCTAAAATCAAAATTCCGGGGATTGATTAAACATGAATGATACTGCTGCCAAAGAGACTTTTTCCTTTCAAACCGAGGTTGGGCAACTGCTCGATATTGTTGCAGGGTCTTTGTATTCAAACCGGGAAATCTTTCTGCGAGAGTTGATATCAAACGCCTCTGATGCCTGTGATAAACGCCGCTATGAAGCATTGTCTGACCCATCGTTGTTGGAAGGCGGTCAGGATTTTGAAATCACCCTTGACGTAAACAAAAAAGCCAAGACGCTATCAGTTAGCGACAACGGCATCGGAATGAGCCATCCTGATTTGCTTGAGACACTGGGGACAATTGCAAAATCCGGCACGGGTGCATTCCTCAATGCTCTCAAAGATGGTGAAAAAGGTGATCTGGGTCTGATCGGGCAATTCGGCGTTGGTTTCTATTCATCATTCATGGTTGCCGAAAGCGTAGAGGTGCTAACCCGCAAAGCAGGTGAGAAGAAAAGCTGGAGGTGGGCATCAGATGGAAAGGGCGAGTTCACAATTGAAGCAGCAGAACGTGAAACTGCCGGAACCACCGTGACACTGCACTTGAAAAAAGATGCCAAGGAATTTCTTGAAGAAGAACGAGTTCGACATATTGTGAGAACCTACTCTGACCACATTAGTTTCCCAGTGAAACTTGGGGAAGATAATTTGAATTCAGCATCTGCCATTTGGAAACGCGTTCCCAAAGAAGTAACTGAAGAACAACATACAGAATTCTACCATCATACTGCCCATGCATTTGATAAGCCTTGGTTGACCTTGCACAACCGTAACGAAGGAGTGGTGAGCTATACGAACCTTCTCTACGTCCCTTCATCGCCGCCATTTGATCTGTTTGAGCCAGATCGCAAAAGCCATGTGAAACTTTACGTAAACCGGGTTTTCATTACAGATGATACAAAAGGATTGCTTCCGCCGTATCTGCGTTTTCTACGTGGTGTTGTGGATTCAGAAGATCTATCGCTCAATGTTTCCAGAGAGATGTTACAAACTGATCCGAAACTTACGAAGATCAGAACTGGGCTGACGAAGAAGGTCATTACGGAACTCAAGAAAAAAGCTACCAAGGCTGCCGAGGAGTATGCGGAGTTCTGGAGCAACTTTGGATCGGTGCTTAAAGAAGGATTGGTTGAAGATGTTGATCTGCGCGACAGGCTTCTGGAGATTTGCCGTTTCACCTCAACTCAAGGAGACGGTTTGATAAGCCTTACAGACTACATTGAACGGTGTAAGGAAGGCCAAGATGTCATTTATTACATTGCTGGTGATGATCTAAACAAAATCAAACAATCCCCGCATCTTGAGGGCTTCAAGGCCAAAGGCATCGAAGTTTTGTTGCTATCTGATCATGTTGATGAATTCTGGTTGCAACATATACCTGAGTTTGAAGGCAAGCAGTTCAAATCCGTCACACGGGGTAGTGCAGACCTCGACCAGATCAAAGGGGATGATAAATCCGATGACAAGAAGGATGACGAACAATCGCCGTCACTTGATGATCTCATCGCAGCTATCAAGATCGAACTAGGTGACGCTGTTAAAGATGTGCGCCCATCAAAACGCCTTACCGATAGTCCCGTATGCCTGATCGCCGATGACGGTGATATAGATATGAATATGGAACGGCTTCTAAAACGCCATGGCCAGTTAGATGGCGGTATGCCTCGAGTACTAGAACTTAATCCCGATCATGGGATAATCCAGAAACTGGCAGAACGTGCAAAAGCTGAAAAAGCATCTGCTGATGAACTTCTTCAGGATGTCGCTCACCTGCTACTTGACCAAGCTAGAATAGCTGATGGTGAATTGCCACTTAATGCGTCCGAATTTAATCGACGGCTAAATACCGTTGTAGGACATGCTCTTTAACTGTTGATTATGAATTGGCAAACTAGCGTGATGAATAGTGACTCAAAATAAACCACTTTCAATCCTACATGATTTTTACGGCTACGATGCCTTTCGGGGATCGCAGTCTGAAATCATCGATCATGTAATTGGCGGCGGGGACGCTTTTGTTCTGATGCCTACTGGCGGCGGGAAGTCTCTTTGCTTTCAAATTCCTGCAATGTGCCGTGATGGTGTGGCTATTGTGGTGTCGCCATTAATCGCGCTTATGCAAGACCAGATTACAGCGCTAGAGCAAATGAACATCAAGGCCGCTGCAATCAACTCTTCAATGAGTGCAGCAGAGGTCTCTAGTGCTACCCAGCAAATCCTGAGTGGTGAGTTGGATATGTTATATGTCGCGCCAGAGCGACTTATGATGCCCGAGTTTCTGAACCTGCTCGATCAGTGTAATCTAGCACTCTTCGCAATTGACGAAGCCCACTGTGTTTCACAATGGGGGCATGACTTCCGCCCTGATTATGTAGCACTATCTTTGCTAGCTGAGCGCTTTCCTGATGTGCCGCGTATCGCACTGACCGCAACAGCAGACGCGCCGACCCGAAAGGATATTGTCGAGCGGCTTGCACTCAATAATGGTCGCACCTTCGTTAGCGGATTTGATCGGCCCAATATTCATTACACAATCGCGCTTCGTAACTCTCCCAAGCAACAGGTTTGGAAGTTCATTCAAGAAAAGCATCCAAGCGATAGCGGCATTATCTATTGCATCTCGCGTAAGAAGGTCGATGAAATGGCGGCTTGGTTACGCGAACAGGGAGTGAATGCACGACCCTATCACGCAGGTTTGTCATCTGAGATACGTGCAGAAAATCAGCGCCAGTTTTTACAAGACGAACAGATCATAATGGTCGCCACCATTGCCTTTGGCATGGGCATAGATAAACCAGATGTTCGCTTTGTGGTTCACATGAATATCCCTAAAAATATCGAAGCTTATTATCAGGAAACAGGACGTGCTGGCCGTGATGGACTGCCTTCAAACGCGTTTATGGTCTACGGAATGGAAGATGCAGCCATGCAGCGTCAGTGGATAGAAACTTCTGATGCACCAGATGAACAAAAACGCATCCAGCACCAAAAGCTCGGCGCTTTATTAGGCCTGTGCGAAACCGCCACTTGTCGCCGCCAGGTGCTACTCAACTACTTTGATGATGCCTGCGAGCCATGTGGTTATTGTGATACGTGTGAACAACCACCAGAAACCTTCGATGCGTCTGTGCCAGCACAAAAGGCTATTTCTTGCGCCTATCGCACTGACGAGCGTTTTGGTGTTGGTTATCTCACTGATGTTTTGCTGGGTGTGGATAATGAGCGTATCAGCAAGTTCGGTCATAATCAGGTTTCTACTTATGGCATTGGGAAAGACTTAAGTAAGCCTGAGTGGCAGAATATCTTCCGTCAGCTCGTTGCCAGCAATTTGCTCATTCCTGACGCGAAAGGGCATGGAGGGCTTCAAATAACTGCCAAGGGCCGCGCGTTTATAAAAAATAAATCTTCACTTTTCATGCGCCACCATGTGAAATCGGCGGCCACGAAGAGTTTTAAACGTAGCGCCCAAAAACCTGCTTCACCCCTTACAAGTGGAGCTGACAAAGCACTTTATGAAAATCTCAAGGCAGCCCGCAGCGCACTAGCTAAAGCCCAAAAAGTCCCCGCCTATGTTATCTTCCACGACAAAACTCTAACCGAGCTCGCCCAACATAAACCCGGCTCGCTGGAAGCCATGCTTGATATCAGCGGTATTGGCGAAGCAAAACTGAAACGCTATGGGAAAGCATTACTGAATGTCATTATTGAGCATGACAATGCAGCATGATCAAATTTAGGTATCGACGTGTTCGTTTTCAGTAGAATTTGATCCGCGTTTCCATCTCATTGGCAGTATTCAACGTAGCGTTATTCACCAATTTTTTCATAATAATACACTGCCATCAATGCGGCAAAACAAAATTTCCGTTACAGTCTTTTATCTCCCGCATCATACTTGTTATTGGGCCCTTGGAATCATCACCCTCCCGTACGATCTGATAAAGCACCGGTGAAGAAACTTCCATAATCTTTGCGATGACCACAATAAACAGCGGCATCTGAGTTGCAAACAATACTTCAAGAATAATAAAACTGCTGAAATGGTTGAGTGGTTGCAGCTCTATAGCAACTGATCACAGCAATGTTTGCAAAGCAGATACTGACTCGCATAAGCTTGACGGCGCCTCGACCGCAGTTTTGGTGGAAAAGCTGTCAACGTTAACGGCGAGGATCTTCAAATCGTACCATTCGGGGTCAGCAGGATTTTACCGGAGCGCCCGCCCCGCCATGCGTGGGCAAGCGCGTCTCCTAACTGATCAAAGCCATACGTCGCCTCCACCGGGCTGACCAACTTACCGGTCTCGAATGCAGCGGACATCTCGGCGAACAGTTCTTCTTTCGCGGTGCGGCTAGCCGACCCCATCCATCCCGCCAACCAGAATCCGGTCAAGGTCTTGCCATGAACAATCAAATCGCCACTTTCAACTTCGCACGGCGCGCCGGACAGATAACCGTAGTTCACCACGGTTCCCCCGTCGGAAAGACCGTCTGCCATCCAGCGTGTCGGCGCCCCGCCGCAGGCGTCCAGCCCAAGCGGCACATGAGCTTCCGCGCCAATTTCCGCTCGCATCTGGGCTGCCTGATCGTTGCCCGCCACCAACACCAGATCGGCACCATGATCCTTCAAAGGCTGAATTAGCTCTGTACGCCGAACGAAATTAACAGTTTTGACGCCAAGATCCTTAGCGAAGCGGATCACATGCAACCCGACGGCGGAGTTCGCAGCGTTCTGCGCCACCCAGTCGCCCGGCTTCAATTCGACATAGTCCGCTAGCATTTTCTTTGCCGTAGGCGGATTGATTTTCAACTGGGCAGCATCGCGCCAGCCCAGAGTTTTTGAGATCCGGATAAACATTTCGTCAGCTGCAAGCACCTTCTCAGCCCAGTTCGCGCGCGACAGTGAAATGACGTGATCGCCGACCGAAAGGACGGAGCCCGCTCCCACGCTTTCAACCACACCAGCGCCTTCGATCCCGCAAGGTGCAGGGAACGGGCCGGGCCCAGGATAACGGCCTTCAAACCCCAGCAGATCAGCCGGATTAATTCCACAGGCTATCATCTTTACCAACGCCTGTCCGTGTCCTGCGACCGGTTCGACCACATCGAGGATTTTCACTACTTCGGGCGGCGCGCCGTGGGCAGTCAAATGTGCGCATTTCATGTCTTGTACCTTTCTCACGCGATCAACTGAAGCGACCGCACCTCTATTTATAGGTGATCTCATCCGAGATTCCTTGTTTGACTTCCCTTTAAAGGCGTATCGCCGATTAAAGCAAAGAGCTTCATTGTAATTTTGTCAGCTGTAGAAATAACATCCCGTTCTATTTCTATGATAGCCTACTTAGGATTAGACGCATTTGGAGTAAAACATGCCAATCCTTCCTCTTGATCATCCAATGCCAATGACTGCAGTTGGTAACATCATGCTACGCCCTTTTGAAAGCCGGTCAGGCAAAGTTTCAGGATTGGGACATGCCGCAGATGTTTTGCGCAGTGAAGTTAAAGAGTTCCTGAAGGAAGGTTGGGTGTTGCAAGATCAAAAACTGATTTCTGGGCACTGTCAGTAATTTTGTGTTTGAGGCCATAGTGATGAAAAGAAAGGAAACATCATCATGGCTATTGAGA
>JAFMHL010000058.1 GCA_017854535.1 Nitratireductor sp.
AAAATGTGCCGCAAAGATTCTATTTCTGATTTCCTGGCCTAGTCATTTTGTCCGCTGAGCGGCCATTCACGTCAAACTTATTTTGCGCTGCGATGAAGGTCAGCTTTCTGGTCAGGCGCGAGCGGCGGTCGAAGGTCTGCTAAGGGCCGAACTTACCATGATGAGGCCAATTGATTTTGGCACGGTCGCATAAGCTCCATTATGAAACTGTCGACCATAGATTTAGTTGAGAAGGTAGTGATATCAAATATCAGTATGCATTTGATAACCAGGCGCAAAGATCAAACGCACTGATGTAATAGCTTCTCCGCCACGCCATGTACTCCGATCAATGACGAAAAGACCTTCACTTTCCTTACAGGCTAGGATACCGGATTCGAATTTTGTCGCGCTCAATGCGGAAAAGGTAATGTCGCCTGAACTGAATGGAATGTTCTCTACCAACCATTCGTTGGGACTTTGATCAATGAATCTCACACCAGACACCTCAGGCACTACCCGTGGATTGATCCAGCGATTTTCAAAGACATAAGGTTTGCCGTCTGCCATGTGAACACAAACCAGATGCAGCAATCTATCATCGGGCTTGAGTTGCATGCGCCCTATAATGCCTTGAGGTGGGATGACGGTTTGTGAGCTGATCAAGGAGTAAAGATAGGTATGTCCCTTGCCTTCAATTTCGCGGCGAATGACGGGGATGTCCAGAGTGGCCTTCCGGATCGGATGCAGCGTTACCCTTGTGCCGGCTTTTCTGCGTCTGTCGAGTAATCCAGAATCGGCAAGGTTTTGCAGGGCGCGGTTAACGGTTGCCCTTGCGCAGCCGAACTCTGTCGCGAGCTCCGCTTCGTTTGGAATTAAATCGCCTGGCTTCCACAAGCGTGAATTAATTCGTCTCAAGACTTCGTCCTGAACCGATTGCCAATTTCTGAACGATAGATCGCTCAAATTGCGTCTCCAAGCTCCCGCATGATCGATTTGAAGCGGGAAGTGATTTCTTCATGATTCTTATGAATGCCATTCATAACCATGTGACGGCCCGCTGACCACACATCTGTTATCAATTTATCATCACCTGCAAAAATATAGGAATCAAGAATGGTGTCCCCAGTCTTGCCAGCCAGGTGCACACTGTCTGCATCCAGTGCCATCAAGTCCGCATAATGTCCTTCCGCAATTTTTCCACAGTTTCTGCCAGCTGCAATTGCCCCGCCTTGGTTGGTTGCTTCGAAAAGACGTCGTCCAGTGGATTGACTTTGTGTTGCAAGGGCGGCGCGGGAATGGTCGCGCAGACGTTGGGAATAGTCGAGTGTGCGTAACTCTTCGCTGAGCGATATGCGGATATTCGAATCGGAGCCAATGGCGATTTTGCCGCCAACATCAAGCCATCGATTGCCATCGAATATGCCGTCCCCAAGGCTCGACTCGGTTATGGGGCAAAGGCCAGCAATAGCACCTGATATTGCAAGGCCCTCAGTTTCGTGGGGTTCCATCTGGGTACAGTGAATTAGGCACCATTTTGCATTTGCATTACAATTATCAAGAAACCATTCGACCGGCCTAGCGCCATGATGGGCAACCACTTCATCGACTTCGGCGATTTGTTCTGCCAGATGCATGTGAATGGGACCATTGCCTGCCAACTGATAGGCTTTGTTCAAATCTTCTGGCGCAACTGCCCGCATGCTGTGCGGGGCGAGACCCAATCGTGCATCTTTTGGAAGAGCTAAAATGGCTTCTCCTACTTTTTCATGTAGCGCAACAAATCTTTCAAAGTCATTCCCAAAGCGAATTTGTCCGGCCGTGAGCGGGCGCTTGTCACACCCCCCAAACTGATAATGAACAGGCAATAGGGTCAGGCCTATCCCAGTCAGTGAGGCTGCTGCACAGATTCGCTCGGACATTTCTGCCAGATTGGAATAGGGCACTCCGCCTGGTTGGTGGTGCAGATAGTGGAACTCTACATTTGTGGTATAGCCAGCCTCCAGCATTTCCATCTGAACGAAGGCGGCAATGCCCTCAATATGGTCTGGTGTAAGACGATCGAGAAAACGGAACATCAATTGCCGCCAAGTCCAAAATGAGTCTTTTGGATCAAGCCCCTTGCGTTCTGTAAGACCAGCCATTGCCCTTTGGAATGAGTGGCTGTGTACATTTACAGGTGCTGGTAATAGCACACCAACGCGTTCTCCGTCTGGTTTTTGATTGGGAAGAACCGATTTGATCAGACCGACTTCGGCGCTCTCAACCCTGACATTTTCTGCCCATCCATCGCCCAAAAGCGCCTTTTCTGCCCAAATGACTGCCATGTTAATAATCCTGAAAGTTTTTCTTGACTCATTATTATGTATAGACATATAAACAATTAACGCAGACATAACAATGGTAAATTTATGCTTCTGACAAATGCCACAATAGCAACCATGCAAAACGGATCGCCCTATGGGTTGGTCTACAATGGTGCTGTGTGGATTGAAGGCGAGACCATTCAGTGGGTCGGCAGCCAAAACGATATTCCCCAAGAAGCAAAGGCAGGCGATAGCGTAGATTGTGAAGGCCGCTTGATCACACCGGGTCTGGTGGACTGCCACACGCATATCGTTTTCGGTGGAAATCGTGCCAATGAGTTCGAGATGCGCTTGAATGGAGCGAGTTATGAAGAAGTCGCACGGGCAGGAGGCGGCATTGTCTCCACCGTCACAGCCACTCGCAAGGCTAATGAAACAGTTTTGCTCAAAGATGCGCTCAAGCGGGTAGATGCTTTGATTGCAGAAGGTGTGACTACCCTGGAGATCAAATCCGGCTACGGCCTCGACATTGATACCGAATTGAAGATGCTGCGCGTGGCGCGTTCCATTGCTGTGCAAAGGAAAATCACAATACGAACCAGTTTTCTTGGCGCCCACGCGGTTCCAGCGGAATACAAAAATCAGTCAGATGCTTACATCGATGAGGTGTGCTTGCCCGCTTTGATAATGGCACACAAGGAAGGTCTGGTTGATGCCGTGGACGGGTTTTGTGAAGGCATCGCTTTCCAGCCAAAGCAAATTCGCAAGGTTTTTGAAAAAGCCGAGTCACTTGGCTTGCCGATCAAACTTCACGCTGAACAGCTTTCCAATCTAGGTGGAGCACAATTGGCTGCGGAATTTGGCGCGCTTTCTGCTGATCATTTGGAACATGCCAATGACGGAGATGCCCTAGCCTTGGCAATATCCGGTTCTGTAGCAGTAATTCTTCCAGGCGCTTTTTATACCCTGCGTGAAACGCAACTCCCGCCCATTGAAGCATTCAGAAAACACAAAGTGCCGATGGCGCTTGCGACCGATTGCAATCCCGGTTCTTCGCCAATTACTTCTTTGCTTTTGACCATGAACATGGCTTGCACGCTTTTTCGCATGACCCCAGAAGAAGCATTGAACGGGGTAACGCTTAATGGCGCCAAGGCGCTGGGCCTGAAAGATCGTGGAACAATTTCTGCCGGGTTACGTGCTGATCTGGTGATCTGGGATGTGGAAACGCCCGCTGAGCTTTCTTATCGTATTGGCTTTAATCCGCTGTACAAGCGGATATTAGCAGGAGCGATGACATGATCACTCTTACACCCGGCTCAGTAACTTTATCCCAACTGGAGCAAATCTGGCGCGGGCAGTTATCTGCAAGACTTGCAGATAACGCGTTTGCGGGAATTGAAAAAGCGGCTGAACTGGTGGCAAAAGCTGCCGCAGGTGATGAAGCTGTTTACGGCGTCAATACCGGGTTTGGTAAACTGGCCAGCATCAAAATAAAATCTTCGGATACTACAACGCTTCAGCGCAATTTGATCTTGTCCCATTGTTGCGGCGTAGGCGAGGCGCTCGATATCGCAACGACCCGCCTGATGATGGTATTGAAATTGTTGTCGCTGGGTCGAGGCGCGTCAGGCGTTTCGGTTTCGACGATCAGGCAAATTGAAGCCATGCTGGAAAATGGCGTGACACCAGTCGTTCCGGTGCAAGGGTCCGTTGGGGCTTCCGGCGATCTTGCGCCTTTGGCTCATATGGCTGCGGCAATGATTGGGGAAGGCGAGGCATTCTATGAAGGTGCGCGCCTGTCTTCTGCCGATGCATTGCTAAATGCCGGTCTTGAGCCTTTGACATTAGGGCCAAAAGAAGGACTTGGTCTAATCAATGGCACACAATTTTCTACCGCCTGCGCTCTCGTAGGATTGTTTGAAGCAAAACGTAATGCACTTGAGTGTGTGGTTTCCGCTTCCCTATCGACCGATGCAATCATGGGCTCAACAGCGCCGCTGATTGATGAAATCCATACCTTGCGTGGCCATCAGGGGCAAATCCGTGTTGCCCGCGCCATGCGCGGCTTGATGGAGGGTTCGGAAATTCGCGAAAGTCACCGCGATGGTGATACGCGCGTACAGGATCCGTATTGCATTCGTTGCCAACCGCAGGTCACCGGCGCAGCGCTTGACCTTCTCGACTTTGCAGGGCGCACTCTGGAAATTGAGGCCAATGCTGTTTCTGACAATCCACTGGTGCTGGTCGAAACCGGACAAATTGTTTCCGGCGGTAATTTTCATGCGGAGCCTGTGGCTTTTGCAGCCGATCAGATTGCGCTTGCAGTAGCCGAGATCGGGTCAATTGCTCAACGTCGTGTGGCGCTGATGGTCGATCCGACTTTGTCCCATGACTTGCCACCCTTTCTGACACCGGAACCGGGACTCAACTCCGGTCTGATGATTGCCGAAGTCACCACCGCTGCTTTGATGAGCGAGAACAAACATCTCGCCAATCCTTGCTCAACGGATTCAACGCCAACTTCCGCTAATCAGGAAGACCATGTTTCCATGGCTGCCCATGGAGCGAGGCGACTGCTACGGATGAATGCCAATTTGAATGCAATCATCGGCGTGGAATTTTTGTGCGCCGCACAGGGTGTAGAATTCCGGGAGCCTCTTCAGACAAGTCCTGCTTTGCAAGAGGCACTGGATTGTATCCGAAAATCGGTTCCGGCGATCAAGCAAGACCGTTTCCTAGCCGGTGACATCGAGAGTATGGCGAAAATGGTCAGGGCTGGAAGCATCTCCAATGCGGCTGGTCTACCAGCCTCAATTGACGAGGTTGCGCTATGATGCCAGTCGAGATTTATCAAGGCGATAGCCCGCTCGTTTTGGGACTTCCACACACAGGAACCTATGTTCCAAAGGAAATTTTTGAGCGTCTGACACCCCTTGGAAAAACGCTTTCTGATACCGATTGGCATATTGAAAAACTCTACGATGGCCTTGTGCCGCAGGCGACAACCGTGCGGGCGATGTTTCATCGTTATGTGATTGATGCCAATCGCGATCCCTCCGGTGCAAGTCTCTATCCGGGGCAAAACACGACAGGTCTGGTTCCATTGACCGATTTTGATGGTGAACCGCTTTGGATCAATGAGCCATCAGATTTAGAGATTGAAGAAAGGCGCAAGAATTTTCATGCCCCTTATCATTCGGCGCTTGTAGCAGAAATGGAACGGGTTCGAGCCGCCCATGGGTATGTGATCCTTTATGATTGCCATTCAATCCGCTCCAACATCCCATTCCTGTTTGAAGGCACTTTGCCTGATTTCAATATAGGCACCAATAACGGCGCGACCTGTGCCCCGGAAATTGAACAAGTTGCCGTTCAACTTTGCAAGAAGGCCGATGGGTATTCATCAGTTTTGAATGGCCGTTTCAAGGGTGGTTGGACAACGCGCCATTATGGGCGGACTGAAGATGGCTTTCATGCCATCCAGATGGAACTCGCACAATCCACGCATTTGAAAACTGAGACTTTGCCCTTCGAATATGACGAGGAGAAAGCCGAGTATCTTCGGCTGCATCTCAAAACAATTCTTGAAGCTATTTCAAACAGCAATCTGCCAAATCGCACACTTCCGACTGAAAATTCCATGGGAGGAACATTATGAACAAACCAATCAATCCGCGACATAATCAGCGCGATATTTATCCGCCAACCGGACCGGAAATCACCTGCAAAAGCTGGATGACCGAAGCGCCGATGCGGATGTTGATGAACAATCTTCATCCGGATGTGGCGGAAAATCCCCATGAGTTGGTTGTTTATGGTGGTATTGGACGGGCAGCGCGCACCTGGAAAGATTTTGATACGATTGTAGCCACATTGAAGAAACTCAATGAGGACGAAACACTGGTAGTGCAATCTGGCAAACCTGTTGCTGTAGTCAAAACCCATGTTGATGCGCCGCGTGTCCTGATTGCCAACTCTAATTTGGTGCCACACTGGGCCAATTGGGATCACTTCAATGAGCTCGATAAGAAAGGCCTGGCCATGTATGGCCAGATGACTGCAGGTTCATGGATATACATCGGTACACAGGGCATTGTTCAAGGTACGTTTGAAACTTTCGCTGAAGCAGGTCGCCAGCATTATAATGGTGACCTGAAAGGTAAGTGGATTTTAACCGGCGGACTTGGCGGTATGGGCGGCGCTCAGCCATTGGCTGCTGTAATGGCAGGGGCTTGTTGCCTTGCTGTCGAGTGCAATCCCGAAAGCATCGATTTCCGGCTGCGTACCCGCTATGTGGACGAAAAAACCGACAGTCTCGACGAAGCACTGGCAATAATTGACAGATGGACGAAAGCAGGTGAAGCCAAGTCTGTTGCGCTCTTGGGCAATGCAGCTGATGTCTTTCCAGAACTGTTCAAGCGCGGCGTTCGTCCGGACATTGTAACCGATCAGACCAGCGCTCATGATCCGATCAACGGTTATTTGCCCCAGGGCTGGACCATGGCCGAGTGGCGCGAGAAACGTGAAAGCGATCCCAAGGCGGTAGAAAAGGCGTCTCGTGCCAGCATGAAAATCCATGTCAAAGCGATGGTGGATTTCTGGAACGCAGGCGTTCCCACGCTCGATTATGGGAACAATATTCGTCAGGTCGCCAAAGATGAAGGATTGGAAAACGCCTTTGCCTTTCCGGGCTTTGTTCCCGCCTATATCCGTCCACTGTTTTGCCGCGGCATAGGTCCGTTCCGCTGGTGCGCTTTGTCCGGTGATCCCGAAGATATCTACAAGACCGATGCCAAGATGAAGGAATTGTTCCCGGACAATGAGCACTTACACAACTGGCTGGATATGGCCCGTGACCGTATTGCCTTTCAAGGTCTTCCCGCGCGCATTTGCTGGATTGGCTTGGGTGATCGCCATAGGGCTGGTTTGGCCTTCAATGAAATGGTCGCATCGGGAGAACTCAAAGCGCCCGTTGTCATTGGCCGTGATCATCTGGATTCAGGCTCAGTCGCTTCGCCCAACCGTGAAACCGAAGCCATGAAAGATGGCTCTGACGCGGTATCTGATTGGCCATTACTCAATGCATTGGTGAACACCGCCTCAGGAGCCACATGGGTTTCTATCCATCATGGCGGCGGTGTAGGCATGGGCTTTTCCCAGCATTCCGGGGTGGTGATCTGTGCTGACGGCACAGAAGCCGCAGCAAAACGGATTGAACGCGTTCTTTGGAACGACCCGGCTTCCGGCGTCTGGCGCCATGCTGATGCTGGATACGAAATTGCGCTGGATTGCGCACGCGAGCACGGGCTGAACTTGCCCGCCATTCTTGACTGAGACTTTTAAACAGGAGGAGTACTAAAATGAAACGTCGTCAATTTATCACAAGTGGACTTGCAGGAGCTGCAGCAGTGTCAACAGTTGGGCTAGCCAAACCGGCAATTGCCCAGGACATTCGCCAATGGAAAATGGTTACCGCATGGCCGAAAAATCTGCCGGGTCCTGGCGTTGCAGCCCAAATGCTGGCAGACCGCATAACCGCACTTTCCGGTGGTCGTATCGAAGTGAAACTTTTTGCCGCTGGTGAATTGGTTCCTGGTCGCGGCGTGTTCGATGCTGTGTCTGAAGGAACTGCTGAACTGTATCACGCTGTGCCAGCTTATTGGGGTTCCAAGTCCAAAGGCATCTTGATGTTTGGATCCCAACCATTTGGCTTGCGTGCAGACGAACAGGTCGGCTGGCTGACCCATGGAGGTGGACAAGCACTCTATGACGAAATGTACGGCCGCTTTGGCTTGAAGCCGTTTCTTTGCGGAAACTCTGGCCCGCAATGGCAGGGTTGGTTTAAAAATGAACTAAAATCAGTGGAAGACCTCAAGGGTCTTAAATTCCGTACTACAGGCCTTGCTTCTGAAATGTGTTCCAAACTCGGGATGGCAGTTCAGGCGATGGGTGGGCGTGATATGTTCCAGGCCCTTCAGTCTGGCGCTCTGGATGCCGGTGAGTTTATTGGACCATGGACAGATAGCGCATTGGGCTTCCATCAGGTTGCGAAAAACTATTATTGGCCTGGGGTTGGTGAACCGTCTTCTGCTGAAGAGTGTGCAGTTAACGCAAAAGCATATGGCGATTTGCCGGATGATCTTAAAGCCGCTGTTAGTCTAGCCTGCGAGAGCCTCTACAATACGGTTTGGACCGAATACACAACCAAGAGCGCTTTAGCTTTACAAAAAATGGTTGCTGACGAGGGCGTCATGGTTAGGGAACTCCCTGAAGACATTGTAGTTGCCATGGGTAAAGCTGGTGAGGAAGTTATTTCTGATCTGCGTGGAGACGACGATGAACTTGTCAAGCGTATCGCTGAGAGCTTTGTTTCCTACCGCGATTCAGTAGGTCGTTACATGGTTTACGCAGACAACGGTCAAATGAATGCTCGTGCGAAAGCCTTGTCTTACTAAGTGCAAATTTGACCGGCAGTGATCTTGCTGCCGGTCATTTTCCTTGGGAGGGGATTATGCAGAAATTGATAGATGCGCTGGACGCGGTTAACCGCAATGTCGGGAAAGTTGTTCGATGGGCTGCGTTGCTCATGGTTCTGATCCAGTTTGCCATTGTTCTCTTCCGTTATGTGTTTGGTTTTAGCAGCGTTGCGGTAAATGAAAGCGTTCTTTATCTCCATTCCACACTCTTTATGCTCGGTGCAGGCTTTACGCTGTTGATGGACCAACATGTGCGGGTCGATATCTTCTATGCAAAATCTAGTCCGCTGCGCCGCTCGGCAATCGATATTTTTGGACATCTGGTTTTGCTAATCCCGTCCATGCTAGTGCTTGCTTACTGGTCCTGGCCGTCGGTGGCCAATGCCTGGAAAATTCTTGAAGGCCCGATTTCCGTGGGCGGTATTCCAGCCTCCTTCCTCCTCAAATCGCTTATACCCGCATTTTGTGCGCTGCTCATCATTCAATCAATCTCTTGTTTGTTGGCTAGTATGTTGCGCCGCCGTGAGATCAAGCAGGGAGATGCGCAATGAGCCTTCCTCTTGATCTTTTGATGTTTGCAGCTTTGATCGGCTGTATCCTTCTTGGCTTCCCGGTTTCATTCAGTATTTCAGGCGTTGCTATTATTTTTGCGTTTCTAGGCTGGCTCACAGGTACGATGGATATCAGCTTATTGGGTGCGCTTGGGCAACGGGTATTTGGTGTTCTTACTAATACTGTATTGATCGCCATTCCGCTTTTTGTGTTCATGGGGGTTGTGCTTGAAAAAAGCCGAATTGCTGAAGATCTGCTTGAAACCATGGCGCAGTTATTTGGGGGCTTACGCGGTGGCCTGGGGCTTTCGGTTGTAATCGTCGGTGCCATGTTGGCAGCTTCAACCGGCATTGTCGGCGCGACCGTTATTGCCATGGGCCTTATTGCGCTGCCAACTATGTTGCGCAGCGGTTACAATCCCAAATTCGCTTCCGGCATTGTTTGTACGTCTGGCACTTTGGGCCAGATCATTCCGCCATCGACGCTTCTCATCATCTTGTCGGATGTGATGTCGAACGCTTATCAGCAAGCACAATATGCTGAAGGCAAGTTCAATATTGAAACCATTTCGGTTGGTCAGGTTTTTGCCGGTGCTTTGCTTCCAGGCTTCATGCTTGTCTCGCTCTACATGATTTATATTCTGGTTCGCGCTTGGCTCATCCCGGGCGATGCACCAGCAGCCAGTGATCTGGGAGAAAAACCATCCCGGGAGAAGATCTTTACGACGGTCGTCCCTCCAATCTTGCTAATTATTGCTGTACTCGGAGCAATTCTTGGCGGGATTGCCACACCGACAGAAGCAGCGTCTGTCGGCGCTATCGGTGCATTGCTGATGGCTGGGCATCGCAGTGGCGGGCCAGTCAGGCTCATATTGATTGGTGCTGCAGCTTTGTTTCTGCTTGGAATCGCAGCGGGCATAGCGCCTGTACGATTTCAACGTAATGATCTTACGGCAGGTGATTTCGTTTTAGGCGGCACTTACACTCTATTGGCGATCATCTCGGTTGCAGCGATCATTGTATCTTTGGCGCGTGCTTGGCGAACAGGCATTCTTTTACCGGCAATGACGCAGACTATGACCGTCACATCAATGATTTTTGCAACTATTGTTACAGCAAGCATTTTTTCATTGGTGTTCGTGGGGCTGGGTGGTGAAGAGCGTATTGCCGAGTTTTTGAAACTTATGCCCGGTGGGCCTCAAGGCGCGCTTCTATTCTGCATGGCGCTGATTTTCGTTCTTGGCTTCTTTCTCGATTTTGTCGAGATCACTGTAATTCTTTTGCCACTAATTACACCTGTTCTCATCTTGATGGGGCATGATCCGTATTGGCTTGCCATCCTCATTGCTATCAATCTGCAGACATCGTTTCTGACACCGCCCTTTGGATTTTCATTATTCTACTTGCGGGGTGCTGCGCCCAAGGAAATCACAACCGGTCAGATTTATGCAGGCGTCACGCCATTTATTGGCTTGCAGGTTTTGGGAATGTTCATCATCTGGATGATCCCCGGCATTGCCAATTGGCTTCCAGGTGTTTTGTATTGACGATCGCAAGACCCGGCCATCAGGTCCGAAGTGCGGTCGATGCCATTGATCCCAGGTCCGCTCTCCTTGAAAGGAGTGTCCTTTTAACAAATGTGTCTACGTTCTTCTCATAATGGCAATTCTTGGTGCTTAGACGAACGGCAATTAATAGCCGAAATGTCACTATTGGAAATCAATCCAAAGGTTAGAGAAGCTGTCACCAAAATTAAGCGGCTTGCACGAATGTCCGGTCTGGGGAGGCGAAAGGTTGCTCCATCAATAGCATAAAGGTCGGCTAAGGGCCGTAAGTCATCAGTGTTTCTAAAATTTTCCTGACTATACTTAATACAATTCACAATTCAAAAATTTTCTGTTATTTTCACTTGTCCCTAGGGCTTAACCCCCGGGGCATCGCGATGCTCCTAAACATGAGGAGTATTCGTGATGAAACTGTTGTCAAAATGTCAGGTAAAGGAAATGGTACTTTATTCACCTCAACACATTGCCCGTCTGGAAGCCGCAGGCCAATTCCCCAAAAGGGTACAGCTGGGCGTCAACCGCGTGGGATGGATTGAGGATGAAATACTGCACTGGCTTCAATGCCGTATCGACGCTCGTGAACAACAACTCTGATCTCTCCTTAATCGGTGAGAGCGAAGAGAGTCGGTCTTAGACCGGCTCTCTTTTTTATTGCCGCACCATCATTGGAAATAATGTTGGAAGATTTAATTCTTCTATACTTATTGAGATA
>JAFMHL010000113.1 GCA_017854535.1 Nitratireductor sp.
TCGCCAAATAGAAAATGCGATTCCAGAATAATTGTTTGCTGTTGCTTTTCCAGTTCCGCTTCATCGCGAATACATTCAGCGCAACGTCCAGGTACAAAATTCGCATTGAAAGATACCTATCCAACAAATGACTTCTTCGATGCTATTCTGGATATGGGGTTCCATGATTGCATGAGAAAGTTTCACAGCGATCCAATACAAACTTATCGTCACTCATTCAGTAAATTTCCATGGGAACTTGATCACATGTTTGCCACCAGAAAATTGTATGATGGTCTTAAAAAGATCGAGGTGATTGATACAAGTGATTTAAGTGATCATAACCCAATTGTTGCTGACTTTGAATTTTAGTAGTTTTCGAGTTTCTAACCTCTCGTCGACCTTTGGTGACTGAATTAATTCAATATATTTATCAATTAGTTAAAGTTACTCTGCTATCTTCAAAAAGACTATAATCCTCTTGAAATCTATAATTTTGACACTATATATATATGTGTCGATGGGCGATTTTGCTCATCGGGCCAAAACTTTTTTATTATGAATATATGAGGCCTATTTGCCTCCGAAGTATTATCAATTATCGATGTACTTCTCTTGTGAACCCATTTTTGGCTAATTTTTAACCAGCTGGTCATTTCAAATGACTGGCATAATGGAGTTATACATTATGACTATCTATAGTAATCCGAAATTTAAAGACTTCAAATTTGTCCCAGTAACATTTCAATCAAAGAAACCCTTACTGCAAGATTGGCCAAACAAACCGAAACCGATTAAATGGTTTCAGGAAAATCCCAACCACAACATAGGGGTGCTGCTCGGCTCTAAAGGCAATGATATCGTCGATATAGACTTGGATCATCCATTAGCGATTAAGTTGGGTTCTAGATTTCTGCCGCCGACAGACATGATCTTCGGTCGCAAGGGTAAACCAAATTCTCATTGGATATATCGGGGCAGCCCTCCAGGAAAGACACGCCAATTCAAATTTGGGACGATGGGCATGATCCTCGAGTATCGCTCTGGGGGAATGTATACTGTTTTTCCTGAATCGACGCATGAATCAGGTGAAAAGATTGAGTTTGTAAAATCTGACGAGCCAGCGACGGTTGATGCTGGCGAATTGATTGAGGCCACCAAAAAATTGGCTGCAGCATGCATCATCGCCGAACACTGGCAGTATGGAGCGCGTCACCATATTTCACTAGCACTTTGCGGTGGTTTGATGCGGGCCGATTGGACTGATGCTCAAATTGAACATCTAATTGAAAGCGTTTGCTGGGCTACAGGTGACAATGAGCAGAAAGATCGTGTGGCAAATATTAAGACTACGAGGCAGCGTAAAGAGGAAGGTTTGCCATTCACTGGATGGCCAGAGTTGCAGAACCTCATCGACGAAAAGGCTGCCAATAAAATCATGGAACTGTTGGGTGTTACTATTTCTGTTGCCTATCCACCTTCAATGTCACCAACCCATATAAATCCAGAACAAAACAACGCTATACCCGAATCGTATACCGATGCAGGTAACGGCAAGCTATTTCGCAAAAGACATTCAGATAAGTGCTTCTACAATGTCGATTCAAAAAGTTGGCATGTATGGAATGGAAAATGCTGGGAAGATGACAAACAAAACAAAATCCGTATTTTTGCACATGCAACAGCAAACGGGATTACCGCAGCGGCGGGTAATAATTCCGAACTCAATAAATGGGGAAAGACTTCTGGCTCGACTTCTAGGCTTAATGGTATGTTGGAAGAAGCAAAGCCTTACATGAGCGAGTCATCTGAAAAACTAGACCTCAATCCATACCTAGTAAACTGCGAAAACGGAACGTTTGATCTAAGGAACGAAATACTCAAGCCACATGATCCAAATGATTTTATTACGCACATGGTTCATGTCCAGTATAATCCGAACGCCGATTGTCCGCAATTTGAAAGATTTCTTTCGGAGATTTTTCAGAATGATGCGGGTTTAGAAAAATACGTTCAGAAGGCTTTTGGATATTGCCTGACTGGCGATACGAGCGAACAAAAGTTTTTCTTGCTCTATGGTCAAGGATCGAATGGAAAGGGCACCCTTATCGAAACGATTAAGGGGGTTCTCGGTAGCTATGCACTGACAATGCAGGCAGAAAGCCTGATGCAACAGTCGCATACTTCGGGCGCATCAGCTTCTCCCGATATCGCACGGCTAAGGGGGGCTAGGTCTGTATTCATTTCGGAGGGGGATCGTAGCAACAAGCTAAATGAAGCCTTGGTGAAACAACTGACAGGCCAAGATAAACTCACAGCAAGACAACTATATGGAGCGCCGTTCGAATTTGTGCCTCAATGCAAATTCATGCTTCAAACTAATTATCTGCCAAAAATACGCGGCATCGATCATGGTATTTGGCGACGAATCGTTCCAATTCCGTTCAACGCGCAATTCACTGGTCAGAACGTCGATAAGCATCTCCGTAGCAAGCTTGAGAAAGAAAGTTCAGGCATTCTGAACTGGATGATTGAAGGCTGTCTGCTTTGGCAGAAGGAAGGTCTTGATGAACCTCAAGCGGTACTTGATGCGAAGAAGGCTTATCGATCAGAGTCCGACAATGTTCGACTATTTGCTGATCAGGTACTGACGATTACTCCCTCAGACCCCAATGCTACCATTGGTAAAAAGAACCTTTATCTTGCCTATCAGAACTGGGTAAAGCGAGAAGGTGAGACTTACACTGCATCGCAGCGCGAGTTCAGTCAGATCGTTTGCCAGATCGATGGAGTGGGGGA
>JAFMHL010000029.1 GCA_017854535.1 Nitratireductor sp.
TCATAACTTATCGTGTCTCCCGCAGAGATACCTGTCGGCAACACATCATCATTCAATATACCAATCTTCTGCACATTCAACGAAGGAGCCGCAGGCTCTACTGCAACACTTTCGGTTGCTGTGGCTGTGTAAACATTACCATCAAAAGTACCATTAGCCGTCACTTCATTGACAATTGCGGCAAGGGCGAATTGCACCTGAGCAAAAGACAAAAGTAGAGCAAGCAACAGCATCGCCGGAGACTTACGTCTCCAGCGGGCCATGCCCGTCCCCTTCTGTTTTTGCCAAAGCTGCATTAAGCCGCCCTCACCTTTTTCGGTTCAAGCCGCAGCTTATTGAAGTGTATCCACATCAGACTGGGTTACGACATACGTACCCTCGAACTCAGCGGTATCGCCTGGCGCAAGTGTGTTGACCACTTCATCCAGACCGTCGTCCGCAGAATTGCCACTGGTGTTATTTAGCGTTTCAAGCGTTGGAACCGGATCAGAACCCGAACCTGCGGTAACATCATCCACTAGGCCTACATTGGTCATCGGCACGTTACCGGTATTGGTTACAACATAATTATAGGTGATCGTATCACCCACGCCATAACCTGAATCAGGTGTCGCAATTTTCGTGACCGCAAGGGTTGCAACAACTGCTGTAACAGGGATTGAAACCGGATCACTATCATCGGTGATAGCGTCAGCCACACCAACTGGAGCAGTAGCAGAACCTGTCGCGGTATTGTCGATTGTACCATCGCCGCCCACAGCATTGACAAAGTCAGCATTGGTGACCGTATAAGTGGCTGTCCAAGTGATCGTATCACCCGGTGCCAATGTATCCCAAACACTGTCCAGACTGTTATCGGTAGAATCGCCCGTGGTAACACCGTTGGCATTGGTGCCGCCGCCTGAATCAACATCAGTCAACGATGCAACAGCAAAACTGATGGTCGATAGCGAACCAGATGCACCCGCATCATGAGGATCGGCCATGGAAACAGCTGTGAGCGTCTGGTTACCTGTGTTTTCTGCCGTGAAGGTATAGGTGATGATATCACCGTCATTGACTGGACCTGCCGTATTGGCGGATTTCGTAACCAGAAGCGAAGGTGTAGCTGCTTCTAAAGATACTTCTTCATCAGCTGTTTCAGTAATGTTAGGACCAACAGGCGGCGTACCTGTTACGGTAACCGTGTTGTTGATCGTCGCAAACGCCGGCGACGCCATCCCCGATACAGTTCCCAAAGCGATGAATGACACAGCCAAACGGCTCTGTGTCAAAGATCGAAAAATACTCGAGTTCTGGTTGTTCATTTCCCTGCCCCTTTCAGGTTGTTGATTTAAGTTGGTGGCAGCTGGCAGACTGCCAACTCCACCTGTTAGACGCTTCACCCCGAAAAAGGTGAGCTTTGATTTATTCGATAAATTGCTCATTTATATTTCCTTTCCCGGCGCGGTTATTGTGCGTCGATATCTGCTTGTAGGATGGTGTAGGTTGCGGTGAAGTAAGCCACGTCACCTGGATACAGGATGTCGACAGTATTACCCGCTGTGTAAACCGAGTTACCGGATGTGTTGGCAAGGGAGTTATAAGTAATAGTTCCTAGTGTTCCCTGCGCCACGTGAGCATCTGTTAGGCCAACAGTGGTAACCGGCACATCACCATTATTAGTAACGGTATAAACGTAAGTGATGAGCGTACCTTCTGGACGTTCGGTTCCGGCAGCTGTTAGCGACCCAAGACCTGAACCTGCAATATCACCTGGTATTGGAGTGCCTTCATATGCCAACTTAAGAACATCCAGAGATGCGTCCGCATCAAGCGGAACAGACGCTGTTCCCGGTGTAACAGATGAGACAAAAGTTGCTCCAAAACTGCCTTCCGCATGCGCCGAGTTGTCAAGATTTCCGTCATTATCAAGGCTAAGCGTGCTGGTTCCGCCTAGTGTATTAATGTCAGCAGCAGTGATGGTATAAGTAGTCGTGAATACAGCCACTGCACCCGGAGCCATAGTGATCGAAGAACCCGAAGCAGCTGGTGAACCAGCTTGTGTGGTCCAGCTATCAAAAGCAGGCGCGGTGAAAGTTCCGGTACCTTCATGGGTATCATTGATACTTACACCTGTTAGCGTGGTGTTGCCGCCATTGGTAACCGTGTAGGTATAAACAACGTCTTCACCCTCATCCCCTTCATTATCCGCATCATCGCTGGTAGCGACCGCAAAATCGACGCTTTTGGTGATCGTCAGAACATTATTGGTATTCTCAAGATCAACTTCGACCGGAAGTGAGTCATCGGTGACCGGATTACTAGCAGGGTCCGTACCGTTAACAGTAGCGGTGTTGTCAATAGAGAAAGGCGTTGCCGCATCAGCAACCGTGATTGGTGTGGCCACCAAAGCCAATACCACCAGCGACGCTCCCAATGAGCGTGTGATACCATTTTGAATAATCATGCGTGTCATAATTTTCTCCCCCCTGGAGCTTTTTGTGTTTTCAATTGTGAGTTTGTGGGTCTTGAGTTCGTTTTGCTTTTTCATCTTCGTATTCCTTTAAATTCGTATCTGACTGCTTCAGGTCTGTTTCTTCGAATTGTCGATGAATCACCTGAATCATCGGCTGGAGCTGTTTTTCGGTAAAACCTCATTCGCGTTCGATGTCGCGATCGGGTCTCTCCCGGGCTCCCTCGTCCATTTGGAGAAAGAAACCTTCGCCGCCAGCCGGGCGGTTTTTGCGCTTGGTCAAATTGGCCTTCAGTGACCATGTTACGTTTTCTTTCCATGGTCATTGGGCATCAATATCCGCTTGCGTGATTGTGTAGGTAGTTGAAAAGACGATCACGTCTTGGGGGCCAAGTTCGCCCCAGATCGTCGGATCTGCATTGGTGTCAGCTGAGCCGCCGGGCAAACCGTTATCAATGGCCGAACCTGCATGGGTTGGATCAACCCAAGGACCAAGGCCCGTATGGCCACTGTCATCGATTTCGACATTGTCTATGGTTTGATTGCCATTATTGGTAACAGTGTAGGTGTAGGTCACAACCGTTCCAGCTGGAGCCTCTAGGATATTGTCAGTTATGAACCCCGAAGCGCTCGACGATTTAACAAGTGTCAAAGAAGGATTGGTGGTAATCGTAGTAGTTGCTGAAGCAGATTGTGGCGTTGTTTGAGCGCTATCAAAAGTGGCTGTGTTAACAAGATTGCCACCATCATCCATTTGTGCCTGTGTCACTGTATGCGAAATGGTGTAAACCCAGATCTCGCCAGCTTCCATCACACCTGAAACCCCACCGTCCCCAGCTGGAGCCCCGGGGGTCAATGCCGTTGACGACGCTCCTTGAACCACATTATCGCTAATTGTGATTCCGGTAAGACTACCAGTTCCATTGTTGGTTACAGTGACCGTATAGTTAATTGGAGATCCTGCAGCCGTAACATTGGTGGTTGGGGTGGTCTTGGATATCGTAAAAGAAGAGCTCGGCGCGCCAACAGTGATTGCAATCGTGTCGGTGTCACTTGCTCCTCCACCATTGGCAAAAAACGTCAGAGTAGAAGCCCCGCTATAACCTGACGTTGGCGTGTACTGCAGATTATTCAGGGCGTTGTTAATATTGGTTGGCGACCCAGTGAAGGTCATCGTCGCGGAACCATTTGAACCAGATGTAATTGTTATACCCGCGGTGGACCCAAGGTTCAAAATGCCGTTTGTCACGGACAGGGTGATCGTCATAGTCGCAGCACCTGAATTCGTGGCGACCTGAGGAGCATTTGAACCAGACAGAGTCAAAGCGGTATTGAACGGCGTTGTTTGCGCACCCGGCGATTGAGTCAACTCCTGAACGTCGACATCGTCCCAACGGGCCGTACCTGGACCACAACAACTGTCTAACGCAGCAACACCAACGCCGAACAACCCGTTGACGCTCGTAAGAACCTGCCGCCCTGAGATTGGCCCTATAAATCCAGCAGCATCGTCATTGTCGATAGCCGCTCCTGACCATCCGGTTTGAAGCGTCCCTGTCGATGTTATGTAATAATATGTCCCGCCAATCTGAACAGTCGGGAAGTCATATTGGCCATAATCAGCCGTAGTCCAACCAACCAACGAATAGGTGAAAAAGCCGGGATCCGTAGAGGTCAGCGACTGGCTGGCAATTGCTCTTTGCAGCCCACCACCATTGTCTTTCGACACAGCGATCAACTGGCCACCTGAATAAGTAAGCGAGCTGTTTGCAGGTGCCGTAGACGTCCATCCGGTAGAACCAGCAGAAAAATCTGAGTTAACCCATTGGGCGGAAGCTTTTTCCACGGAAAATAGTAAAATCAATAGGATCAGAACGGTAGACGCGGGAACCGTGCCTGAAGTATCACGTAACGCATTCATCAGTTTGGCAATATTCTTGAGCGCGGCCTCTCCATATCCCCTCTCGGAACTATAGAAAGCCCTGATTTCCCCGTTTTTCAGAACCATAAACATACCTGTTTGCAACACGTTAATGGTATCTGATTCGATCAAAATCAAGAAGGCAAATATATCGCTAAAGACGCATTCCGCTGGGTAATATACAACTATTCCATGTATATTTGGTACGCCTGAATCATAAAGAGTATAATTTGGCTGGTTAAACCCACCTATAAATGTCGCTTGAGCAAATAAGTTTTGATACATGCTTATCATCACATCTGCCCATCTATGTCGGCCTGAACGACCACATAACTCGAGGAAAATGTAACGACATCAAGGGGCGCCAACGTTCCCCATATCGTGGCATCGCCATTACTGTCTGGTGAGTCTCCACTGACCCCATTATCGGTTGTAATTGTTCCAGCATGTGTCGGATCAATCCAAGTTCCAGCGCCCGTATGACCGCTGTCATCTACCTCCACATTGCTGATCGTCTGGTTGCCATTATTCGTAACAACATAGGTGTAGACAATCGTGTCGCCTGCTTGCGCCTCAGGCTCAGTATTACCAACGCCTTTGGTGAGACTGAAAGACTTTACGATCGTAAGAGATGGCGCTGGAGCCAACGCAACCGTTTCAGTAGCATCATCGGATCGAATAACATTATCGCCAGTATCACCTTGGGCATAAGCAATATTCACAACCTGTTCAGCATCAAGATCCGCCTGAACAAGAGTGTATGTTCCGTTTACTGTCCAAGTCTCACCAGGCTCGAGAATATTATCCCCGTCATCGCCAGAAACTGGAACCGCTGCGAATGTTCCAATTTGTTCATCAACGATTTGTACGCTTGTAAGTCCGGAATTATTTCCGGCAGGGTTAGAAACAGTGAACGTATAGGTCACCGTGTCGCCCACGGTATCAGTACCGCTACTATCCACATCAGCCTTTGATGCAAACGCTTTGGTGATGGTGATATAAGTCTGACAGATTTCGACGGTGTCAAGAAAATTACCGACTGAGATACTGCCACTGCCTGTAGACAAGGCAGTAAAATCAAGTGTTGCGCTTGTTCCAGTATCACTCACGACATGGGTCTGACCATACTCACTCCAAGCAGATGTCCCGGTAGAAAAATTTGGCGCTGCGGTGGATCCACCACCACTGTCTGAAATCAACAACGCGCCCGTATCTGTGCCGCCACGACCACGATGTGCCCAATAAACATTAAGTTCAGCACGGGGCTGAACGACTGCAGAACTGTTTGTCAAAGTGCCAGCTATGTAAGCGTTTAATTCAGCAAACTGTCCACCCGTATGAGAAGCCACACCATTGAATCCAGAATCCCAAATTTCAATTCCAGAATCCGTTGTCGTCCATGATGGAATGTTAGGTGATACAATTTGATAGGTGGTGGAAGCCGTAACTGGAATTTCAAATCCGTTATTGGAAAGCAGATTGGTCCCAACGCATTGAGGCGAGCCTGTTCCCCCTGAAGGCGCCGAAGCCGTAATCGGCACACTCGCAAAATCATCCCCCGCACCATCATTGGGGTTGGAGTCAGGGTCGACGTAAGTTGATGCCGTGACTTGAGCGGTATTTGTAATTGTTCCCGTCGCGGTGACTGTCGCTTCAATCTGTAAGGTGGGGGCTGCGCCACCAACCGCTACTGAGCCTGCGTTCCAGGTAACAGTCCCATCAGAGTTGGAAGCAGAGCCTTGACTTGGAGTGGCTGATACAAAGGTCAAACCAGCCGGAAGCACATCTGTGACAACAACCCCCGGCGCAGCATCCGCTCCGCTATTACTGAGGGTCACGGTATAAATCACATTTGAGCCAACTGTGGGTGTTGAGTTGTTTACCGACTTGGCTAGAGACAAATCCGCTTGCGGCGCGCAGGCGACCACTTCGAATGCATCCCCTCCAGCAACATTGTTGCTTTCTAGCCCAGAGACCTGAAAAGTTACGGAACTGTGGGTGCCCGAAATCATAACGGAGCCAGCGGCCGTTCCGGTACTTCCGTTTGTGCTTGACTGCGTTCCTATTGTGGAGACGCCTAAAGTGCGCAGAAACGTATTGTCGGAATAGGTTTCGAAATGACCAACACCAGCCAACCGAAACAAAGTACCTCCGGAAGTCAGTGTCCATTTTGAAGTATTTGAAGTACCGGAAGCAGCAGTCCCACCAACCCGGTCAATATGAATGACCGGATTTGTCACAGGCTTGGCAAATGTTATGGTATAATTTCCAAGATTTCCACTTGAGGACGTTGGACCTGTCCAGTTGAAAGTATCCACTTTCGATGCATTACCTTGGACCGCGGTTGCACTGAACGCTGCAATGTTATTCATCGTATCAGTTGTTGAGCCACTCCAACTGCCGCCACCTGACGCTGACACGCCTCGTGTGACTCCAATTCCGCCAGATGTTGCAGATGCACCAGTCCAAGCGCCCGTCAAATCTGAACAGATTTGCACGCCGGTTGGCGCAGGCGGCACAGGAGGCGTTACTGGAGTAAATGCCCAAGTCAATGTAAAAGTTCCAGTATTGCTGCCATAGCCATCTACCTGAATGCGATAGACGGTTCCTGAGGTGACAGTAACTGAATTACTACTTTGAAGTCCGCATGCATCATCATTGGAAGCAACAGAGCTTAGGGCGTTCACGGCGCTGCCAGTAAATGTTTGCAGCGTTGTATCGAAGCTTGTAGAGCCACCACAGGTTTCGACGGCAAAATTACCGTTGGATGGCGCGGTCCAACTATACCACATGGAATTCAGCGAACCGCCGCCAAATGTTGTTGGTTCTCCTGTTTGGCCCGTAGCGCCAACATTCGATGCAGTGAGACTGCCACTTCCACTAATCGTCGTTCCGGGAAAGTTGTTCAGCGCGAGAGCGGGACCAAGCGCCAAAAACAGAAAGGCGAAGAAAAAGTTAATCGCTAATGAAACAGTTTTGGGGAGTATTTTGACCACACTTGCAAAAACATGTTTGCAGGTAAGGGCTTGAGTGCAGGCATTTAATTCAACAAAATCACGGCAATATTTATCACCTGCTGTCCACGCTCGCGCATAGCCAGATTTCGCCAAAATTGACGTGAACAAAAGTAGGAGATGGCACAATCGCCCCTGCCGCCGCATTCAACCCCCGTTAAAAGTTAAGAATCAGTAAATGATTCGAAAGGGTTAGGTCACGCACCTCGACTCGTTTTTTAGACCAAATGGGGATTTTATTGACGCACACGTCAATTGTGTTGCTCAAAAGACTCAAAAATATGAATCATAGGTATATTACGTTAAGTAACACCCTTAATGGTTGCGCAATCAAACCGAATCAATTTTCTGAAATTTCGCTTTTAAATTGAAATGCAGCAAAACATCTTCATTTAGCCAACAATTTGAACGATAATTCTACCGAACTGGCACAATCGTTATTCGACCACGCTCAACATAAGTCAATTACCAGTCAATTCTCGACCCATCGTAATTGATGAAACAGCCCGTTTTTGTAATACCTAAAGCGCTGGCGACTTTCAAAATTCCAGCGGCGCTTTCTGCCGGGCTTATATCCGCCGAACCGCCTCCCATATCCGTGCGCACCCAGCCAGGATGCATGGATATGACAGTTACCCCCTCACCTCGAAGATCAGTCGCCAAGCCTTGCATCACTTTGTTCAAGGCAGCTTTTGATGCTCTATAAGCAATACGGTCAGAGGTTTGATGCGCCATACTTCCCATCTTCGACGATATAGAAATAATCCGTGGATTTGCGCTTTTCTTCAGATGAGGCAGAAACGCCTGAGACACCGTGAGCGGCGCTAAAGTGTTGATGGCCAGCGTTTGTGCAAATCCCTCAAAATCCATTGCCAAAGGTGATTGGATTTGTGGACCAATAATCCCTGCATTGTTGATCAATACATCAATTGCTCCATCAAAAAGCTTGGCGGCTTGCGCAACAGCTGAAGCATCCGTCACATCAAATATCAAGGGTGTAAAGTCTGATCCCAATTGCTTGGAAACCGCATCGCCATGGTCTTGTTGACGAACCGACCCAACAACCTTGTCACCATTGGCAATTGCCTGTTTCGCCAGTTCAAAACCAATACCGCGATAAACGCCCGTGATGAGATAGGTTGTCATTTAAACTCCTCACAATTTCAAAGAAGAACCGCAAACCATGCGATGATTGCTTCGACGGCCTTTTTAGCAGCAATGCCTATTGCAGTATCAGCAAATTTCTTTGAAAGATATTTAAGCGGGCGAAGAATTCCACTGTCAATTTGATCTTTGGAAGGAGTACCCTCTTTCAATGCATCAAGAGTTCCTTTTGCAGTGTATAATACGGCATTTCGCTCATCCGGCTCAGTCGCTGCAAAGCCATTGTCTTGCTCGATGGTCTTGATTGCTTCTTCGGTTGCTTCAACTGCTTGAATATATTTTTCGTCGCCTCGGTCAATTGAAAGAGGCTGCCAAACATTTTCAAAATGCAATTCTTCAGGCCCATTTTGTTTCCCGCTGTCGATATGTGGCGTGTCCCAAAGCGAATTCTTCATCGCAGTAAATAGCCACACATCCGCATACTTATCGTCTACAGCCGTTCTGACTTAAGAAAATTGCTTCGCAAACTCTCCGCCAATAGACAGACTTCTGTTCTTTGCTTGATTGTAAACGTAAATTTCGGGTGCAAACTTGTTTGATATTAATCCAAAAATTTCTTTATCGACAAACCAATCAAATATTGCTTTTAGGAATTCATCATTTTGACCATCATATAAATTTGCAAAATGGTCATTCGCTTTATTTCTAAACTCTTTAAAATTCAGGCCCTTTCCATCTACAAACCAATTATGACATGATCTCTTAAATGCAAATAAATGGATATCGAAGGCTGTAACATCTGTGCTGGTCATCCAAACTCACCCCCCCACTACCTCGTAAGCCTCTTATACGTGACCCGTTTCGGGTTCACGCTTTCAGGGCCAAGGCGGCGGATTTTGTCTTGCTCATATTCGTCAAAATTGCCTTCAAACCATTCCACATGGCTATCGCCTTCAAAGGCTAGAATATGGGTTGCCAGACGATCGAGGAACATACGATCGTGGGAAATGACAACCGCGCAACCAGCAAAGTTCTCAAGCGCTTCTTCGAGCGCCGCAAGGGTTTCCGTATCCAAATCGTTTGTTGGCTCATCGAGAAGCAGAACATTTCCGCCCTCTTTCAAGAGCTTGGCCATGTGAACGCGATTGCGCTGTCCGCCGGAAAGCGTGCCTACTTTTTGTTGCTGATCGCCACCTTTGAAGTTGAACGATGAACAATAGGCGCGAGAATTCATCTCATGCTTGCCAAGCTTGATGATGTCATTGCCACCGGAAATCTCTTCCCAGACAGTCTTGTCACCTGCGAGCGCATCACGGCTTTGATCAACGTAAGATAAGTCAACTGTTTCGCCGATTGTAACTTTGCCGCTATCAGGTTGTTCTTGCCCAGTAATCATCCGAAACAAAGTGGTTTTACCCGCCCCGTTGGGACCGATCACACCGACGATACCGCCCGGAGGCAATTTGAATTCCAGATTATCTATCAGCAGTTTTTCACCATATGATTTTGAAATACCTTCCGCATCAATGACAACATTACCCAAACGCTCACCAACCGGAATAACGATCTGCGCATCGCCGGGTCTGCGGTCATTGGCTGATTTAACCAATTCATCATAGGCCTTGATACGCGCTTTTGATTTTGTCTGACGCGCTTTGGGGGAGGCGGCCATCCATTCGCTTTCGCGGGAAATCGATTTTTGCTTGGCAGCCTCTTCGCGGCCTTCCTGGGCCATGCGTTTTGCTTTGGCATCAAGATAGGCCGTGTAATTGCCCTCATAAGGAATGCCGCGACCACGGTCGAGCTCCAAAATCCAGCCAGTCACATTATCCAGGAAATAACGGTCGTGGGTAATCATCACCACAGACCCTTCATACTCCCGCAAATGCTTTTCAAGCCATGCAATGGTTTCCGCATCCAAATGGTTGGTCGGCTCATCAAGCAATAGTAGATCAGGTTTAGAAAGCAGCAATTTGCAAAGCGCCACACGGCGAATTTCACCGCCGGACAATTTCTCAACGGTTGAATCGCCCGGAGGACAACGCAAGGCATCCATCGCCATTTCAACCTGGCTATCTAGATCCCACAAATTCTGGCTATCAATCTCATCCTGAAGCTTGGCGCCTTCTTCAGCCGTTTCGTCTGAATAATTCATCATCAATTCGTTGTAACGGTCGAGAATGGCTTTCTTTACCGCAACGCCTTCCATGACGTTTTCAACGACGGTCTTGGACGTGTCCAATTTTGGCTCTTGTGGAAGATATCCGCAAGTTGCGCCTTCAGCCAACCAAGCCTCTCCGGTAAACTCTTTATCAAGGCCAGCCATGACGCGCAGCACTGTCGATTTACCCGCACCATTGGGACCCAAAACACCGATCTTCGCATCTGGGTAAAAAGACAGATGAACATTATCGAGAACTTTTTTCGCGCCATAAGCCTTAGAAAGGCCCTGCATGTGATAAATAAACTGACGTGCCATTGAGCGTATAATCCATATAGTGTTTAGTTGATTTAGCGCCTGTGTAAGGGAATGTCTGGCTTGGGGCAATGCCCCCATGCATTCCAATGTCGTAAAAATGAAAGTCCGATCCCATGAGCCACGCATCGTCATTTTCCACGCAACAAACTTGGAAAAGTTCCACAGGTTCGCTTCTTTGCGTCAGACACTTGCGGGCTTCGAGTAAGCCAAAAGCCTGCGTGATGATTTCTCATGGTATGGCGGAGCACAGCGCCCGTTACGAGCGTTTCGCAATTCAACTGGCAAACGCAGGATACCATGTGTATGCCCATGATCATCGCGGCCATGGATTTACCACAGCTCCGGACGCGCCGCTTGGCACTTTTTCGAATAAAGATGGTTTTGAAAAAGTCCTGCAAGACATGCTTTTCGTCAATGGCGAAATCAGAAAAGCGAGTCCCGACTTACCCGTGATTTATTTCGGCCATTCCATGGGCGCTATATTGGGAAGCAGTTATTGCATCCGGCATTCTGAAACGATTGACGCAGCGGCGCTCTGGAACTTCAACATTGATGGCGGGCCACTAGTGTCCGTCCTAAAAGGCCTCATCAAGATTGAACGCGCTCTAAAAGGATCGGATGTGCCAAGCTTGTTGGCAAACAAACTAACCTTCGAAGACTGGAACAAAAAATTCAAACCAAACCGCACTGACTTCGACTGGCTATCGCGCGATGAAGCCGAAGTGAATAAATATGTCGCTGATCCTCTATGCGGATTCCCAGTTTCTGTTGGTATCTGGCTCAACGTTATCGAAGCTATTCAAGCTGGAAGCAAAGACGCAAACCTCGTTAAAATACGCAAAGATCTGCCGATGCATCTTGTTGGCGGCCAAGCTGACCCATCCAGCATGCATGCAAAGTCTTTATTGCGATTGGCATCCCGTATGAAAAAACTCGGCATGAGCGATGTGACTGTCAAAACTTTGCCAGACACACGCCACGAAACGCTCAACGAGTTAAACCGTGATGAAGAAACAGCAAATTTGATCAAATGGCTGGATGGGCGTTGGGGGTAACAAGTCCAGACAAAAAACGAACGAAAAATTGCCGGATGAACCCTGGAAGTATTTCCCCAAACCTTTTTACCTATTCAATTACCTTTACAGCCGGATTATTGATCTCGTGGGCCCGCATGGCGCTCAACCGCTTTTGATATCGAGTCTGCACCACTTCAACAGCCACCATTACGATGATGACAAAGTAGAAAGTGGATTTCGCCATTGGCTCCACTGCATATCCAGCCAGTTTGATATGCGCCAAATGACCGCCTTCTGACAGCAGAAGAATACCTACGACCAGAAGCACGAAAAGGCCAAGCACTTCATATAATCGGTTTTTCTTCAAAAATTCCGCCACATGGTCTGCCAAAACAATCATCAATATTCCAGAAAGAATAATCGCCGTTGCCATCACCAGGAAAACGTCTGTTAGAGCAAGGGCCGATAAAATTGAATCGAAAGAGAAAACCACATTCATCAAGACAATCGCGGTCACCACTGCTCCAACAGATTTTGTTCCACCTGATCCACCCAGTTCGGTTTCTCCAAGATCATGGATCGCCAGCATGTGGGAGATTTCTTTAAGGGCAGTGTAGATAATAAAGATGCCGCCAAACAACACAATTAGCGCATGGCCGTTAAAATCACCCTCAAACAATCCAAAAAGTTCGACCTTAAAGAGACTGTCCTGAAAAAACTGAATGGCCTGCATCAAAACAAACAGCAACACGATGCGCAGCGCCACAGCAAGACCAATGCCCCATTGGCGAACCTTGCGTTGATGTTCTGCTGGAGCCCTTTTTGACTCAATCGAGATGTACAGAAGATTGTCAAATCCGAGCACCGCTTGAAGCGCCAATAGCATAAGAAGGGTGAATAAATTTTCTAATGAAAAAAGTGCGTCCATAATCTTCCCCGTGAAAAACATAACCAGTTTTAGAATCAGTTGGCGAACCTAACGACTCGCCACAAAAATTGGAAGAGAAGCAGGATTTATTCCCAAAGGTAAGTACAAACCTTTTGTTTACCACGTCTCCCAAAACAGAGCATTTTACCAAAAATTTTATACAAATCTTCGCCGAGGTTAAGGGTTGCGTTCACTGTTTTGCGGTAAGTTGATCCAAATAAATCTCTTTGCAGGGGGCACAAGGTGAGTACAAAACTAGCCATCATGGCAGGTCTAGCTGTGACGTTCGGAGCAACGTCCTATTTCGCGGGCAATCAATATCTGGATAGTCAGGCACAAGCACGCTTGAACCAAATCGAGAACGGCAACGCGCTTAACTCGGCCTCTCTAACACCTATTGTTGTGACAACAGCGCCGCTGAAATTCGGTGAACCAATTTCTGCGGAAACATTGAAAATCGTTCCTTGGCCAAAAGAAGCATTGCCTGAAGGCACCTACGCAACAATCGAGGCTGCCCTGGGCAATGGTGAGAGAAAAGCCATCAAGTCAATTGAGGCTAATGAACCATTGATGGCGTTGAAACTGACAGGTGAAGACGGGCGCGCCGGATTGGCCGGGCTTATCGCTGACGGCATGCGCGCAGTTACTATCGGCGTTGATACGGTCAAAGGCGTTGGCGGATTTGTTCAGCCAGGCGACCGGGTCGACATCGTGTTCACACAGAGAGATCGCAAAAGCGGTGAGCAAACCGCAAACATCATTATGGAAAATGTCAAAGTTCTTTCCGTCGATCAGCAAGCCGATAGCCGCTCTGATGGAGCAAAAGTTGCCAAATCCGTAACTTTGGAAACCGATGCTACTGGAGCCCAACGCTTGGCTCTTTCGCGTGATGTTGGAAAACTGTCCTTGATCCTTCGCGGCGCGGGCGACACAGCGTCAAGCGGTATTTCGGCTCTTTCTTTGACGGGCGGATCTTCTGATGAAGGTGAAGGCTTCGAGGGCGAAGAGCAAGATGGTGATGACGGCTTCCTGTCTTTCCTAACGCCAAAAGAAGAGGTCGCCAAACGAACATCCATCAAAGTTGTTCGCGGCGAGGACGTCAAAGTTCAAACAGTGCCTATTCAGCAGCAGATCAAAGCGCAGCCAATTCAATAAATATCAGTTCCGTTTGGGGAAATCGAAATGACACATAAAAACAATAATAAGAAACGTGCATTCCGCAGTTTGGCAACAAATTGGATAATGGCAGCAGTCGTGGGAGCAGGCTTAATCTTGTCACCGCTTCCATTCACATCCACTTCTGCGATGGCTGACAGCATTATCCAGATCGCGTCATCCACCAAGACCCGCTCAATTCGTATTCCTACCGCAAAGCCGACGACCTTTAGGACGGATGTTCCCTTCAGCGAGATCGTAGTTGGCGATCCTAATCTGGCTATTGTCACACCATTGACCGACCAGTCTTTCTATATTGTTGGATCAAGCAAAGGAACAACTGGCATTGCCTTGTTTAACCAAGATCGAGAATTGATCGGATCATTGGATGTAGAAATCGGCGCAGATACAGATAAACTGAACAAGTCCTTGAAAACTGCTTTGGGCGGATCCGAAGTAAAAGCTGAATCGCAAAATGGTAGTGTGGTCATTTCCGGCAAGGCAAAATCACCGCAAGCAGCAGCCAAAGCACGGAAAATCGTTGAGAGTTTTGATGCTGACGCAGTCGACTCCATGCTTGTTCAGTCTTCAACGCAAGTTCAGCTTGAAGTCCGCTTTATCGAGGCTCAGCGCAACAAAACAAAAGAATTGGGCATCGGCCTAAGCGGCGGCAAAGGCCGTGTTTCAGGCGCAACAACTGGCGGAGCCTTGTTAAGCGGAAGTTTGCCATTCGGCCAGTTCATTGGAAATCTGATCTCCCATGGATTGGAAGTTGATGTGCTTATTCAAGCACTTGAAGCAAAAGGTGTTGCCCGTCGCTTGGCAGAACCAACTCTGGTTGCCCTTTCTGGTGATACAGCAAGCTTCTTGGCAGGTGGTGAATTTCCAGTTCCAATCGCTTCGGGCGATGGTCAGGTAACGGTCGAATTCAAGAAATTCGGCGTTGGCCTCGAATTCACACCGACAGTGCTGGACAATGGCTTGATCAATATGCGGATCGCGCCTGAAGTGAGCGCAATCGATAACACCTCAGGCGTGAAATATAACGATGTGCTCATTCCCGGCCTTGTTGTCCGTCGCGCTCAAACGACCGTGGAATTGCGCGATGGCCAAAGTTTCGTAATGGCTGGCCTTTTGCAATCAACAGGCAATTATGACGTTCGTAAATTTCCGTGGTTGGGTGATCTCCCAATACTTGGACCCCTCTTCCGCTCCAGTTCTTACAAAAAACAGGAAACCGATCTCGTAATCATCGTCACTCCGCGTTTGGTAAAACCCTTGGCGCCTGGAACAAAAATTGCCTCGCCGCTAGACGCAACAACTGCGCCCAATGAAGTAGATCTGTTTTTAGACGGAAAAGCTGAAATCAGTCGGGCAAATATGCGTGTGGTCGCTGAAACAGAAAACGGCATTCTACCAGCCGGTCACATCCTTGATTTTTAATCGCCAAAGAACGGAAAAGAACATGAAAAAACTCACAACACTTTCTTTGGTATTGGTGCTTAGTGGCTGTCAGGAAAACCTTGTCCGCAGCGACTTTATCTCACCTAATGTGGGCGATGCTGTAGCTGTAAACGCTTCAAATCAGACCATCGATCCATGGCCAAGCTATGTCTACGATACAGATATCGAAACAAGCGCAGAGCGCCAAAAAGCAGTGATCAAGAAATACAATTCTGGTGCAAGCGAAGCGTCCAAAACTGGGGTTTCCCCTGCCACGGCGGCCCCGGCCGCACAATAAATGTAAGCTACCAGTGAGCACTGGTTTTTCAATCACTTAAGACATCACAACTTTCATCTGGGAAAAACAATGGCAAGCCCTGAAAACAAAAGCAAAACCAAGTCTGTCTTTCTGATCTCAACAGATCAGGAATTCATTAATATGGCTAAGGGCGCCATTGCATCCAGCGATGAGCAAACCTTTCGGGTTATTGAAAAAGAAATCAGCGCGCTGGCAGGTGAAGTTCGTGAATATGATTGCGAAGCCTTAATTCTGGATATTGACGCGACCAATGTTTCAGATTTTGAACAACTTCAGAAAATCAAGCGCATGGTTGGCACTCAAATGTCCATCATCGTGGTTTCGAGTAATTTCAGCCCAGCAGCTGCCCGGATACTGATCCAGTTAAAAGTTGCCGACTTTCTTGTGAAGCCGATGCAAACGTCGGAGTTCGTGCGCAGCATTAATAATGTTATGAAAACGACCGGATCGGACAGCCAGATCGATCCGCAGTTCCTATCCTTCATGCCAGCATCCGGCGGCGTTGGAACAACAACCTTGGCGCTGGAAGCAGCAGCAATCTTGAACCGTTACGGACGCAAATTTGGACGTTCCACCTGTGTGGTTGATCTGAATTTCCAGCATGGTTCATGCGCAGAATATCTCGACATCGAGCCACGGTTTCATATTTCCGAGATCGAAAATGCGCCTGAGCGCCTCGATCGCCAATTGCTGGATGTGATGCTTTCAAAACATTCAAGCGGCCTATCTCTGATTGCCGCTCCAAACCAACCCTCAGAAATGCGCTCATTTAAACCAGCGCTTGTGGTTCGCCTGTTAGATCTGGTTTCTGCCTATTTTGACTATGTCATCATCGACGTACCAAGAATCTGGTTCCCTTGGACCGAAACAGTCTTGCTAGGATCAAACAGAGTATTCGTCGTAGCAGATATGACAGTTCCCTCGGTTCGCCATTCAAAGCGGATGATTGAGGCTATTACAGCCAAAGCGGGTCAACAACTGGACCCTAAGGTTATCGTAAATCGTATGGACAACCGGAAAAATGTTGCTGGCCTGAATGCCAGTGATGTGGAAGCAGCACTTGGTGCAACTTTGGTAGGCTCCATTCCAAACAATTATTCCCTGGTACGAAATGCGGTGGACCGCGGCGTGCAACTAAGCGAGTTGGAACCCGACAATAATGTAACGCGGGCGCTTTCAACTATTCTTCATCTGGAAGAAATTGACGAAAACATCATTACCAAGCGTGAAAACGGCCTCTTGGCATTCGGCAAAAAACTTCTAACCAAAAAAGCAAGCTGAGGAAAACACCATGGCCAATAGATTTTCAGCCTTGCAACCTGCTCATTTTGACGATGACATCTTCTCAGACGCGCCAGCACCCGAAAATGTTGAAACCAAATCTGATAAGTCGTCGACCCAAGCGCCTGAAAAGCCGGCGCCTGCTAAAGCGCAACCGGCACCAGTGGAAACTGATTTAAATCCGTCTCCTACTCCTGCTCGCCAAAAAGTGCTGGAAGCAAAAACCAAACTACACCGCAAAATGTTGGATGAGTTCAACCTTGCAGCATTGGAAAAGCTACCGCGCGATCAACTGATTGGCGAAGTCCATAAATTTGTTTCGGATTATGTAAACCAAGAACGCTTGGCATTGAACAATGCTGAGTTGGAAGAATTTGTCGGTACTGTTGTAGATGAATTGACGGGTCTTGGTCCCCTAGAGCCTTTGATGAGAAACCCGGATATTTCCGATCTTCTGATCAACGGACCAAACAACTGTTACGCCGAGATCAAAGGCGTGCTGCAGCGGATCAATATCCCTTTTCAGGATGAAGCCCATCTATTGCGAATTGTGAACAAGATCGTTGCTGCGGTTGGAAGACGTATCGATGAGTCAAATCCCATGTGCGATGCGCGCATGGCAGATGGTTCCCGCTTTAACGCCGCCATCCGCCCTATCGCGATTGATGGACCTTTGGTATCGATCAGAAAGTTTTCTAAGAATAAACTTAGCCTTTCAAAACTCGTTGAATTTAACGCTCTTACCAGTCAAATGGCCGAGCTGCTGCAACATGCTGTCCATTCACGGATGACAACGATTATTTCAGGCGGCACGGGTACGGGTAAAACGACGATGCTTAATGCGTTGTCAGCCTTTATCGATGAAAAGGAACGCATCATCACCATCGAAGATGCGGCTGAATTGGCGCTGCATATTCCGCATGTGGGTCGTATGGAAACACGGCCAGCCAACAACGAAGGGTCTGGCGAAATCAAACAGCGCGATCTGGTGAAAAACGCCCTCCGTATGCGCCCTGACCGCGTAATACTGGGCGAGGTTCGCGGCGAAGAATGTTTTGATATGTTACAAGCTATGAACACAGGCCATGAAGGGTCTATGGCTACCATTCACTCGAATACGCCTCGCGATGCGATTTCCCGTATGGAGCAAATGCTCGGAATGACCGGAATGCCGATGACTGTTCAGTCCATTCGCAGTCAAATTTCAGGCGCTATCCATCTCATAGTGCAGCTTACACGTCTGTCAGATGGTCAGCGTAAAATCACCAGTATTGCTGAAGTTACAGGCATGGAAGGCGACATCATCCAGATGCAGGAAATTTTCAAATACCGCAAAACTGGCATGACCGAAGAAGGCAAGATCTTAGGGCACTTTGAGGCAACGGGTATCCGTCCACGCTTCCTTGAGCATCTCATTTCAATGGGTATTAATATTCCTGGTGAATATTTCGAGCCCGGCGTGAAGCTGCAATAGGATATATGTAAGATGAATTTCAGCCCAGCTGTCATATTCTCAATATCAATCGTCTTATGTGTCGTTCTGCTTGCGGAAGCTGCATATTTGCTGCTGACCCGCAACACTGACACGAAATCACGCATCAATAGACGCATGCGTATTTCTGAAGACGATAAAGGCACGAAACACGACATCCTTGTGCAGCTTCGCAAAGAGCGCGGCATGAATGAAGATGGCGGAATGGTATTGCCATTGCGCAAATTGAATCAGTTGATTGTGCAGGCTGGTTTGACAATCGGCTTAAAGAAATTTGGCCTTTATTATGCCGCGTATCTCTTTGCCATTACTTTCGTTCTTCTTGTTCTAACAAAATCCATCCTCACGCCTCTTATGGCGCTTCCCTTTACTGCGTTTGTAGCGCCATTGATTTGGCTGAATATGCGCAAGAATAAGAAGCTCAATCAATTTGGGAAACAACTGCCTGAAGCAATTGAGCTAATCACTCGATCATTAAAGGCCGGCCACCCAGTGCCCGTCGCTTTGAGCATGGTCGGACGAGAGATGCCTGATCCAATCGGTACCGAGTTCGGCATGGTTGTCGATGAAGTGACTTATGGCTCCGATTTGGTAACCGCGCTCCTCTCTTTATACGATCGCGTTGGCCATCCCGACCTTCCATTACTGGTTTCGTCAGTTTCCATTCAATCAACAACCGGTGGCAATCTGCGTGAAATCCTCGATAGTCTATCGGGTGTGATCCGCGATAGGTTGAAAATGAAGGCCAAGATTCGTGCTATTTCGGCTGAGGGTCGCATGTCGGCGATTTTCCTATCAGCCATGCCAATCATTCTGTTCTTAGTTTTGTTGTTGTTGATGCCAAACTACTATGGTGGCATTTGGCATGAACCATTGGCTTGGTACATGTTTGCAGGCCTCGCATTCTGGTTGGTCATGGGCAATCTTCTCATCCTTAAGATGATTAGTTTCAAGGTATAAATATGTCAGAGTTCCTTCCATCCTTCGACGCAATACTCTTATTGTCTGTCTTCTCTAGTTTGGTTTTGTTTGGCCTGATGTTTTACTTCTGGCAATCGAAACAAGAGGCACAAGCGCGCACGGAAGTTCGCAACCGTCTTGAGATTAAGACGCCTGGCAGCCGATTGGCGCTGGATGGCAAACCTTTGACGGGAGCAGCCGCTTCAAAGGTGGCTGGCAAATTGGCGAGCAAAACTGATAAATATTATTCAGCAAACGATCCTGCTGAAAAACGCAAAATTCAGTTAAAACTCATCCAAGCTGGATATTCACACCCAAGCGCACTTGGGTATTTCCTGGCCGCACGTTTCGCCTGTGGTATCGGCCTATTCATCTTGGCCGGGCTCTATTCAATATTCATCACACCAGATAAAGTGCTGACCAGCAAGATTTTGTTGATGCTATTGGTAGGTTCTGGCGGATATTTCCTCCCGAATTTTAATCTGAATGGGAAAATCAAAAAGCGACAGTTAGAAAACCGCAGCGGGTTCCCTGATGTAATGGACTTGATGGTTGTGTCCGCAGAAGCGGGGCTAACAACCGAAGCGTCCATCGAACGTATTGCTCATGAAATTGCCAGAACCCATCCAGTATTGAGCGAGCAGCTTTCATTAGCAGCAATCGAAATTCGTGCCGGTAAACCATTGGACGAATCCCTTCGCGCATTTGGTGATCGCGTTGGGCTCGACGAAGTTCAGGGCTTTGCAACCATGATCCAGCAATCCAAAGAACTTGGAACAAGTGTATCGGATGCATTGCGTGTTTACAGTGACGAAATGCGCCATAAACGTATGATGGCAGCTGAAGAAAAAGCCTATGCTCTGCCTGCCAAACTTTCTATTCCCGTTACAGGGTTCATCTTGCCAATCGTAATCGGTGTTGCTGTAATTCCAACCGCTGTTCGGATGATGACCCAGTAGACCGTTTGTTATTTGATTGATTGCCACCACCTCCTGCCCTTGCTAAAGCCATGGTCCAGCTTTCAAAAAGGCGTTCCAATTGGCCTTCCCTAAACCAATAACAAATTCAAACCTTTCAGCCATTTTGCTGATGGTATTTGCCATGACTGCCTTTGCACTGGCAGATGCACTAATTCGTGTTGCCTCTCTTAGCCCTGATGGCGGCGCAAGTGCAGGACAAATGCTTGTTATGCAGGGCGTCATCGGAATGTTGTTTTTCCAGATCTTGATGGTGCGGCGAAAAGAACGTCTTACCCTCGAAGTGATCAAAAATCGTTTTGTTTTGCTTCGAACTTCCAGTGACATACTGGCAGCCTTATGTTTTGTTTCAGCATTGACATTGATGCCAGTTGGCGAAGCTTCGGCGATCCTTCAAGTCCAACCACTGGTCGTCACATTTGCAGCGGTAATCTTCCTTAATGAACGCGTTGGCATATACCGTTGGAGCGCCATTTTTGTTGGTTTCATTGGGGTGCTTATTATCTTGCGTCCCAGCAGCGATGGGTTTGATCCAGCAGCCATTTTGGTTTTGTTTGCTGTTGTAGGCCTATCAGCGCGTGACATTTTCACCCGCAAATTGCCTAAGCATCTATCTACCCTGCCGATCATAACTTTTGTTTGCATAACACTAATTCCTGCAGGCTATTTGCTCCATAGATTCACAGAGGCCAATTCGTTTTTTCAAATCCCGATCAATACCTTTTTTATAGCAGTCGTCTCCGCCAGTTCGGGCATGATAGGATATTACGCCCTTACAAACGCAATGCGGATTGGAGAGATTTCAATCGTTGCGCCCTATCGATATTCACGACTAATCGCAGCGTTTTTATTCTCCTGGGTTTTGTTGGGGGAGATCCCAGATTCCAAAACAATATTGGGCTCTATCATAATCGTGGGCGCCGGAATTAGCGTGATATATCGCGAACGTAACCGCAAAGCGTCGTAGGCATTCATACTCTGTTAGCGTTGAAAAAAAGTCATTTGCTAACAATACAAACAAGTTGAGAAAAAACAGACGTTTTTAGCTAGTTCTTAAAACGGCTGTTAAGAACAGTCTGCTAGATTACCCCTAATAAAAATAATAAAAAACAACAGGGACTATCACCATGTCTTTCTTAAAAGCAATCGCTGTCGCGACACTCATTGCATTACCTTTGGGCGGCTGCACAAGCACAGCATCATCAACCCATTCAGATGTTAAAGACAATTCTGGACCGACAGTCTATGGCCGTGATGGCATTATCACGCACTCCCCTCAATCAGATCATGTAAGCATGAAGGGCGACAGCTCAGCCAGATTGCTGGCACTTGGGAAAGAAAACTTTTCAAACCAGAATTACGGTCTGTCTGAAAAATATTTTCGTGAAGCCGTTTCCAACCGCACAGACAATGTATCAGCCTGGGCTGGCCTTGCAGCCTCTTATGATCAGCTCGGAAATTTTGAGAAAGCCGACCGTGCCTATAAAGCGCTCGTCGATCTAAAGGGGAATGACCCGCGCGTTTTAAACAATCTTGGCTATTCACATCTGTTGCGCGGCGATTACAAAAAAGCTCGCAGCTATTTCAACAGAGCGCAATCTGCAAATCCCGGTTTGGAAGAAGTCCAGGGAAACCTTCATCTTCTGTCAAAGGTAGCTCGTTCGTAATAAGCAAAGCATCTCAAAGAAGTCACAAGCCGATCAATTAGATCGGCTTTTTCTTTGCCTATTCCCAAATTAGATAAAACTTGAATCAAGATTTTGCGTGGTCTCTCATCATCTATTTGCGATGAAACCAAAACACACCAAATCCTAGCACCTGTTAACACTTACACATATATCCCTGTGATAATTTGGAGGTGAACCAAAATGTCTCAACACTGATAATGAAACTAGCAGGGGTAAAAATGGCGAAAAATAACAATAAAGGGAATGGAAACGGCAACAGTAACGGAACTGTATCCGACGACCTTATTCTCAACGGATCTAATAATCAAAATAAGCCAGATACATTAACCGGCGGTAGCGGAAACGATACCATCAACGGCTTGAAAGGAGATGATTTTCTCTTTGGTCAAGATGGAAACGATACGATCAATGGCGGTGACGGAGACGATACCATCAATGCAGGCAATGGCTGGGACGATATCGAAGGCGGCGCTGGCGCCGACGCCATCGACGGCGGCGCGGGTGAAAATGACGCTGCAGATTATGTGTCATCTGATGCAGGCGTAACTGTTAATCTACAAACCAACGTCAACACAGGTGGTCACGCAGAAGGCGACACGCTTTTGAATATCGAATTTCTTTATGGCTCAATGTATGATGACAATTTAACTGGCGATGATAGTGTTAACCGCCTTGTTGGCCGATTGGGTGATGATACTCTTAACGGCGGTGGCGGTGATGACACTCTGATCGGTGGTCGTGGCGCTGATACCCTAATCGGTGGCAGTGGCACAGACACCGCTGATTATGGTTGGTCAGGCGAAGGCGTAACAGTTCACCTTGGAAAAGGCGTTGGCTTGGGCGGAGATGCCCATGGCGATACCCTTACCGGCATCGAAAACATAATGGGTTCAGATTTCGACGACAAACTTACCGGCGACGATGGCACAAACCGCCTTAATGGTGGGGCTGGAGACGACATCCTTCGCGGCGGCAATGGCAAGGATTATCTTGTTGGCGGCGCTGGTGAAGATGTTCTTGATGGCGGAAATGGCAACAACGACGTTGCAGACTATACTTATGCGGATGCAAGCGTAGTAGTCGATCTGTCAACCGGTGTCGGTTCTGCCGGTGAAGCTGATGGGGACACCTATATTGGGATAGAATATGTTTACGGTTCCCAGTTCGACGATACCATCACAGGTGATGATGGCGTAAACCGCCTTGTTGGACATGATGGAAATGATACCATCAATGGCGGCGGCGGAAACGACTACATCCTCGGTGAAAGCGGTAATGATATATTGACTGGTGGCAGCGGAGCAGATGTGTTCCTGTTCCACAATGCAGATGAAGGCAATGACGTTATCACTGACTTCTGGGCAGGTGCTGGACGCACCGACCGCATCTGGGTCAAGGACAACACTGGCTTGGACGATTTTTCAGACGTTCTGGCCAATATGGTAGACACAGTCGACGGAACCTTGCTCACAACACTTACCGGAACAATTTTGTTTGAAGGCTTGGAAATATCTGACTTTGTTGCAGATGACTTTATTTTCTGATCAAGACTGAACCAAAAATAAAAGAAGGCGCTATCTCGCGATGGCGCCTTTTTTTGGTTTGTAATAATTCATGAATGGTCATGCGTCCACTAGATGTACGACACCACCCCTATGAAAAGAGCAGGAGGAACTAGATTAATTCAGGTTCAGACACGACTGATTTTTCACATAAATGGAAATTGCGCAAATTAGAATGTTCCTGTATTGTTCTATTTAGATCCATTATTTAAAAAGGAAAATACAACATGATCAAAGGAAGTTGTTGCTGTGGGGCAGTGAAGTTCGAACTTTCGAAACAACCGTCTATGATGGGAACATGCCATTGCTCAAGATGCCGCAAAGTAGGCGCCAGCACTATTGTATTTGTCAAAAAAGAAGACCTGAAATGGATTCAAGGTAAAGAGCATATTGAAGTGTTCCAGCCACAAGCACCATACAAATATGAAAGAAGTTTCTGTAAGATATGTGGCACATCGCTTGGCGAAATCCTTTCCGACATGGATAGCTTTCCAATTGCAGCTAATACCATCGATACTGAATTAGCAGTTGAAAACAGTCTTCATGAATTCGTTGATGAAAAGCCCGGCTGGTATGAAATTTGTGACGACGGCAAACAGTCGAAAGGACACCCGCAGACCTAACGATTGCCCAAAATGGGTTCAAAGCAGGGATCCCCCCCCAACAAAAAACCCGGCATCACTGCCGGGCTTTAATAATCTAATTCAATTTTTGGAACGCTTACGGCGTCCAATAATTAAAGTGCATGCTCGCTGCGTCACCATCAAACAACTTACGAAGATCAACAATTGGTGCGCCACGCGGCGCAATGGCTGCCAATTTGAAGAGATCAATCTCTTCAGCAAAACAATCATGCTTCGCTGTCACGACAACCGCATCAAACTGGCCATGTTCCATGAGTTCATCAATCACAATCGCCCCACGGCCGCCTTCAAAATGGCTATTGTCTGCAATGGGATCATAGGAGTAAACATCCGCACCGCGTGTCCACAATGAATCTATAACCGCAAAAGACTTGGAATTGCGCGTATCAGGGCAATTGTCTTTAAATGCACGGCCAAGAACAAGAACTCTCTTACCTTGCAAATTATGCGCTTCAGGCGCCAGCATTTCATGTAATTTATCAGAGATAAAATGCGCTGTGCGCTCGTTAACAGCCCGGGCTGAAGCAACCATCTCCATAGCAAGGCCATGACTACGCCCTGCATTCAGCAGGAAGAATGGATCAACTGAAATACAATGTCCGCCAACAAGGCCAGGAAAATACGTATGGAAGTTCCACTTAGAACCAGCAGCGGCAACCACATCTGAAACCTTGATACCCATAGAATCAAACAGCTGCATCATCTCGTTGATGAGTGCGATATTTACATCGCGCTGAGTGTTCTCAAGGATCTTGGCAGCTTCTGCAACTTTGATCGATGTTGCTTTAAACAAGCCGGCTTTTACGACCCGACCATAAAGAACTTCAAGAAAGTCAGCTACTTCAGGCGATGAGCCTGAAACTATCTTCTTAATATCCGTAACACGGCGTGCATGTTCCCCTGGGCTGACACGCTCTGGAGAATAGCCGACATAAAAATCTACGCCCTCGCGCATGCCAGACTCTTTTTCCAATACAGGAATGCACTTGTTTTCAGTCGTGCCCGGATCAACTGTGCTTTCATAAACCACGACACAACCGCGCTTCATATTCTGCGCAACCGATTTGCTTGCAGCCAATAGCGGACGGTAGTCAGGCTTATTGCCCTGCATCACAGGTGTTGGCACACACACCACCAAAACATCAGCCTCAGTCAATTCGGCCAAATTTGATGTATATTCCATATTCGTTTTAGAAAGTTCGTCTTTACTGCATTGCTCACTAGGATCAACGCCTGACTGCAGCTTCGATATTTTATCATTATCGATGTCAAAACCGATGGTTCTTGCATACTCGGCAAAGCCAACCATCAATGGAACGCCCACATAGCCAAGTCCGATGACACTTACAATCGCATTTTGCGGATTAGGTAGTTTTGCAGCCTCGATGACTTCAAAGTGCTGCGTTTCGCGAACGCCCAAATTCATTATATATACCCCTGCTTATTATATACGGCCGCTTTTGCATCGGCTCGTGAGGGACAATCGCACACCAATTGAAAAAATCAGGTTAGGAAGTATGATTAATATATCCTTCTGATATTGCTGGTTAATTTTACTTAAATTCGCGAATTATTTACCCTGTTTCATTTCACAAATCAGTAACCAATCTCCTTAGGGCAATCTTTATGTCCCTCCTTTAAGTTGGCTCATGGGACGCTGATAACGGAATAAATCCGTGTCAGTCATGCAGATAAAAAAAGAACAAACGCATGATTGGAACCGAGAAAAATGTTTGGGGCAAATGCGGCTGAGTGGCTTTTCGCCATTTTAGTCATCATCATATTTACGAATAGATATCTGTTCGGATCGTTGGCCAGAATGCTGGACCGCCGCACACAGAATGGCTTTGGCCAGGACCCTGTCGTATGGCCGGAAGTAACGATTGTTGTGCCAGTATATAATGAGGGTCCTACCGTCATTGATACAGCGCGCAGCTTTGCCGCCCTTGATTACCCATCAGATAAATTAAAAGTCGTGTTCGTGGATGATGTATCCACAGACGGGACCTATGACTATCTAAAGCAAGCAGAACAACTCTTCCCTTGGATGCGCGTAGATCGTAACCCGCATAATATGGGAAAGCGTCTTGGCATCAAGAGAGCCGTCCTGACAATTAGCAGCCCCTTGATCATGTCTGTCGACTCCGATGTGATCGTTGATCGCAAAGCGCTTCGCCGCCTTGTGCGTCACATGCATTCCACAGGTGTCGATGCTGTTGGCGGATGTGTGTTCGTTTCAAACGCAGACACCAATTGGCTGACCAAAATGCAGGCAGTGAAATATTGGGTCGGCTATCAATTTTTGAAAAATGTTGAAAACACATTCTCACATGTCATGTGCCTTTCCGGCTGTTTGACACTTTATAAGCGCGAAGCATTGGAAGCTGTCGATGAAGATGTCGCTGATCGCCGCTTTCTTGGCGAAGAAGTTAAATATGGCGAAGATCGCTTCTTGACGCGCAAGCTGGTTGAGCGCGGCTACAGAACCCGCCTAACCTTTGATGCCCATTGCTTTACTAAAGCACCATCAACACTGGGTAATTACTTTTCACAGCAATTGCGTTGGAGACGTTCGAACCTGATCGATTTGATCACGGCTATTCCTAACGTCAACAAATTCAACATTTATGTGCTAATCCATTACCTTTCCATGGGCATGCTGTTGATGTTTTACCCAATGGTATTGTTCGCAGAGTTCATGCGCCTGGGCTTTATGATCCCTATGATGCTGCACGGCCTTCTGGCTGCAACTTTTGGCGTTGCTTACGAATTGAACAAGCACAAGTTACCTGAAATGGCTCGTACCGACGGTGTTTGGTTCATGGCAATGGCTTTCGTGTTCCCTGTCCTTTATCTGACAATGACACCATTGGGTCTTGCAACACTTGCAACAACATCTTGGGAAACACGCGGTTCAGCAAAAAAGAAAGCCGTTAAATCGGCAGCGGTGGCAAAATAATGTCAGCTGTTCTGCAACCACAAACTGCGAAAAGCCGCATATTGGTGATGGGCCCACAAGCCAGTGCCTTTGTAGCCGCGCTTGTGCGTTTGAAGGGTAATTCTGAAATTTCTCACGCTGAAACTGCAGCTGAAGCGATTGAGATGCTAAACAATGGCCATTTCGATCATGTACTGATTGACAACCGCACAGATGGCGCATTGACGCTCACCATCCCTCGCCTTGCCATGTTAAAATCAATTGGTCGCTTGACCGTATTGGCAGGTCCTAATTCCTCGCAAACGATCGCAGCAATCCCTGGGATCGGTCAGGTAATCACGCCTCCTTATAATCCGATTGAAATTGCAAACTCGCTTGGCATTGAAATTAAAGACAGCAGAAAACTAGACGAAAGTGACAACGAATATTCGCGCCGCTCTGACGATGATGCAGAAGTTCTTGAACAAGTTTCAAAAGCAGATGAAATTAAGCCTGATAACTTCGAAACGGAAGAAGAAGCTCCGCTATTCATTCGCGCTATCGTTAGCATTGCAAACTTCATTCCAGGTCTCACACCGCTGATCTCAATGCTTTACAAGAATGTTGCGTTGACCATATTGGCAGCACTTTTTGTAGCCTTCATCAGCTACGGCATCACGATTGCATTTTTTCTGACTTCAGGAGATTGGTCCAGCCCGCTGCAACTGCAAACTGGCCACGAAATGGTTCGTAAGGCAGAAGCAGAAATCAATGAATTGCAGGTAAAACGTAACCTGATCAGCCAGCAATTATCTAAAGCAAAAAACAAAGCTGAAGAAGGCCGCTCAGCTCTTTTGCGTGCCAACATGTTAGCAGAAATTACTACCGGCATCATCGACCAGGAAATCGCAAATCACAAAGACCGGTTTGAAAATTTGGCTTCTGAAACGGAGATATTGGAACAGGTCGTTGAAGGCTTCGGTAGCGCCAATGATCGTAAAGCGAGCGTGAAAAATCTGAAGTCCGATTTTGCCAACAGGCTGATAACAAGAAATGTGTATCAGTCAACTATGCTGAATATCGCACAAATCGAACGCCAGGTGGCTGACCTGCGCGAACAAATTACCGTCAAGAAAACAATGACTAAAACGATGAATCAGTCTGTCGACTATTTGGACAGTTTGAAACGTCAAATGACCGATGAAGATGCGGTTTTTTCAGGCACAGGCCAAACTGCCTATGTGCCGCTAACGAACCAGATCATTGAAGTGCGTCAGATCCGTTCGACAGCAAAGTCTCTGATCAACTCAACACAAAAGTCAATTCCAGCACTGGAAGACAGCCTGACCGTAGTCAACAGAGGTATTGCAAACTTGAACGCCTCACCAATGATTGCCGCATTGGACAAGCCAGTAACTGTTCTCTTTGTGCCTTACGACAACATCTATGCCTACACAAAAGGGGAGCCGATTTACTCCTGCGCACTCGCTTTATTTTGGTGCTCAAATGTGGGTGCCACAGGCGATGCTATCAGCGGTGAAATCACCACAACTCATCCCTTCTTTCGAAAGCCAATTCGTGGGCAATTCGTAGAAGCAATACTAACCGATCCTACAGCAGCCAAGAAAGACATTATCCATGTTGGACGTCCGCCATTCTTCTTCTAAGTCACGCGCTTTTCTCGCAATGGCTTTCATGGCAACCACATTTCTAACTGGTTGCAACCAGACCACTGGCTCTGTCTTTGGCAATGGGCTTGCTTTGACCAAAAAGAGTGAGACAACACAGACTAGTCAAGTTGCAAAGCAAACAATCTCTGCGCAAAAATCTACCGACACCATCAAAGTGGGAACTGTCGATAAGAACATAGTGAGCAAATCCAAAGCTACCTATGCGCCAAATGAAAATTCCTCATGGTGCAATTATTTAAAGAACGACGCTGCTGCAAATGCGGAGATAGTGGCATCGCCCTCTTTATCTGCAAGCACAGACCAAGATGGCAATGGCTCATTTAACCTAGGGATTAATGTACTTGATTTCAAAAAGGCAGAATTAATCCGTCAATCCGCAGACGCAAGATGTATGGCTCATGCTGCTGGCAAATCAATTGAAGTGACCATGCGCCTTGTCGATGAAAGCACAAAGTTTGCATCAAATTATGCAACCTATTCCTATTTGTCGTCTCGGGTGGATAGAATGAATGCATTGGTCAATGAAGCAAACGCATTGACCGCTGCTGGTGTTCTAACACTACAGCAGTCCAACGAAGTTTCAGCACGACGTGACAAAATTATTTCAGAAATGAACTTGGCTAAATCAGAAGCGGACAAACGCAAAGACATCCCTGCTATTGATGAAACAGTGATTGCCGGCAGCAACCAACGCCTTTATCAAGCAACCGCAGATCTTCAACGCATTGATCGCGATATTCGCACCATCGAGGCGTTTGATATCAGCGTTCAAGCGGGATACCGCTATGACGATCTCGAAACTGGCGGTTCATCAAGCGATGACTATTTCGCAAAAGTAAAATTGGGTGTGCGCCTCGGAGCGCTCTCAAACCGCCGCTCCCGCTATGAAGATGCCGCCGAAGCTGCGCGCATGGATGCACTGGGCGAAGAGAATGCTGGCCCCATTTGGCAGTCGGGCTTTGCTGCCTCTTCCATCGGGAAAGCACTTGCAGGCCTTCGCTCCGCGAGAAGCAATCTGGTGTCGGCACTGTCCACCGCGAATGAGACAGCCACAAAAATAGGTGCGTCTGATCGACCAGAGGTCACCTATGCAGCCTTCCAGGCAAAATTGGGTGCCATAAATATTGGCGGACAACTCGCCGGAGTGGATGCATCCATTAAAGAATTAGAGAATAACCAGCGCCGCTTAAGCGCCTTGGCCAGATAAGTTAGGTTTATAAGCAAGTTTCCAGCAGGGACAGCGTCCCAAACAATTTTCCTGCTGCAAGGGCGTTTGTGCTGATCACACAAACGCCCTTTTTTTTTCGAACGACTAAACGCCTAAACTGATTTTTAGCCCCGAACCTTTGTAAAAATATCGAAATGCATGGTTAATAATTGGTAACGCATGTCTCAAAAAACGACATGTCGCATTATGAATAAAAGAAACAAAACATACGCGAAAAACGACATAATACGCGTAATAAGTGTGTGAAAATTTCACTGGACAACTTCTGTAATTCCAATGATTAGAAATAGGTAAATTTCCAAATGTAGTGTTTCAAGATGCTTTGTGTAATTGCGTAAATCTTTGTTGCTAATTTCCGGTCCAGTTCATCCCTACCGGAAACACCAACATGAAAAATATCGTAAAATCATTTCTGAAAAACAACGGCGGTAACTTTGCTATTATTTTCGGTTTGGTCCTAGCACCCGTCGCAATGTCAATTGGCATGGCCGCAGACTATGCAGCATATAAACGCATGGACGGGCGCATGCAGCTCGCTACGGAAGCCGCTATGTTGGCAGCATCAAAAGAGCTCGTACGCCTTCGGGAGATCGATTATGCCGCCGATGGCGACTACGATATGACCAATGCCCAACTGGTTACAGAGATCGATAAAATTTTCAAACCCTTCTTTGAAGCAAACTTTTCTGCCGGCGGTTACGAGTTAAAACCTGACCAATATACGCTCGAATATATCGAGGCCGAGAACAACACCAAAGTTCTTGTTACTATGAAATACGATACGGCCGTGATGTCGGCTTTTGGGAAAAACCAAATGTATTCAAGCCGTGAGATGATCATCAACTTGAAGGTTCAACCGAACAATTATGTGATCGACATCGTTATGTGTATCGATGCCACAGGCTCGATGCAGAACACTTTGACCGCAGTTAAAAACAGCGCAATGAAATTCAATGAAAACCTGCGCGAAGAACTTGGTGTTGGCCTTGATAGTACCAAAATCAAGATCCGTGTTCGTCCGATGTTTTATCGCGACTGGGAAGATGGTCGCACTTACAATACAGCAATGGTTGCTTATGATGCAGCATATGAAGACTATCTTGAAGAATATGCTGAATGGGAAGAAGGTCGTGAAGAAAGTATATCCGGCACAAACTGGGCAACCCTGCGCACCAATTTGCAAAACTCCTGGAATTCGAGTGTTTGGTATTTCCAGAATGGAACGAAATGGACCAAGTCAACAAAGTCTACACACGCGAAAACGCACAAACGCATAAAATACAATAACAAATGGGAATACTTCACAAGCATAGCTTTGCTGAACGATTGGGTTGATGAAAAAATGGCAACGGACATCGTTTTTGTGCCACCTAATCCAGCAAACGCCCCAACGCCGCCTACTAAACCGATCAATCATGCATTGAATGACTACGGCGATTTCATCGACCTTGATCCGAACTTTTCTTCGGGCAACACCAAAGCGGACCAGAATACTATTCTAACAACCTTCTTGGGTAGCACCAATGCATCAGGTGGTGCAGATTTGCCGGAAGCAGCAGGAGCATGCCTCAATGAAGCCATTCGCTCAAACTGGTATGATATCCAGTCAAATGAAGCGAAAGAGTATTTTAAGGTGAAGTCTGGTGATAAAATCGTTTCAGAATTGGACCAGGTACCGTTGGAATCATATACCAAAATCTCCAACATCCCAGTTGTAGTGTTTTGGTCAGATGCTGCGATCAATAGCTTACAGAAAAGCCGGGATTACATTTCACCAACCACACCGGTGTCTTACACCAATTTTCAAAATCTATGGGGTTCTGTGATACCTAACAGCGATCCGCAATCATCACGAGGCGTTGCTAAAAGTCCAAGTACAAGACCCATCATCGACACCAGATATCGGATGATGATCCACTTTGGACCCCACAATATTTCAGGCTTCTCAACCCTGTATAGCTGGGACAAGGTCTACTATGGCGGCAGTCTGTCAACCGGCAACAACCAGGCTGTAAAGGTTATTGCCAAGAAAATCTTGGAAGCTGTTCCAGATCTTCTGAGAGTTGGTTCTTAGATCGAAAAACCAAAACCCTGCGCCAATAGCGCAGGGTTTTTTCTCACACAAACAGACATAAAAAATGAAACTGCCCCTTAGCAGACACCTGATTTTGAATGTTTTGGTTGTAAGCCGTCTCAATATTATGACGATAAACATCTAATATTAAAACCAAATTTCTAATTCTCACCAATGTAAACACCTTCGGTATCGAATTAACATTTGGTAAATTCGAAAGCTAAAAACATCATGCTGTGCAAAACAGTAGCGTAATATCTTTCTTTTATATTGCGATCCCAAGAATAAGAAAAACCTATTGTGGAAGCAGGGTCATGAAAAACATCGTAAAATCATTTTTGAACGATAAAGGCGGAAACTTCGCTATTATTTTTGCCCTCACAGCAGCTCCAGTCATAGGCGCAGCAGCAATGGCGGTCGACTATGCAGGTTACAAACGCATGGATACCCGAATGTATATTGCGACGGAAGCTGCCATGTTGGCCGCATCAAAGCACGTTGTATACATGCGCGAGCAAGATTACGCAGCTGATGGCGATTACGACATGACCAATGCAGAGATCGTTGCAGAACTGGACACTGTCTTCAAACCGTTCTTTGAGGCCAATTTTGCCGCAGGCGGTTATGAGTTGACCAGCGATCAATATACGCTTGAGTATATCGAAGCGGACAATAACACCAAAGTTCGTGTGACGATGATATACGATACTGCTGTAATGAAGGCATTTGGCACCAGCGAGATGATCTCCACCCGCGAGATGATCATCAACTTGAAAGTTCAGCCGAACAATTATGTCATCGACATTGTTATGTGTATCGATGCGACCGGTTCTATGCAGAACACATTGACCGCCGTTAAAAACAAAGCAATGGCTTTCAATGGCGACCTTCGCGAAGAATTAGGCGTTGGACCTCAGAGCGAAAAAGTTAAAATTCGCGTTCGTCCAATCTTTTACCGAGATTGGGAAGAAGGTCGCACATACCAAAACGCCATTGCCGATTATGAAGACGACTATGATGACTATCTTGAGGATTTAGCAGCATACGAAGAGGCCATGGCCGGCGGTGACGATGGCTCATCAGCGGTAGACGAACAACTCGAAGAGTTTATCGAAGAATGGGAAGACGGCAACTGGTACTATAAAAACGGTAGCCGATGGAAAAAATCTAACCGGAGCTGGAAGCCAAAAACGCATAAGCGCATAAAGCTGAGCAGAAATAATTATGCGTACTTTGAGTCCATTGACGATCTGGTAGAATGGTACGAAGGTTCAAGCTATGCATCATCTGGAAGCAGTGGTTCTGGCGGCGGCACTTATGCTGGCGACCCACCTGTGCCACCAACAATGCCAATCAACCATGGCTTGAACATGTATCCTGACTTTATTGATCTGGATCCAAATGGCTCAACTGGCGTTACACAGGCCGACAAAAACACAGAATTAACCACTTTCCTCGGCAGCACTTCCGCATCAGGCGGTGCAAACTGGCCGGAGGCAGCGGGTGCCTGCATGAACGAAGCCATTCGCTCAAATTGGTATGACAACCAGTCTGCTGAAGCAAAAGAGTATTTTAAAGTTGAACCAGGTGATGTGATCATTCGTGAAAACGATACAATCCCATCAGCATCATACACCAAGATTACACCAATTCCGGTTGTTGTGTTCTGGTCAGATGCGCCGATCAATGATCTAAACTTGAGCCGTCAATATCTGTCAGCAACAACGCCGACATCATGGAATACATTTGAAAGCCTCTGGAATGGCTCAATTCCAAATGGCGATCCATCAGATACCCATGGCGTGGCAGCTAACTCAAGTGGACGCCCGGTCATTGATACGGATTATCGCATGATGCTCCATTTTGGTCCAAGTTCAGGCTCTGGTTTCAACACCATGGATACATGGGACAAAGTCTATTATGGTGGAAGTCTTTCAACGGGTAACAGTGAGGCCGTTAAAGTAATCGCCAGGAAAATTCTGGAAGCTATCCCAGATCTGCTAAGGGTTGGTTCATAACCAAACGCGAAAGCAACAGATAAACACAGCCCCGCTTTGAAAAAGGCGGGGCTATTTTTTTGTCTTTTTGGTGGCCTTTGCGACCGCAACGACAACAATCACCATGCCCATAAGCTGCAGGATAGTCAGTCTTTCATCAAACATGAAGAAGGCAATAATAGCCGTTGAGACCGGAACAAGGAAAAACAGGGAAGCCGTTTGCGCTGCGCTACCGCGTTGTATCAAGATCATCAGTAAGGTCACTGCGCCAATTGACAATACGAAGACCAGCCAAAAAAGCGCAAAGATAAATTCTCCACTCCAAACCACTTCTCTGGTCTCAAAGAAAAAGGACATAATGCCAAGTGGCACAAGCGCACCCAGATATTGGGCCGCAGCGCCAAGCCTCAAATCCGTCTTGGTCACATATTTCTTTTGGTAGACCGAACCAATGCTGATCGCCAAAACAGCAAAACAGACACAAGATACATTTAGCAGGGTAATCCCCTCACCGCTCCCGCTTTCAGTAAAGCGCGGAGAAATAATCAACAACACACCAAACAGTGCTGCAAACAAAGAAATCGTCTGGCGGGTGGTAACACGTTCACCAATCATCACCCGCGCAACGAAAGCTGTTGTGAGCGGTTGCAAAGCAACAATCATGGCTGAAACACCGGCGGACATGCCATTGCCTATAGCGAAGAATATCGGTCCCAAATACCCTGCATGGATCATAGCGCCCGTAACAACTGAATGACCCAAAACCAACTTGCTTGGCCATTTCTTAACGAAAATCAGAACTATTGGGGCAAGAACGCAAAATGTGATCGCCATGCGCATGGCTAAAAAAGTGAACGGCTCTGCATAAGGCAAACCAAGCTTGGCGCCAATATATCCCGTAGACCACAAAACAACGAAAATCAGCGGAACGCTTTGCTCTAATAACGGCTGCGAGGATTTATTCATGAAAATACCAAACCAGTTTCGCCTTTTGCGATGTGACCCAAGAAAGGAAAACATCATCGCGTGTCACATAATGGAGCAATCACAGCAAGCAAAAAACCTTCGAGGCAAAATTTGTTCACGATTTGCCGCATTCAGACTTGGCTATTCGTTTCACAAATCGTATGGGCAAAGGAATATAGTTTTCGGGAAATATGATGCTTTCAAATCTTACTATTCGCCCTTTTGACGAAGCGCTCAAAGCCAAGACCATTGCGGCAATTGATATCAAGACCAAACCTCCAGGCTCTTTGGGCAGGATTGAGGAATTGGCGCTTACAATGTCCCTTTGCCAAAACACGTCGAACCCAGTGGCTGACCCAGCACGCCTGTTTATTTTCGCTGGCGACCATGGTCTTACTGCAGAAGGTGTTTCCGCTTGGCCAAGCGAAGTGACTACCCAGATGGTATTAAACTTTCTGTCTGGTGGCGCTGCAGCTAATGTTTTTGCCCGCACCAATGGCGTTAATATTACGGTCGTCGACGCAGGTGTAATCGGTGATTTGCCGGACCACAAAGATCTGGTTCGGGCCAATATTCGCAAAGGCACCCGCAATGCTATGGCAGAAGATGCCATGACATCTGAGGAAGTGTCAAAAGCGTTAGCGTTTGGGGCGAAACTAGCTCAAGATGCGGTGACTAACGGGGCTAAAGTGATCCTCCTTGGCGAGATGGGCATCGGCAACACCTCCAGCGCCACTTTGCTCGCCCATAAGCTTGAAGGGTTATCAATTGATACCCTCACGGGACCTGGCGCAGGACTTGATGCAGCAGGTGTTAATCGCAAAGCAGACATACTGACCAAAGTAGCTGCTCGTCGCCATGGAAAGTTAAGCCCAGAACAAGCACTCTGCGCATTTGGCGGACTGGAAATTGCCTGCATGGCGGGTGCACTGATTGGCGCAGCAAGCGCTGGCGCAGTTGTGATGGTGGATGGTTTCATAGCCAGCGCTTCAGCTTTATGCGCATTACGTGCAAGGCCCGAAGCTGCAATCTACACCGTCTTTTCTCATCGTTCAAAAGAACCGGGCCATCGCGCAATGATGGACGCAATCGGCATCGAACCCTTGATGGATCTTGATTTGCGTTTGGGCGAAGGAACGGGAACTTTGCTAGCATTCCCGCTGTTGCGAAATGCTTGTGCAATGCTAAATGAAATGGCGACCTTTGAAAGTGCCGGAGTTTCTGGCAAAGAATAATTTGGTTATTTACATACCAACCTGAATTGGAGAGTGTATTGGAAAAACTGGGCGACAAATACTGGTTTGCCCTTCGATTTTTCACGCGGCTCCCGATATCATTTTCAAAAAGCTCTGACACCAACTTAGCCAGCGCCGCTATCGCCTTTCCATTGGCTGGGCTAACCATTGGCTTGATATGCGCGTTGGTTTGGTTAGTATTTGCATTATTTCTCCCCCCCCTATCAGCGGCAGGATTAACAATTCTCTGCGGCCTGCTATTAACGGGTGCCCTTCACGAGGATGGCTTTTCCGATTGTGCAGATGGCTTGGGCGGAGGCTTCACAAAAGACCGTGCCCTAGAAATCATGCGCGATAGCCGTATCGGAGCATATGGCGCATGCGCTTTGATTGTCACCATTGGTTTGCGCTGGACCGGACTTGCAAGTTTCAGTCTACTAGACGGTGCCCTTGCGCTTGTTATTGCTCATATGACCGGCAGAGCTGCCATCACTATTGCCTTGGCATATTCCTCATACGCTAGAGAAAGCGGCTTGGGTAAAAGCGTGTCTAATGGCATCGAAGAACAGGACTTCTGGTTCATCTTTCTCATCACTGCTTTGCTGGCTTTCGCGCTGGGGTGGTTTGCGGGATTATTCGCATGTCTGGTTGGTTTTGCTGCTGCCTGGGCATTCTTGAAATATCTTGAGAAGCGCTTAGATGGCTATACAGGCGATGGCCTTGGTTCCATGGAGCAATGCGCTGAAATTGCCGCGCTTCTAACATTATTGGTATTTTGGACATGATCTTTCTTCGCCATCCCAAACCGGAAATTGATCCTGGAATTTGCTATGGGCGCACGGATCTTGATATCGCAGAAATCGGCCATAAACAGATTTCTCTTGCCATGGAAAATACCCCTAGGATTACCCGCATTATTGCCAGCCCTGCCCTTCGTTGCAGGAAACTGGCCCTAACTCTGGGCGAGCGTGATCAGGTTGAGGTTCGCTTTGATGAGCGACTTTGGGAAATGCATATGGGAGAATGGGAGGGTATCGCTTGGGCCGACATTGATCGTTCTTTGAGTGAGAAATGGCTTGAAGATCCGATCAATAACCCTACCCCTGGCGGAGAGGCCTTTATCGATGTCCAACGCCGCGTCAGCGCTGCCATTGAGGAAGTAATGGACGATGATGCTTTTCAAACTGCCATTGTTTGCCATGCAGGACCTATCCGCGCGACCCAAATAGACTGGCATGGCATTTCATTCAAGGAAGCCTTTGCTGAAGTCCCTGCATATTCTGAACCGATCAGACTTTTACATCCTGACTGGAAATAGCTAACTGTTGATTTTGCCTGAATTATTAGAAAAATAGCCAAATCACAGCAACAAAACCAGTTCCAACAAAAAACGATGCCGAAATAATATCAATGGCTTCATCGATGTCTGTTGGGACTAATTCACGCTTACCACTTGCATTGAGATAAGCCTGTTGAACCACCTCTTGCGGGTAAATCCGAGGCCCACCTAAAGCTAGCCCTGCGGCTCCAGCCATGGCAGATTCAGGCCATCCGGCATTGGGTGAGCGATGCAGCCCACTATCGCGAAATGCTGTGGTCAGAGATATTCGAGCAGCTAGCGGCCCCTTCAATACAAATGTGCCACCAGCAATTAAAAAGGCTGATATTCGGGCCGGAACCCAGTTAGCCAGATCATCAATTTGAGCAGCAACTTTACCAAAATACTCATAGCGCTCATTGTGATAGCCGATCATCGAATCCGCCGTGTTAATCATCTTGTAGGCCAGCAAACCCGGCAGTCCGAATACCGCATACCAAAAGGCAGGTGCTACCACGCCATCAGAGAAATTTTCCGCTAGCGATTCTATCCCGGCTCGACAAACCGAAGATTGATCAAGGACATCTGGGTTACGCCCAACGATCATGGAAACAGCCAGCCGACCACCCTCAATACCATCCGCTCGAAGGCCGTTTGCCACTGCACCGACATGATCCATCAAACTGCGCTGTGCCAAAAGAGTGAAAACAACAAACCCTTCGAGCAGCCAACCAAAAAACCCGAAGAGGAAGAAAAGCCAATGAAACGCAAAACCCGCGAGAATGGATAATAATATCAACCCAGAAATGACAAACGCACCTTTGCGGTATTGCATCGCATCCTTGTCCGTTTGCTGATTAAACCATTTTTCGCAGGCTTTAATCGCTTTTCCAAACACCACAACAGGATGTGGAAAGCGAGACCACAAAATATCCGGCTCACCAAAATACCAATCTGCAATCAACGCAAAAAACAAAATGAAGAGAGTGATTTCCAATTCGATTAAACCTCATCAACTACGGATTTTAGAGCTTTATCCAGTCGTGAAAGCGCCTGCTCATCTTTGCAAAGTCCAAAACGCAAGCGGTTTGGAATTTCTGGAAAAGGGCGAACAAGAATTTTATTTTCAGCAAGCCGTCTGAAAACGGAGGAAGCTTTTTCATGTCCTCCATAGATGAAAAGCGGATTGATACCGCAAATATCAAGACTGTTACCCGCCATCATTTCCGCTTGGCTTTTTGCCATCGCTTCTAGGTGTGTCCTTGTCGCTTTGATCCAGGTTTCATCACCAAATGCAACTCGCCCAATTTCCAACGCAGGGCCTGATACACACCAAGGCCCAAGCATATTTTCCAGTTGTTGCACAACAGAACTGGGACCCACAAGAAAACCAAGTCTTAGACCAGCAAGACCAAAAAACTTTCCAAACGAACGATAGACAATCACATTTTTAGGTAATTCTGGAATGATACTGTTTTCAGGCGTAGGATCGCAAAAGGCTTCATCAACAATCAAATAGCCATTATGTTGGCTCATATCCTTAGCCAGAGTGACTAGCTCTTTTGGAGAATAAACATTCGCATCAGGGTTGTTGGGATTTACCACCAGCAGTGCATTACTTAACCGCGGAATGGCTTCACCTTTTTTTATAGTCTCAATATGTGCGCCGCCCTTGCGCCAGGTATGAGCATGCTCCCCATAGGTTGGCGAAACAATTGCCACCCGCTTAGAGACCAAAACATGTGGCAAAAGCTCTATCAAAGCCTGCGTTCCACCTGCGGCAACGATACCCGCCCCATCAGGCACTCGATAATAGTGTTTTGCCGCCCGCAACAGATCATCCAAATCCTGTCCGTCTGGAAGGCGTTGCCAAATATCGGCATCTAACATCGGCGCCGGATAAGCATTTGGGTTTATACCCGTTGATAAATCGAGCCAATCCTTCCGCTTCCCGCCATATTCCTTGATTGCCAGATCAAGTCTGCCGCCATGATAGACCGTATTGCTCATGTCACTCTCCGGTCAATCAGATGCATATAGGAACCAAAGACAGATCCATTGCATAGGCCAGTATCACGTTTGTTTTCGCCCAAAGCATCCACCACAGAAAAAAGTGATTGCCCCGTTTCTTTTAGCACTGTCGTATAGTGAAACTCATGGGATGCAAATTGCATATCTTGGACAGGTCCAGTCAGTGCCTTTGCCGCACGATACCCAAGGTGAAGCTTGCGCTTTTCAAAGCTGGTCTCGAGACCAAGTAGCCCAAGCATTTTATGGCGCTTACCCTCCCGATCAATCATGCCCTCGCCTAGCACCATGTAACCACCGCATTCTCCATAGATGCGTTTTCCAGTCGTTGCTGCCTTTTCCATACCGGATTGAAAGCCTGTCGCGAGCGCTAACACGTCGCCATGTAATTCAGGATAGCCACCTGGCAAATAGACCGCATCAGCATCCTCTCGCGGCGCTTCATTTGCCAAAGGCGAAAAGAACGATAGTTCCGCGCCTGACCGTTTCCAGTCTTGGATCAAATGCGGATAGATAAATGAAAATGCCTGATCTTTTGCAATCGCAATGCGTTGCCCCAAAGGCAAAATTACTTGCGAAGAAGTAGTCCCGTGAATGGTTAAATCCATTGCGCCAAACAGATGATAAATTGCATCAAGATCACAGGAGTTTCCAACAAGTTCAGCAGCTCGCTCAATGAACGCATCTATGTCCGCGATCTCCCCCGCCTGAACCAAGCCCAGATGGCGCTCAGGCAAAACAAGACTTTCGGATCTTGGGATTGCGCCCAAAACAGCAACGCCGATTTCACCAAGCGCATTTCGCAACATTGCCTCATGGCGCGAACTGCCCACTTGGTTGAGAATAACGCCCGCTAGATTTATTTTCTCCCGATGGTCCCGAAACCCTCGAACCAGCGCAGCTATTGATTGTGATTGTTTGGCCGCATTTATGACCAGCAAAACTGGCAAATTTAGAGTTTCAGCCAAGTCAGCGGCTGAACCTGTACCATCAGCAGCGCCATCATAAAGCCCCATCATCGCTTCAACCAGCAAAGCAGGATTGTCACCAGACAATACGAGTTGTTGTAAACGCTCCGGCTTCATCGCCCAAGGGTCAAGATTTATGGAGGGTGAGCCACATGCAAGTTCATGGAAAGCAGGATCAATATAATCGGGTCCAGCTTTAGCGGCCCCAATATCGTACCCCTTGTTCTTCAAGGCACGAAGCAAAGCGAGCGTAACAAGCGTTTTTCCGCTTCCAGAAGACGGTGCCGCAATCATCAGCCCCAATTTTCGAGGTTGCCGTTGAGCCCCCCAGGACATTATCCGGCATCCCTTTGGCCGCGCAACTGCAATGGATCAACCGTTAGGACTTTTCCATCTAGCGCACCGCGCCAGTCCAAACCTTTGCGCAATCGAACGGCATCGCCCACGACGATAATCGCCGGAGGCTTCAAGCCAGCTTCAGCAAGATCGGCCACAGAGGTTGCCAGGGTTGTTTCTAAAACACTCTGTTTGTCAGTCGTCGCGTCACAAACGAATGCAACGGGTGTTGAACCATCACGACCGCAAGCCATCAAACGCGCAGCAATATTGTCCCAGTGCTTCATGGCCATATACATGACAATGACAGGCGAACCCTTGGCAACGCTTTCCCAATCCACCCCATCAGGCACGAGACCGCTGGCATCATGGCCCGTCAGGAAGGTTACATTATGATTGACATCGCGGTGGGTCACTGGAATTCCCGCATATGCCAGCCCACCAATTCCTGCTGAAATTCCGGGAACAATGCGAAACGCAATTCCATGTTCAACAAGAGTAAGTGCTTCTTCACCGCCACGGCCAAATACAAATGGATCCCCACCCTTCAAACGCAGCACCTTTTTGCCAGCGCGCGCATATTCGACCAAGGTAAGGGAAATATCGCGTTGTTTGGGAGACGGTTTACCGCCGCGTTTTCCAGCAAAGCGCAATTCAACAACGTCGCGCGCCATAGATAGAATGCTATCATTGACCAAAGCGTCATAGACAATCACGTCCGCTTCTGAAATCGCACGGGCCGCATGCAACGTCAAAAGACCCGGATCACCCGGTCCGGCCCCTACGAGCCAAACCGTTCCCGGCAAAAACGCATCTTTGTTGGTCGATGCTGACGTCACACATTCACTCCATTTAATACAATCAAACAATAAAATATGTTTCACCATAGATCATCTTGATTGGCCTTCGCAATCACGTCGCTTATAAGACGCTTATGAGCAAGGTAACAAGATCAGAAAAACCGAAATCGGACAATGGTAAAGAAGCCACAGTTTTGCGCCGTGGATGGACAACGGGCGCTTGCGCCACAGCAGCAACAAAAGCTGCCCTCACGGCTCTTTTAACGCAAGAATTTCCTGATCCGGTGACAATCACTCTACCAAAAGGCGAAAGACCTGCATTCGCTTTGGCAAAAGAAGATTTAAGCGACACATATGCTAGTGCAGCTATCATCAAAGATGCAGGTGATGACCCGGATGTTACCCATGGTGCGATGATTGTCTCAACCGTCCGTTTCGGAAAAAAGGGGACTGGTATCTGTTTTAATGGTGGCGAAGGCGTTGGTCTCGTCACAAAAGCAGGCCTGCCAATTGGAATTGACGAACCAGCCATCAATCCAGTGCCACGCTCAATGATGAGCGCTGAAGTTTTGGCCCTTTGCAAAGAACACAAGATCGAACCAGACATTGAGGTTACCATTTCAGTTCCTGGCGGCGAAAAGATCGCGGAACGCACTTGGAACCCGCGTCTTGGCATTATCGGCGGCATCTCAATTCTTGGGACAACCGGCGTGGTCCACCCGTTTTCCTGCTCAGCCTGGATACATTCCATCATGCGCGGCATTGATGTTTGCAGGGCCAATGATATTTCCCACGCGCTGGGCGCTACTGGCTCAACCTCAGAAGATGCCGCTCGTAAATTCTATGACCTACCCGATGAAGCATTGCTGGATATGGGCGACTTCGCTGGCGGTCTTTTGAAATATCTCCGCGATAATCCCATTAAGAACCTTACTTTGGCCGGAGGGTTTGCGAAATTCACCAAACTTGCCCAAGGCTCGTTAGACCTTCATTCAGGTCGAAGTCAGGTCGACCTTGATTGGCTTTCTGATGAAGCAGAAAAACTGGAGTTGGACAAAGAGACCGCTGATGCCATCCGTAGCGCTAATACGGCCATGGAAGTGTTGGAGATGATAAAAGACAAAATTCCAATCGCAGAGCATATCGCATCCATGGCTAGAGCGACCGCATTGAAAACACTGCACGATTCCCCTGTGAATGTAGAAGTGATGATTTTCGATCGCAAAGGCGAGTTGTTAGCGCGTGTTGGAACTTTGGAACTGTAGTCTCATGGCCAAAAAAATACTTATCTTGGGCGGTACAAAAGAAGCAGCGGAACTGGCCAAAGAGCTTGTTTCTGATGGCCACGATGTCACGACTTCACTTGCAGGAAGAACCAAAGAACCGCTTCCAATTACAGGCAAAACCCGCATCGGCGGGTTTGGTGGCGCTCAGGGTTTGGCTGAATATTTAATGTTGGAAAAGGTCGAACACCTCATAGATGCTACCCATCCCTTTGCAAAGCAGATATCCAAAAACGCCGTTGAAGCCGCGAAACTCACGAGCGTTCAATTTGAAATTCGCACTCGAAAACCTTGGGAAAAAAAAGAAGATGATCTGTGGCAAGAGGTTGCAACGCTAGGGGAAGCGCTCCACGCCATACCTTCCGGCGCGAGGGTCTTATTAGCGCTTGGCAGCCAATATATTGATATCTTTGCGGCCCGCTCTGACGTTTTTTACCTGGTCAGGATGGTGGACCCACCAACAAAGCCTTTAAAACTTCCCAACCATGAAATCTTGCTTGGTAAACCTTCTACAGATTGGCAAATCGAGCAAAGCGTTCTAACACAAAACAACCTCACCCACATTGTTTGTAGAAACTCCGGCGGACAAGGCGCTTATGCCAAAATCCAAGCCGCCAGTGCGCTCCAATTACCAGTCATCATCGTAAATCGATGAAAACAGATAGATTTGCTTTCCGGAAGAAAGTTTATTGAACAGGATTGATCTTCATGTCTTTCGGCCAGCTGACCCTATATCCAAAATCAATGACAGTCTCACCCTTACCATCTATTACATTAGCCCAGCGCAACACGCCTCTTTGATCCTCAAGATTGGTATCCGTTGGTTTTGTGCTGGCGCTATCCATCTCAACAGTAATATCCTCATGGTTTGAGACAGGTATCCGGTCAATTATTCTTGTTTCAATCGCAAAGTCATGCAGGTTTTTGACCGTTGTCTTATACTTGCGCTCATCCGTATTTACCGTCGAAACAAAACCGCTCTGGCCTTTTTCCTTAGCTGTTTCAACGCGCTCAACGGTCACAAGATCATCAACACCAAAGCCAAGTTCATGCTTCTCGCCAGCATTCAACAAGGGCAATCGCCCTTTGCCAATAAACGCTCCATCGCGGTTAAGCATCACTTCGCCAGGCAATAAAGGCGTTTCACCGTCAAAGGTAAATCCGGCGACAAGAAAGGCTGACGGATCAATCCGTGGAACAGAAAGCACATGCAAATCTACAGACAAAGAATAACTATCAATGGTCAGCGTTTTACTCTCGCCATTATTGGCAATCGAGGCTTTTCCCGGCATTTGGAAAATCGCCTGAAACCCTGCCATTTCAACAGCAACTTCAGGTGCTGCAACTTCTTGCAAAAGCTCCGCTTCTAACCGCTGTCTTTTGTCGATGCCTCTCTTGCTCAACAATTGTCCTGCTGAACTTGGTGCCATGCGAACCTGATCAGAGGCCATTGTTTGTAAATCCGGCAATTTATCCAGAAAAAACGGGTTAAGAGTAGATGCAGCAGTCGCAGAGGACGGGCGCGCTGTTGATAACGACAAAGACACATTATCCCAACTTTCAGCGCTATATTGTGTCACCAAGGCGCGTCGTTCCAACTGAAGCCCGGCATCATCTGCACCTTTTCCAAGTTTTAAACTGGCATCATAAACCGGACGCCAACCCGCCTCTTCAATTTTATACTCAATGGTGAATTCTGAATTGATTTCGCTATCAGCGCTGACATTGATCATCACTACTGTTTGCACATTGTTACGAGATGACATTTCATTGATTTGATTTTGCAAATCAGAAATTTCACGTCCAATCGCTCTTTGGCGACCACGCATGTCCATCTCACTTTGTGCTAATGCGTCGAGTTTCGCTGCAGCACTTTCCAGCAATCCGGTCATACCTTCTCCTGAAACAACCAAAGCACCATTTCCAGAACTGGGTGTTAATGCCTTTGCCGCAATTGCCTGCAACATATCACGCTGGATCTGGTTATCTGAAAAAGCTCGATTGATCCGTTCCACTTCATCTTGAAGCGTTTCAATTTGCCGTTCCAATCGAATGCGCTCTTCTGGCTGCGCGTCCTCCTTGATTGCCATTTGGCGGATATCAACGGAGTTCTGTTTAAGAGAGCCATCCGCCTTGCCAAGAACACGAACGGATTCAGCTTGAATATTTCCCGGCAGGTCTTTGAGGATAATGACATGGTCACCAGCAGGCACTTGCCCCGTGGTCAGTCGGGTAACGCTTGCCCCTTGCGGGTAAACCGTAACCCTATCAATGGAGCTTTTGAAATCGAGATCTGCGGCAAATGAACTGCTGATACTGGTCGAAGCTAGTAATGCGAGTGTGAAAATACGAACCATGAAACCCTCCGATAAAATATGCTCTCGACCTAGCGAAAGAAAATGACCGGAATGCGATCACCAAAAATCATATTTTGTGGGGTAAACATCTCAAAGAGTATCAGAAGCTTTACGTCAGTCTGACACCGCCTTTTTCGAATAATTTGACCAGCGAGGCTTGTGCCTCAGTAGTTACCCATTTGGATTTAGTAGCGCTTTGAACGCTTCGACCGTGTACAACAACGCCGCTCACATGGTTCCCTTCAAGAAAAAAAATCAAAACATCTTTTGGCTGCAGCCTGTGTGCTCGCACCGATCATACCTGCCAGTTTAGACATGACGAAAGGCATGGATGGATTTCCAGCCGTCATCTTCGTTTTTACAAAGCCCGGCTCCGTACCCGCAAAAAATACATCCGGCCATTGCTGTGCCGTGTTCACAACAACGGCATTGGCTGCAGATTTGCTTAGCGCATATTGGCCGAACAAGCTTGTCCCATTGGGTTCGGCCAATGTTTCATAACGGGAGTTAAAGGCAAACATTGAAGCGGTTGATGAAATCACAAAAACTTTCGGATCATCGCTTTTTTGTAATTCGCCTATCAACGCTTTTGTGATCGCATAGGGCGCAAGCACATTGACTTCAGCCTGCATACCAAGGCCGTGGCTGCCCTTTTCCAAAGTTCTGGAAAGAAGGCCAGCATTGTGAACAATCCAGTCAACACCGCCTGCTGCCTTTACCTGTTTAGCAATGGAAGCAACATCATCGTCCATGGTCACGTCTCCCCAGATGGGCGTGTGTGACGGACCAGCAACGGACTTTGCCTTTTCTTCATTTCTCGCATGGGCCAGAACACGCATGCCACGATCAGCGAAATACGTGCATAGCGCCTGACCAATTCCGCCCGATGCACCAGTGATCAAAACCGTTTTCATACCGCAGCTTTCTTTTTGCCTTTGTTACGTAGAACATGCGCATAATCAGGATTATAAAGATCACTATCACGAAATTCCACATCGCCCAATACTTTGCCAACCATGATCAAGGCTGTGCGGGTTATCTTGTTTGCGCGAACTTCCTCTTTCATCCCAGCAAGCGTCGTCTTGATGTATAACTCGTCAGGCCAAGTAGCCCGATAGGCAATCACAACCGGGCAGTCCGCACCGTAATAAGGTTCTAAAGTTCGACGGATATAATCGAGATTTCTGATAGAAAGATGGATGGCTAAAGTCGCCCGAGACTGGCCCAAAATTTCCAGCGTTTCATGCTCAGGCATAGAGGACGCTTTCATACCCGTGCGCGTAATAATCACCGTTTGCGCGATTTCAGGCAGAGTAAGTTCGGTTTTCAACTTCGCAGCAACGCCAGCAAAAGCAGGCACACCGGGCACCACTTCATAGGGAATATCAAGCTTATCCAGTCTGCGCATTTGTTCAGCCGTAGCACCATAAATCGCAGGATCTCCCGAATGCACACGGGCAACATCCTGCCCTTTTGCATGAGCCTTTTGAATTTCCGCTATAATATAATCAAGATGCATCGGCGCTGTGTCCATGACCAACGCGTCTTCAGGCGCAGCTTCCACAATCTGCTCAGGAACTAATGAGCCTGCGTAAAGACAAACGGGGCAACGCTCCACCAAACGCAGCCCGCGAACAGTAATCAGATCAGGCGCTCCGGGGCCTGCGCCGATGAAATAAACGGTCATGCTTTTTCTCCTGTGACAGCCCCAATGCGCGTGCCTTCTTTGGCTGCATAGCCACGCGGTGTATAGACCCAGGTCTTTCCATCTCCCGTCTTGACGGTGCGGGTTTCCGATGACCCAACAACAACAACTGTCAGCATATCCACATCATCAATATTCAACTCGCTCAAAGGGACCACGCGAACCTTTTCAGCAGGACGACCCAAATCAGTTGCCAAAATAACTGGCGTGTCAGCTGGGCGGTGCTGCAATAATACATCACGCGCATAGGCCAATTGAGTGCGTCTGCGTTTTGAAACAGGGTTATAAAAAGCAATCACGAAATCGCCTTCTGCCGCTGCCTTCACTCGCATTTGAATGGCTTCCCACGGTGTCAACAAATCTGACAATGAGATTGTGCAAAAATCGTGACCCAGAGGCGCCCCTGCCCGGGCCGCTGCTGCTTGCAAAGCTGAAATTCCCGGAGAAACAGCAATCTCAATGCGTTGCGCCGCATCGCTCAAACCACCATTTTGCAACAATTCAAAAACCAGCGTTGCCATGGCATAAATGCCTGCATCGCCTGAACAGACAAGCGAAACATCTTTGCCGGTACCTGCCAATTCCATGGCATGGCGCACACGATCTTCTTCTTTTCCAAGATCAAAATCATGGCGTATTTTACCTTTTGAAATATCAGAGATCAGATCAAGGTAAAGCGAGTAACCGACCAGATCCGTTGAACCGCCCACCATTTTGGAAACTTCCGGCGAGCGCCATCCTTCTTGGCCTGGACCAATGCCCACTACAAACAGTTTGCCACGTTTTTGACCTGTATCGCTCATCATCATGCTTTCAGTTAAAGGAGTTTCCAACTGCTGGCTCATTAACCCAATGGCCGCAGTTACACGTTTTGATTTTTGTTTGGGAACCAATAATGTTCCATCCTTGCCAACAGCAGCTAGCGCCGCGCCTTCAGCTACGCCATGACAGCCAACCTCAGCAAAAACAATTTCTGAAGGGTTTTTTAATCTTGACGTCTCAGCTTCAAGCCGTTCAGCGGGATAAAAAATCGCAGGTACACCAAAATGATTGGCAACTTCATGAATTGCTGTTTCATCCATTTTCAAATCTATAGAGGCAATAGCAGCCAGCGAATGATGGGAAAGTTTGGCCGTCTCCAACACTTGGCGAACATGAGCCAATGCTTCAGCGGTAGTAGCGTGACGCTCACAACCCATCCCCAAAACCAGTATCTTGGGATGATATACAAGATCCAAGGGGCCAGCAGTTTTGACGTCTTCACTCACAATCAGGCGCACTTTGCCTCGGTCTGAAAACTGTATCTTACTCAAGGATAACCATTCACATCGCCCGATCAATTGGGCCTCTTCACCTGACAATAATGCGGCCATCACTGCTTTGGCATTCTCAGGATTTGAAAGAACATATCCCTCAGGAGGCTGATCAAGCGCGATCCCAAATCGCAGATCCCCTGCTGTAGTTACCGCAGCATGACCTTCAAGAATTTCCGCAATCTTTCGCGCAAGATCGTTTGCCCCATGATGCCCACCCAAAAGTGGAACCACCGATTTCCCATCCTCTGAAAGAGCAAGCACTGGCGGCTCAGCCATCTTATCTTCAAGCAAAGGCGCTAAAATGCGGATCAATGCACCGCTTGCCATTACCGCAATAATTGGCTCCCCGTTAGAAAACGCAGAACGGATCGCGTCACCAATAGAAGCCACTGCGATATCCGCCGAAGTGACACGGCTGGCCAACCCAATGACCTTGCAATCCAGAGAGCTGTTCAGCTTTTGAGCCAAATGCGCTCCGGCATCGGTCAAAACAAAAAGTTTGAGAACTTGGCTCATATCAAATTTTCGCTGCTGAGGCGGGCATGGAAGCAGACGCAATCCAGTCCTCAGCACCTTTGTAAATCAGGATGATCGAAAAATACGGCGCTTTTTCCTCTCCCACATCAGCGAGCGGTAAAACTTTTTGATTACCCAATGTAACGCGCTCCAAATATCCGGCGCTTCCGGTCAAGCCAGCTTTCTCGATCAAATTTCTAATCCGGGAAAAATGACGCCCAACCTTGATAATGGCTATGGCATCAGCAGCATGCAATTGTGCCAATATCTGATCGTCTGGCAATGGTCCCGGGATGACGCTCAACACATCATTGCGCGCTGCAAGGGGTCTTTGCAACATGGCAGCCGACGCCATCAAAGAGGAAATACCTGGTACAATTTCAACTTTGTAATCCGGCGATAGCCTTTCAAACAAATACATAAAAGATCCATAGAAAAACGGATCACCCTCACATAAAACAATCACATCTTCGCCTGCATCCAAATGCACAGCAATTTCTTTCGCTGAAGCATCATAAATATTTTGAGCTGGAAAACGTTCTACCCGCATGGGAATGACAATCGGAACTTCCAATTGCTCAGGCTTTAAATATTGTTCCACGATCGAACGGGCAAAACTGTCTCCATTATCAGGCGCTGGATAAGCAATCACCTTGGCCGCAGTCAAAATCCGGTGCGCCTTTAGAGTCAACAATTCAGGATCGCCTGGCCCGACGCCTATTCCATAAAGTATGCCGCTCATGATTTCACCACTGTCCATTGGGTAACGGTCATAAACGGCTTCATGCCATGATACCGCCCAACTGCAATTGCTTGGCTGGCAAAAATTCTATCCAATGTCCCACCCAAATCTTTGTGAAGTCGAACCAGCATTGCCTCGCTTTCCAACGTGACAGCATTCGCAACCAAACGCCCGCCAGAACGTAACGCTGTCCAGGCAGCATCAAAAACGCCTTCGTCAGTCAGCCCACCACCGATGAAAATGGCGTCAGGAATGGGCAGGGCTTCCAAACCTTCAGGAGCATCCTGATCAACTATACTAAACCTTGGAGCACCCAAAGAAATTGCATTGTGTTTGGACATCTCACGGCGTTTTTCATCAGGCTCAATACCAATTGCCTCAGCACCACGCGCCGCGCGCATCCATTCAATTGCAATGGAACCGCACCCAGAGCCGATATCCCACAACAACGCATCAGGATAAGGTTGCAAGGCAGAGATTGTTGCCGCGCGAACTACCCGTTTCGTCATCTGCCCATCATGCTCGAAAGCATCATCAGGCAAACCGCCCGTGCGCGAAAAGTACTTGGCGTTAGGCCCCGCAATACACTCGACAGCTAGCACATGAAAATCCGGCACCTCCTGTGACCAATTTTCAGCCGACCCCTCAAACCGTTGTTCATCTGGCCCACCCAAGGCAGCCAAAACAGTTAATCTACTTTTTTCAAAGCCACGATCTACCAACAGCTTTGCGATGTCCCTTGGGCTGGTCTTATCCTTGGTTAAAACAAGCAAACGAATACCGGGAGCAAAATGAGGAATTATCTGCTCAACCGGCCTTCCATGAACCGTCACCTGTTCGCAATCTGCCATGCTCCATCCCATTCGGCTTGCCGCCCATTGAAATGCAGACAACTGCGGATGAAACCGAATTTCTTCCGCTGGTATATACTTGAGAATGCGCGCGCCGACAGAGTACCAAAGTGGATCACCCGTTACCAAAATTACGAACCGTTTTCCACGATAGCTTTTTATAACATCAATCATCGCATCAAACGGAGACGGCCAAGCTATCCGCTCAGCTTTGATGGTTTCGGTTAGAGTATGATGCCGATCACCACCTAGAATGACTTCGGCTCTTTCAAGGATCACTAAGCTTTCGGCAGACAATCCGCCTATACCATCTTCACCAATGCCAATGATATCCAACCAGCATTCGTTCATCAGGATTTACCTGCAGCAAGAAATGCCAAAGCATTGACCACAGAAGACGCCATGGCGCTGCCGCCGCGTCGGCCATGCACTGTAATAAAATCACAGCCACGCGGATCTTTCGCAAGTTCTACCTTTGATTCAACTGCACCGATAAACCCGACTGGGATACCGATGATCAGAGCTGGCTTTGATGCACCGTCATCTAGTCTTTCCAAAAGACGAAACAATGCGGTCGGGGCATTACCTATCACGCAGATTGAGCCTGCAAGATCATCCCAATAATCAACACCAGCCGCACTTCTTGTATTGTTACTTTCTTTGCCGTGATGGCCAGCACGCCGATCATTCAACGTACAAACCAGACGCGATGGCGAGGGAAGATTGCGCTCAATCACACCTGCTTTTACCATTTCAACGTCACAGTAAACTGCCGCACCTGACTTAAGAGCTTCAATGCCCGCCAGCGCTGCATTCTCAGAAAATGCCAAATCGTTTAATATATCAACCATGCCGCAGGAATGAATGAGCCGCGTTGCAACTTTACCCATTTCTGCCGATAATTTTGACAGATCTGCCTCCCGCTCCACAGTAGCAAAAGACTGACGGTAAATTTCAGCCGGATCTCGAATATAATCGAGCGCCATCGCCTACTTCTTCTTCATCGATAGCGGACCATGGGGATGATCTGCTTGCGGATAAGGGTGGTGATGGTGCCCGTGATCTGATTTGCCATGGCTATGAGATTGGTCATGGTCATGGCTATGCCCATCTTCGTGGGAATGATCATGATCATGGCTGTCATGGGTATGCAGTGGCGTCCAAGGCAAATCATGTTTTTTGCAAAAATCCTCGTCGCGGCAAGAGGCATCACAATCGCCTTTACATGGACAGTTTTCCAAGCCGCCGCCGATCCCTTCCACATGATGGTGATGGCTTTCCTGCGGCAATCCTATTTCCGCTTCAAAGCCCAAAACCTGCTCACGATATTTGCACATTTGACAGTTCATCACTGCCCGCCCTTCCATAATTTCAAGAAGGCGATCTTCGAACGTGTCCAACACCAGTGGGTGATCGTTGAGATAATCGGCTTTTATAAATTCAATTTCAGGATGGCGCGCAGCCACTTCATCGGTAAAAGAGTAAATGCGTTTGACCAACACACCTGTGAAAAGAAAATACGGAAACACAACCATGCGCTTATAGCCAAGTTTTGCAGCATGCTCGAGCCCCGGCTCTACTAGCGGAAACGTTACGCCAGAATAACAAGTTTCTGCCCAACCAAAACCCATACCTTCCCAAAGCATACGCATAACCTTGGAAACATTTGAGTTGGCGTCAGGGTCAGATGAGCCCCGGCCAACCACCATCAACAATGTTTCATGGCGCGCAATATCTTTTTCAGAAGTTCCGATTGCAGCCTCAATCCGCTCCGAAGCCGCACGGATCATCTTCAAATCCACACCCAGTTCACGGCCATATTCAATCGCCATATCTGGGTTTGCGGCCTGATAAGTATTCAGTACAGATGGAATATCGTTCTTCGCATGACCAGCAGCAAACAACATGCCGGGTACCGCAAGAACGCGCTTTATGCCTTTTGCTTTCAAGGCGTCAAGGCCAGCGTGGATAACCGGATTACAAAACTCAAGATATCCGTATTCAATGGCAGCATCGGGAT
>JAFMHL010000114.1 GCA_017854535.1 Nitratireductor sp.
TTTGTCTGGATTGAGTAGTTTGTTGAAGAAGGCAACCGCAGATGGAAAAGGTTTGATAGTGTTCGGAAATACCGCAGAATTTGAGCGTAAAAATAGTAAAACGATCTTAGATAGAGAGATCGAAAAATTTGAACATGGCCAAGGTTCATTACGAAGTTTTGTTGATAAACCCAAGCTGTTTGTTAAATACGTCAATGGCGAATACTATAATAGAAAAAGCGTCCCTGTTGAATTGAATGCTAAAGTCAAACAAATTGCTTTAGCTGAAGGCGTTACCTATTTTGATAAATTAAAAATTCTTTGCGATGAAAGTAATAAAACCTGTCTAGGAATTACTGATGATGGATTTAAAGCGATCTATGACGAAGATCACTTTTCTCTAAATGGGGCAAAGGCTTTGGGCAGAAAAATGTCAGAACAAGATTTTGCTGAATTACTAATAGAAATCATAGAATAAAACATAGAAAAATCGTCATTTGATTTAACAGATTTCCCTTGCTCGTATCGCTAAAACAACTTTGCTAAACTAGAACAATCATTGCGCCATTGCCACGACTGCTTAGGGCTCCAAGCAGACCTCTGACCATTATCAGTCTGTTTTACTATGGATGGCAGCAACGCGGACAAAGTGACGCCACCTACTATTTCTGAAGTTACGATTGCGACTTGTTGTATATTATCAAAAGGTGCCATTTCATCAGAATAATTTAAGCCACACCGAAAATGAAAGCAGCAATAAATAAGTCACTCTGGGAGTCCCGCCATTTTGAGTCCTTCGAAATATCTGACTATTCCGGGCGGAAACTCTCGATTTCCCCGCCACCCCATCTTTGTGAGTGTATAATTTGGTGAAAGAGTGATTACTTTTTCCATTGCTTTTGCCGCTGCATTTTTGTTTCCACTTAATGCAAAAGACGCCGCAGCTATCAAATATGCGCCGATGAAGCTAGGCGACATCTCTGAAGCCCGCGTGGCATGGAAAACCGCCGTTTCGTATTCCCCCAACAGCATATGTACCATTGCACGGCTGTTTATTATAGCTGGCGCAAGATATGTTGGCAAAACGGATCTTTCCACCTGTTCTATGCAATTGAGTGCATCGTGTGGGCGATCACAATAGTTGTAGACCCACGCTGCCCAGCTAAGGGCTTCAGGATCGAAAGGGAGATTGCGCAAAACCATGCGCATATCGGCGACTGCACCAGCGTAATCGCCGAACTGAACGACCTTCCCAAGTGCAAAAACTATTCGGGCATTGGAAAAGGACGGCTCCAATTCTTCAACCTTTGCGTTCCATTTTGAAAGTTTGTCGCGGTGGTGCGCGACATACCGGCCAAGCCCATTGGAGGAGGCCAAAGCCCACCAACCTATTGCATAAGCATAACTGGGCCCCCAATCTGGCTTCCTATCGATCGCGAGGTTCATAAGGTCAACTTGTAAGCCCACCCCAGGCCCATCTAACGCACTTAGCGCGAGCATCCTTAATAACAGTTGTTCTGCCGAGCATTTTTGGTTTTCGAGATGTTCAAATGACGCTACTTCATGTGAAATCAGTCGGTCTAACACGTGCTGTGCCAGGGTAAGTCCGGTCTCATCCTGCCAGTCGAAGGAATTCTCCAGATCGCCATCGAATTTTTCCGCCAACACTTGGGCCCCGCCGGGCGCTGCCAGTGTTGCTTCGAGCCGCAATCTGTTTCCGCGTGCCCTCAGAGTTACTGACAGCCGGTATTCAAAATTATCGGGGGATTGAGTTGGCCTGCTTTTTAGAAATCTCAGCGCATTGAGATGGGTTGCAAGGTCCCCGGTTATCGCTTTTGCAAGTTCGGTTATTTCATATCGCGGATCTGGTGTACTCACCGGGAGGATCGCGAGACTGGGAAGGCCCTTGCTTTCCATCGCAGTCTTGCCACCCGCAACTTCGCCGCCCCGAACCCAAACCGGAACGGGTTCACTGATGTTCTTGAGGCTTCGCTCACCAGCTTCTTCAAAAGACGGGCGTAGGGTGCCATCGAGTAGTGTACGAACCGCGCCCGAAATTGCTAGCGCCCCGGGTTCTGCCAATGCTTCAAGGCGAGCCGCAACATTGATACCTTCGCCAAATACGTCATTGTCAGCTTCGGCAACATCACCAATATGCAGTCCCATACGCAATTGCAACATACCGTCGATCTTCAACCGATCTTGAATCTGCATTGCACATTCCACGGCTTCAGAAACAGCCGCGAATGTGACGATCCAGCCATCGCCCATAGATTTCACTATTTTCCCGTGTTTCGAAGAGACAAGTGGATCAAATATTTCCTTGCGAATGCGACGAAGTATAGTGAGCGTACCATCAGCATCCTTACCCATTAGGTTGGAATAACCAACTACATCTGCGGCAAGTACCGCGGAGAGAGTACGGCGCATCAAGTATCCTTTCCTTATGCCCATTCAGTTGCTGAGCCTTTCCCATAAGCGATCAACGTTATTATGGATTAAGTAGATATGGCAAGTACGTAGAATTCGAAGTTATTGTCCAGAAATTTTGAATCTAGATTTTACAGAGGGAGAAATGCGACAAATCACATTTCACCGAAATTGCACATCAAACATCCAACAAGTGGCATGACCAAGTCGGTTACAAAAGGGCTTTAACCTACTGAACGCACGTCTATAAAAAACTGTAGAGTTGGGCCACTAATGACGATCAGGCGCATGATAATTTGTTCTGATCGCGACAAAAACTCAATGTCGTATAAGGGCTCA
>JAFMHL010000030.1 GCA_017854535.1 Nitratireductor sp.
AAAAGTCTCTTTTAGCCCAGAATTAAATCTGGGACATAGGCGATGACGTCAGACAGTTTTACTCAATACCTGACCACCGGCATTCTCATCTGAAATCTGTGTAAGAGTTTTGGCTTGGTTTTTGTTTGCCTTAAACGCATTAGGTGGAAGCCGCACTATCAATGCCTTAACTTTCGCAAAGTCTTCTGGCATTAGACTTTTTATGTCTGTATCAGGTCCCAAGACTTCCAACATCGGACGGAAAGCAGCCCGAAAGTCCATTTTAGTTCTTTCACTTCTGTTTTCATCATTGCACAGAAACTCTTCAACGAGAGCTGACAAAGTGACGATGATATTATCTTTAGACGGTTCCTTGTCGGTTGTTACATTTTCGAATCTGCAATCAATTGTACCAACCGGTTCCCCTTGCAAAAAACGAAGCAAACGTCGATTTTCCTCAAGCCAACCTCTTCTAACGAGGTTTACTAATTCCCAATAACCCGCACCTGAAGTGTCAACATTGGCACTATACCCGTGCTCTTTGAGGATTTTGGACGCAATCTGTTGTAGCGTCGGCATGATCTCTGGATCACTTGCTGTTTTTATATAACTCTCTTCTTCGTCCAGGTTTTGGACTAAATCGTCGAGACCGGCATTTCCAAATGCTTCACTGGCTTCTTTATGACCTCTTGCATACTCATTCTTAAACCATTGTCTTGCATACGCTTTGGCCTGCTCAATTGTCAGCGGAAGTAACTTATCAGCGTGCAACTCACGTCTCGCTTTGGAAAATTGTTTTTCAATTTCTGCATTTCGAGCAGCATGCAATTCTCTAGCAATGCCGACATCGCCAGTTCCCAAGCTCTCAATTATTTCTGTTTTGCCTATTATTGAACGAATTTCGTCTGGAACGCGTCTTCGAATCTGATAAACGTTCCCACGACGACTTAGCCCAGAAGGTAGTTTTCCCATGTCTTTCATATCCGTCATTGTGTAGCACATCAATGGGAAAAAGCCATGCGAAATCAAAGGCATTTAATGATTTCAATAGGTTGAATTGATCTGGTGCGGGCACCGGGACTCGAACCCGGACAGCACTAAGGCCGAGGGATTTTAAGTCCCTTGCGTCTACCGATTCCGCCATGCCCGCAAATTTCATCGGATGAGTGACTGACTAGCGAAACTCTGGGCATTCTGCAATCCTTCAACCGACACTTTTCTTTTGTTCTTGTCTGCCTCATAAGATTTGAAAAGAAAAACTAGAATCTCGCTTCTAATTTCCCATTGCCCGAAAGTAAAAATGTCACAGGAAGATACAAACCAAAAACCCATAACCGCTGCCATGCTGGCTATTGGTGACGAGCTTCTTTCTGGGCGAACCAAAGATAAGAATATCGGCTATCTTGCAGATTTCTTAACGCTCAAAGGGATTGACCTTAGCGAAGTTAGGATTGTGCCGGACGAAGAAGACCGAATTGTCGAAGCGTTGAATGCGTTGCGCAGCCGCTATACCTACGTATTCACCTCAGGCGGCATCGGTCCGACCCATGACGATATTACCGCTGATGCGGTGGCGGCGGCTTTTGGTGTCCCTATTGGCCATGACCCAAGAGCTATGACAATTTTGTCTGATCATTATGCTAGGCGAGAAATGGAATTTACCGATGCTCGCAAGCGAATGGCCCGCCTGCCCCAAGGCTCGGATTTGATTGATAACCCTGTATCGGTTGCCCCAGGGTTCAGGATTGAAAACGTTCATGTGATGGCTGGCGTTCCTTCAATCTTTCAAGCCATGATGGACAATGTTGGACCGACGTTGAAATCAGGTATTCAGATCATTTCAAAATCAGTTGACTGCCCATTTGGCGAAGGGACGATTGGCGGGCCGCTTACACTCATTCAAAAGAACCATCCTGGAACGGCAATTGGCTCTTACCCGCGCTACGATGGTAAGGTTTATTCAACGCAGATTGTTATTCGTTCGCGCAATGAAGAGGCAATAGTAGCGGCTGAAACGGATGTGATTGCGATGCTTGCGGACCTAACAGACCTGAAATCAAAACTGAAGACACACTCATGAGCCTGACCGTTTACCACCTGAAGAATTGTGATACCTGTAAAAAAGCCATCAAGGCGATGCTAGCCAAAGGGCTTGATCTAACTTTGGTAGATGTTCGTGAGGATGGCATTTCTGCCGACCAATTGGCGAAACTACAAAGCCAGGTTGGCTATGAGATTTTACTCAACACAAGATCAACAACCTGGCGCGGACTATCTGATGAGGAAAAAGCAGATATGAATGCCAAGAAAGCACTTGAACTTATGGGCGAATATCCAACCCTCATAAAGCGTCCGATCATTGATGATGGATCACTGGTTACAGCTGGTTGGGATAAAAAAGTTGAGGCATTGCGCACGAGTTAGGCACATAAAAAGTTTGGCGGTTGATCGAAATGAAAATTACAAAACTTGAGACTTTTTGTAATGAATTTGTCGGCTTTGTGGGGCTGACTTCGGAGGATGGCGCCACCGGTTGGGGGCAGGTTTCCACCTATAATAGCGATATCACCTGCGAAATATTTCACAGACAGATTGCCCATTGGGCAATTGGCCGCTCGACCAATGAGCTTGAATTACTCGTTGAGGAAATTCCAAAACGCGAACATAAATATCCCGGCTCTTATCTGTATCGGGCCATGGCTGGTTTAGACACGGCCATTTGGGATTGGCGAGGCAAACAAGCTGGGAAACCGGTTGCGGAGCTGTTGGGTGGCAACGCAGGAAAAGTGCGAGCCTATGCTTCATCTATGCGCCGTGACATTAAACCAGAAGATGAAGCGGAGCGCTTGTTGCGCCTTCAGGATCAATTTGGTTTTGATGCTTTCAAAGTTCGTGTTGGCGCGGAATGCGGCAATGATATTGATCAATGGCCGGGCCGGACAGAAGCCATCATTCCCCATATTCGCAAAGCCATAGGGGCGGATGCTGCTTTGCTGGTGGATGCCAATTCTGGGTTTTCCGCCAATCGCGCAATTGAAGTGGGCAAGATGCTCGAAGCTCATGGCTATGAACATTTTGAAGAGCCTTGTCTATATTGGGAGATCGAAGAAACCGCAAAGGTTAGTAAAGCGCTCGACATCGCCGTTTCTGGCGGTGAGCAGGACTGGGATCTCCACCATTGGAAACGCATGATTTCGCTAGAAGCCGTTGATATTTTGCAACCCGATGTGATGTATATGGGCGGCATCTGCCGGACGCTTCAAGTCGCCAAAATGGGCCAAGCAGCAGGTCTGCCTTGCACACCTCATGCGGCGAACCTTTCCTTGGTGACGCTTTTCACGATGCATTTGATGCGAGCTCTTCCCAATGCCGGAAAGTATCTTGAATTTTCAATTGAAGGGCCGGAATACTATCCTTGGCAAGAAGATTTGTTTGTATCCTCACCTTTCACCATCAAAGATGGACATGCGAGCGTCAGTGAAGCGCCAGGTTGGGGCATCGAAATTTCACCCTCTTGGCTAGAGCAGGCAGACTATAAGATTACTGATATTGACAGTATCGGCGGCGCATCAGGCTATCACAGCCTTTATGGTTAAGTGAAGGCGATGCAAATTGCATATTATTTGCAATCAGAAAACTCGCATCTGGCCTATTCTGCGTTTAAAGTTCGGCAGTGATTCGAATACTGAAATACAAGATGCGATAAGTTATGGATAATACGAACGATCTCTTTGGTGGTGACGAACCGCAAAAGCAGCCTGCCACGCCAAAGCCTGAACGCCCAAAAGCTCAAAAACCTGCTCAAAGCGCAAAGGCGTCCAGCGGCGGCGATGACTATGGCGCTGATGCTATTTCCGTTCTTGAAGGTCTTGAGCCTGTCCGCAAACGCCCTGGCATGTATATCGGTGGCACGGACGAAAAAGCCATGCATCACCTTTTCGCAGAGGTGATTGATAACTCGATGGATGAAGCGGTTGCTGGCCATGCCTCTTGGATTGAAGTCGAGTTGGATGCTGAGGGCTATCTTTCGGTTACAGATAATGGTCGCGGTATTCCAACAGATATCCATCCCAAATATCTCAAAGAGAAAAAATCAACGGTCGAAGTTGTACTTACAGTTTTGCATGCGGGCGGAAAATTTGACGGCAAAGCCTATGAAACATCCGGCGGCTTGCACGGCGTTGGGGTCTCTGTGGTCAACGCCCTTTCGGAGCATTTGATTGTTGAAGTAGCCAGAAACCGAAAACTGTTTGTTCAGGAATTTTCACGTGGCATGCCTCAGACAGGCCTTGTTGAACAAGGCGACGTTCATAATCGCCGTGGTACAAAAATCAGGTTCAAGCCTGATGAGGAAATCTTTGGCAAAGGTGCGAAATTCTCACCCGAACGCCTATACAAAATGGCGCGCTCCAAAGCCTATTTGTTTGGCGGTGTCGAAATTCGATGGACGTGTGACCCAAGCTTGATCGGTGAAAAATCTGAAATTGAACCGAAGGCCGTCTTTCATTTTCCGGGCGGCCTACGCGATTATCTGGATGCCTCGATTGGCAATCAGCACAAAGTCACATCAGAAGCCTTTTCAGGCAAATCTGACCATACGGGCAAAAACGGCTCTCTAGAATGGGCTGTGACATGGTATGGGGATGATGGCTTTGTAAACTCATACTGTAATACGATCCCAACAGGCGATGGCGGCACCCATGAAGCTGGCTTTCGTATCGCTTTAACACGCGGCTTAAAACAATATGGCGAGATGACCGGCAATAAAAAAGCTGCCGCAATTACCACCGATGATGTGATGACATCAGCTGCGGCTATGCTGTCCGTATTTATTCGTGAGCCGGAATTTGTTGGTCAGACGAAAGACAAATTGGCAACAGTGGAAGCACAAAAGGTTGTTGAGAACGCCATCCGCGATCCTTTCGACCATTGGCTTGCCGCCTCACCTGCCCAAGCGAATAAACTCTTGGAATGGGTGATTGACCGTGCGGAAGAGCGCATGCGTAGGCGCAAGGAAAAAGAGGTTAATCGTAAGACGGCCACGCGCAAATTGCGCCTTCCTGGAAAATTGGCCGATTGCTCTGCCAACGCCAAGGGCGGAACAGAATTGTTTATCGTCGAGGGCGACTCAGCTGGTGGCTCCGCCAAACAGGCACGTAATCGTATCAATCAGGCAATCCTGCCATTGCGCGGCAAAATCCTCAATGTGGGTTCGGCCAGCGCAGAAAAACTTGCTGCCAACCAGCAGATTGGTGATCTCATTCAAGCGCTTGGATGTGGAACACGTTCGAAGTATCGCGACGATGATTTGCGTTATGATCGCGTGATCATCATGACGGATGCGGATGTGGATGGTGCGCATATCGCCTCTCTGCTGATCACATTTTTCTATCAGGAAATGCCGAATATCATTCGCAATGGCCATTTATACATGGCTGTGCCGCCCCTTTTCAAAATCGCCCAAGGGGGAAAATCCGCCTACGCCCGCGATGAAGAACATCGCCAAGAGCTGATTGAAACCGTTTTTAATGGCCGCGGTAAAATCGATATCACCCGATTTAAGGGCCTTGGTGAAATGATGCCTGCTCAGCTTAAAGAAACCACAATGGATCCGAAAAAACGCACCTTGTTACGGATTGAGGTTCGAGAAGGGGAAGAAGCGCGGACACGCGACTCTGTGGATCAGTTGATGGGCAACAAGCCGGAAGCGCGTTTTCAGTTTATTCAGGAAAATGCTGAATTTGCCCAACTTGATATTTAAGTAGGGCTTTTATCGACGATTGGCGCCGCCTATTCAGGCATTGGTAGGGTCAACTCGGGCATCTTTTCTATCAGCTGAATTGTCTTGCTTTCTGTTCCCGCCATTTTGAGATGCATCATGGATTTGGGAACCCAACTTTTATCCAGCGACAACCACATTTTCTCTTCAATACTGCCTTCCATCCCATTCAGCATGTCATATTCACCCTGAAGCACTTCCAGCATTTCGCCGTTCAAGTCCTCTGTGGTACAATTCGTGTTTCTCACAGTGGCTGCACGATCTTGCTGTATTTGGCTGGCAGTATCAGCAGGTTCAACGGGATCCATCTCCCGCACTTTTTGCCAAGAAGTGCCCTTGTCATTAGAGATATACAAAACGTTATTACGCGCAAGGCTCCAAGGAGCGGCGGCAGGTTCGACCATTTCCGTCATCCAGTTTTCTTTGTCGATATAATGATAAAAGTTTTTAGAAACTTGTGCGCCATACACCTCTTGGGTGATAAAGGACTTCAAAGCGCCCTCATATCCGCGTTCTTTACTGAAATAACGACATCTATAAAGCGCTGTCGGCACTCATCGGCAAACGCAGAGCCAGTCAGCGGAACTGAAACCGTCAAACCTGCGGACAGAAAAATAGTCGATAGAACAGACGTTAGACGGCTCATGGTAACTCCTAGATATTACGCAAATTGATTTTGCCAGCATATTGAAGCACCTTGAATGTTATGTGGCAAATTGCATAGACCATACAGGCGAAAAAGCCGGCAGCGTTTCCGCTACCGGCTCAAAATGAAGCAGTAATGCTGCTTCGACAAGATTACATTGCTGGCATGATCACTTTGTCGATTACGTGTATGACGCCATTGTCTGCTGCGATGTCTGCAGTTACCACTTTGGCATCATTGACCATTGCGCCGTTGTCGAGATCGATGGTCACTTCACCGCCCTGCACTGTTGCTGCTTTCATGTCATCCTGTAGATCGGTTGACATTACTTTGCCTGCGATCACGTGATAGGTCAGGATTGCAACAAGTTTGTCCTTGTTCTCAGGCTTCAGCAGGTCTTCAACGGTACCAGCCGGCAAAGCAGCAAATGCTTCGTCTGTCGGTGCGAATACTGTGAACGGACCTTCGCCCTTCAATGTATCGACTAAGCCCGCTGCCTGAACAGCAGCAACGAGCGTGTTGAATGAGCCTGCTGCTACAGCAGTATCCACTATGTCTGCTGCTTTAGCTGAAACAGTCATGGCCAAGGCGATTGCAGTGGTTGCGATAATTTTAGTGATTTTCATGATGTAATTCCTCTTGATAAGCTTAATTGCCCAACCCGAAGAGGAAACGAAACAATCTGATAATCAGTTTCACTTTTTTCGATGAACTAATGTTTCAAAAGCAAAATATTTGTGTATGCGACATAAGCTGCTTCGGCCTTGAATTTCATATCCAACGCCCGTTGACATTAACCCTCAACCCTCATCTCTAGTTGACTTTTGACCATGTTGAGCCTACTACTTCGATCATAAATGCTGCATAGCGGCATATGCGGAACAAGAATGATGCCAGCCGATGGTGGCTGACAATTAGGGGTCAATGGGATCCAACGGAGATTTGTAAAAATACAACTCCAGTTCACGCTATAGAAAGAACAAAACTCTACATGACATTTGAAGCGCTCGGACTGAGCAAAAAAGTACTTAAAGCGGTTGAAGCATCCGGCTACACCGTCCCTACTCCTATTCAGGAGCAGGCAATTCCGCATGTGCTGCAACGACGCGACGTTTTGGGCATTGCCCAAACAGGAACAGGCAAAACCGCTGGTTTCGTTTTGCCAATGTTGTCACTGCTTGAAAAGGGCCGCGCACGGGCAAGAATGCCCCGCACACTTATCCTTGAGCCTACCCGCGAATTGGCGGCGCAGGTTCATGAAAATTTTGAAAAATACGGCATCAACCACAAGTTAAGCGTTGCTTTGCTGATTGGAGGGGTTTCCTTTACTGAGCAAAACAAGATCCTTGATCGCGGCGCTGATGTATTGATCGCAACCCCTGGCCGGTTGCTTGATCATTTTGAGCGTGGACGCCTTTTGATGACCGGCGTTGAAATTCTCGTTATCGATGAAGCCGACCGTATGTTGGATATGGGCTTTATTCCCGATATAGACAAAATTGTGAAAATGGTTCCTTTTACACGCCAAACGCTTTTCTTCTCGGCTACCATGCCGCCAGAAATTGACGAATTGGCTAAGAAGTTTTTGCAGAACCCTGTTTCGGTAGAAGTTTCAAAACCTGCATCAGCATCTAGCACCATTACACAGCGTGCTATTGCTTCTTCGCCTGTGGATTATGAAAAACGCGCCATATTGCGCAGCATGATTGATGATGCAAAAGACCTGAAGAATGCGATTATTTTCTGCAACCGAAAGTCAGAAATCGCGAATTTGTGGAAGTCTCTGGACCGCCATGGTTATTCTGTTGGCTCTTTGCATGGGGATATGGACCAAAGCTCCAGAACAGCTACGCTAAAAGCATTCAAGGACAACAAGATCCAAATACTCATTGCCTCTGATGTTGCCGCTCGCGGACTTGATATTCCTGATGTAAGCCATGTGTTCAACTATGATGTTGCCGTGAATGCGGACGACTATGTTCACCGTATTGGCAGAACGGGACGGGCCGGACGCAAGGGCGCAGCGATCATGATCGTTACACCGCTTGATCAAAAAGGTTACGAAGCCATCGAGTCACTGATTGGCGAAGAAATTGTTTGGACCGGCGACAAAGTCGAATGGGATGCCAAGGCAAGCCGAAGAGGTAAACCCGGTGGCCGTGCTGGTGCCAAAACTGGCTCAAGCTCAGGCAACAAGCGTAACGCGAAGTCTGGCGGTGAAGAAGCTGCCGCTGAACGCCCGAAACGCGGTCGCAAGCCAAAGCAGGAAGTCGCTGATACTCCAGTGGTTGAACAACAAGCAAAGCCTGAAGATACGCGCGCACCGCGTGGTCGTGGTCGCAGTGATGGCCAAGTTGATTTGACGAATGTCGATGAAAGCCATGCTTTTGGTGGCGAAGAGCATATCCCGGACTTTATGCGGCGCTGATATCTCTTACAAACATCGGCATTAATTTAGGGGAATGATAGTAAGTTGAATTCCCCTTTTTTGTGCCTTGAGATACGAGTTGCCAACTTAATTTTACCAGAAGGATTTCCTGATGCTGATCCCCCGTCAAAAAACACCCAATCTGACTTTGCCATTGCTAGGTGGTGGAACATTTGATCTCACCAAGGAAAGCTCAGAACGGGGAACGGTTATCTGTTTTTACCGCGGGTTGCATTGCCCTATTTGTGCGAATTATTTGATCGAGTTGGAAAAACGGACGGCGGACTTTGCTGAACGAGGCGTCAACACGATCGCGATCAGTTCTGATGGCCAAGAGCGCACACAGGCGATGGCCGATAAGATTGAAGCCAAAGGTCTCCGGTTTGCCTATGACCTGTCATTAGACAAAGCAAAAGAGTGGGGTTTGTACATCTCCACGTCGCGTGGCAAAACGTCAATAGGGATTGAAGAACCTACCCTATTCTCAGAGCCCGGCCTGTTCATGGTAACACCTGAACAATCGCTCTATTATGGCTCTGTTCAAACCATGCCGTTTGTTCGCCCACATTTTTCAGAACTGGTATCGGCATTGGATTTTGCAATCAAAAACAATTACCCGGCGCGCGGCGAATATACTGGCTCTGTCTAAGCACTAAGTTTACGCTGTTTGGGTGGCTTTTTCTGATCTGCCCGAACAGCTACTTCAAAGGCTTTCATGGACCACTCGAGCATTTCATCCTCATCATCTGCAAGGCGTTCAGGCATATACCAGTAATTCATGCTTTTCTTGCCGCCGCGCTTATCTTCATAATACCAAGCTTCACATCCTTCAGCTTCAAAATCAGGTATGGTTTCTGCATCAGCCTTCAAGGCGATTTTTCCGTCCCCCAAAGCCAAGGCATACATCAAGCCATGGCGAAACACCCCTGCTCCACCAAACATCTTTTTAATGTTTGTATGGGGAACGATTGAAAATAAATCCGCCAGATATTCCAAATATTCTTTTGTAACGGCCAAGTTTTATTCCTCCGATAAATCACCATCCCAAAACATAGCTTCAATCTTGTGGCCATCCAAGTCTCGCATGAAGCAACCGTAATATGGAGCGCCGTAGTGTGGTCGCGGGCCAGGTTCCGCCCTCAGGTGTTGCGCCAGCTTGTAGTGCAGCGTCCCAAAAGGCATGAACCGCTTCCTTTGAAGGAGCCAGGAAAGCAAAGTGATTCCCATTCTCGGTTTCTGCTGGTTTATTGTCGTGCGGCGTATTGATCCAGAACTCTGGAAATTGTTTTCCGTAGGCTATGGCATAGGCCCCTTCTGGCAATTCTGGTTCGTATATCCGTTTGGCTCCAATGGGGCATGACGGCATCATAAAAAGCTGCTGCGCGCTCAAAGTCATTGGTTCCGATGGATGTGTGAGACATGATGGACGGATTTTCCATGATTTGGCTCCTTTAGATGCATTTCGCAACAAGGTGCGCCATATTCCGTGTTCGGTCAATCTCAACTCCTTTGGCAACTGACAATGTGATGTCTGGATTGATTGATGACGGAAATGTTAGTTCACAGATGGGCCAGAAGGACTTAGCTTTTCGAGTACGGAGAAGCCAATGATACCTGTCTTGCACCAAACAAAGAGATCATTTTCGTTACTCACAATTTCTGTGTTTGTTTTGATGATGCTGGGAGCAATCGCAAATGGCCAAAGCGCCGTTGACCGAGCCAAAATCCTGGCAACAAATGAGGCTTTTTATGAGGCCTTCAGAACTGGCGATTTAGACAAAATGCACGGTGTTTGGTCACCTAGCCGGGAAGTGGGCATGATCCCGCCCGGTCGAGATTTTCTGTTGGGCATCAATCGTATCATGGCAGCCTTTCAACTAATGATGCTCCGCCCACCTGAAATAGAATGCCAGCTGGAAGCGCCGATCGAATTTCGAGACGAAAAAGCCATTCTCATTTGTGATGAGCGGTTGGGCGTAAGCGATTCTATTCGAATGATGAATGTGTTTGCGCCAGAAAAACTTGACGGAGAAACCGAATGGAAGATGATCTATCATGGACCAGCAGGTGAAGATAACCGCCGAACTTGATAAGTAATAGTCTTTATCCCTGAGCGTTTATGGCGCGCTCACGAAGCATTTCAGGTGTCATTTCTGCTGGCTTCAATTCAACGCTTTCCCCGCATCCACAGGCTGATGTCTGATTGGGATTGTTGAAAACAAAACCGGTTTTCAGCTTAGTCACTTCAAAGCCGAGCTCTGTTCCCAATAGAAACAGCACAGCTTTTGGATCAACAAATATAATGCCCTGATCTGTGACTACTTTGTCATCGCCTTTATTTGGCTCCGTAACCAGATCAACCGTATATTCCATACCAGCACAGCCGGCATTTTTTACACCAATACGAATACCGATCGCTTCTGGCTTGGAAGCGAGGATTTCACCAAGACGATTCTTAGCAGCATCTGTAACTTTAATGACTTCAAAGGCCATGCTCTTATCTCCAAATCAAACGGGTTAAAGGCCCGCAACAGGAATTAATTATTATCACGCAAAGCTTAATACAAACCAACGGCGATCTGTGCCTCCTCGCTCATGCGATCAGGTGTCCAAGGCGGATCGAAAACTAGATCCACATCAACATCCATAACGCCTTCAACACCTGCGACAGCGTCACGAACCCAGATCGGCATTTCGCCAGCAACCGGGCAGCCAGGCGCGGTTAATGTCATTTCTACCTTGATCGTGCGGTCGTCCTCGATATCAACCTTATAGATCAGGCCAAGTTCATAAATATCGGCCGGAATTTCAGGATCATAGACTGTCTTCAATGCCGCAACGATGTCCGTTGTCATGCGTTCCAATTCTTCAGGTGCAAACGTGCTGCCGTTAAACGCAGCGGCATTAGGGGCATCTTGCAGGGCTGTATCGGTCATCGTGTTGTTTTCCATAGATTCAATATAAGGATGGTTATCGGTTTAACCAAAAAACTTTCGAGCTTTTTCAAGGGCTGCCACCAGCGCATCGACTTCAGCTTTGGTATTATACATACCAAAAGATGCACGACATGTCGAAGTAACATTAAAGCGCTGCATCAATGGTTGTGCGCAATGAGTTCCAGCGCGAACCGCCACCCCTTCGCGATCAATGACCATAGACACATCATGGGCATGAATACCCTTTAGTTCGAAAGAGAATATCGCACCTTTGTCTGGTGTGTCTCCGAAAATATGCAACGAATTGATCTTGGACAATTGCTCTTTGGCATAGTCCCGCAACCCGTTTTCATGTTCTAGAATAGCTTCACGGCCAATTAAGTCCATATAATCTAACGCAGCACCTAGCCCTATTGCCTGTGCAATTGGCGGTGTTCCAGCTTCAAAACGATGGGGCGGCTCTGAGTAGGTAACGCCCTCTTCCGTCACATCAACGATCATTTCGCCGCCGCCTTTGAAAGGCTGCATGGTTTTGAGCACTTCCATCTTGCCATAAAGTGCGCCAATGCCCGACGGACCATAAAGTTTGTGTCCAGTTATAGCATAAAAATCGACACCCAAATCTTGAACGTCAACGGGAAGATGAACCGCGCCTTGGCTACCATCAGCCATCACGAGCGCACCATTAGCATGGGCGAACTCAGTTACGGCCTTGAGCGGGACAATGGTTCCCAAAACATTGGACATATGAGTGATTGCCACCAGCTTGGTCTTTTTGGTGAAAGCTGCCTCGTATTTTTCAAGTGAAAAACCGCCATCATCTTCCACGGGAACCCAAACAAGCTTCACTCCCATACGCTCACGCAAAAAATGCCAAGGAACGATGTTGGAATGATGCTCCATCTGCGTAAGAATTATTTCATCACCCGCCTTTAGGTGTTTCATAGCCCAACCATAAGCGACCAAATTGATGGCGTCCGTCGTGCCTGAAGTGAAGACGATCTCATCCACGGATGGTGCGTTTAAAAAACGACGAACGGTTTCGCGAGATTTTTCATAAGCATCCGTTGTGGCATTGGACAAATAATGCAGCCCGCGATGGACGTTGGCATATTCGTTAGAATATACATTGCTCACGGCATCAATAACTGCTTTGGGCTTTTGTGCCGATGCGCCGTTGTCCAGATAGACAAGCGGTTTGCCGTGTATCTGACGGGCTAGAATTGGGAAATCGGAACGTACTTTTTCAATATCATACATGTTATTATGCCAATGCTTCTGCTGGGTATTTCCAACCAGATAGCGCTTTTACTCGGTTAAGCCAGTGTTGAACATTTGACCATTCAGATATTTTGATCGCAGGATTGTCATCATACAAAAGATAGGCAGCGCAATAAATGTCAGCTGCGGTAAACTCACCGAGCAAAAACTCTTTTTCGCTTAGTTCATCGTTGAGCCGATCCAAATCAGCGCGCACTGTTTGGTCAAACCAATTCAGCAGGCCTGCATCGCAAGTGGCAAATTTATGGAAGTAGCGATGGTTTGGATAGGATCGGCCAATGCGATTTGCCTCCCAAAACAGCCATGTAGTAATCTCATCTAATTGGGTTTCACTCGAACCTGAAAATTTTCCAAAATGGCGCATGAGGTGCAACAAGATCGCATTCGACTGAGCCATTACTTGTCCGTTGTGAACCAAGACTGGAACTTCACCAAAGGCCGCAACCTTGCGAAACGCTTCCGGGCGTTCCCCATGGGGCGTGAATATATCGATATGCTGATAGTCGTGTTCGATACCAGCCAGCAACATATAAAGCCGCGGCTTGTAGGAATGGCCCGATTGGGTCGACCCATACAGAACGATGGTATCTGTCCCGCTATCAGGCATTCAAATCCAACCAGTTCTCAATACGCGCTATTAACGCTTTGCCCAATGCTTCATTGTCCAGTTCTTCAAACACTTCTTCGACAAATGCCTTCACCAATAGCGCTCTTGCATCACGCTCGGAAATGCCTCTGGCGCGAAGATAGAACAGATGATTGTCATCGATGTCTGTGACAGTTGCGCCGTGGGCACAAACAACATCGTCGGCAAAGATTTCGAGTTCCGGCTTCGCCGAAAAATCGCTCTCATCGGTCAATAGCAGAGTGTTGCAAGCCATCTGCGCATCGGTTTTTTGCGCGATTTGCGCAACTCTGATCTGGCCTTGGAATACACCTTTGCCACCAGCAGGGACAACATTCCTGAATAGTTCAGTTGCGGTTGTGTTTGGAACGTTATGGGCTAGTGTCGTGGTCACATCTATGTGCGAGCCCTCGCCAATCAAGTTCACGCCCTTGATCGCAACATTGGAGTTTTCGCCATTTACCGCAACATGAATTTCTTGCCGAACAAGTTTGCCACCCGCGTTCAAAACCAAAATAGTCAAATCCGCTTCTTCGCCAAGAACGATGTTCAACTGGCCGAGGCGCGTTGTTTCGACACCAAGTTCCTGATCAATAACCCAGACAACTTTTGCGCCTTTTTCAAGAAACAAATTGCTGACCACATTTTGATGGTTTGCAATCGTGCTGGAGTGATGACGCTCGATGAACGTTGCCGATGCATTTTCACCCACACTTACTTTATGGCGTAGAACAGAAGCCGTTTCCCCTGCGCAGGTATGGGCAAGAATTATAGGGGTATCAATCGATTTGCCTGGCTCAACGGTCAGGATTGCGCCTTGCTCGCAAAGAGCAGAATTCATTTGACCGATATAGTCATCTTTGACTGGAACCGGATTTGCAGTGATTGGGCCATCGCCCACCACGCCAGCTACACCATCAGGCAAATCACCAACAATACCCTGCACATGAGATGTATTTGAAAAGCCGATGTTAAATCCATCCACCAGTTCGGCCATTTCACTCAGACCTTCGGAAGAAAACTCACTGTCGATGGCTTTTGGCGCTTTTGGAAAATTGCGCATCAATGTGCGCAAATCTGTATAGTGCCAAGCTTCAACGCGGCGGGTTGGTAGACCGCGGTCTTCAATGTGTTCCAACACAGCAGCAGCTTCTTCGCGTTCAGACTGCGCCAAAGCAGCCAAGAGGCTCTCTTCGGCAGCCGTGTGGGTAATTTTTGTTTGAATGTTCATTGGTTTCTTATCCCGATGGCCCGTTAAGCCGCTTCGCCGATGATGTCGGCATAGCCGTTTTCTTCCAACTCAAGTGCTAGTTCTTTGCCGCCTGATTTGATGATCTTGCCTTTGTAGAGAACATGCACAGTGTCCGGCACGATATGGTCCAGCAGACGCTGATAGTGGGTGATCACAAGGAAAGATCGCTCCGGCGAACGCAAGGCATTGACGCCTTCCGAAACGACTTTAAGCGCATCAATATCAAGGCCTGAATCTGTCTCATCCATCACGCAGAATTTTGGAGCCAAAAGCGCCATCTGCAAAATTTCGGCGCGTTTCTTTTCGCCGCCAGAAAAACCAACATTGAGCGCACGCTTCAACATAACCATATCAATGCCAAGCTTTGACGCTTCGCCTTTTACAGCTTTGATAAATTCTGGCGTTGTCATTTCTGCTTCACCGCGCGCTTTGCGTTGTGAGTTCATGGCAGCTTTCAAAAAGTTCATGGTCGGCACGCCAGGGATTTCCAAAGGATATTGGAAAGCTAGGAATACGCCAGCGGCTGCGCGCTCATCGGGCGACATTTCAAGAATGCTTTCGCCGTTGAACAAAATATCGCCTTCAGTGATTTCATAGTCGTCTTTGCCAGCAAGCACATAAGACAAAGTTGATTTGCCTGAGCCGTTTGGTCCCATAATGGCTGCAACTTCACCAGGTTTAATGGTCAGATTTACACCATTGAGAATTTTCGTATCGGTGTCGGCGATTTTCACATGCAAATTTTTAATTTCAATCATTTTATTTTTCCGTCTTTTTTGTTTCGTTTTCGGACTTGCCGAAAAAATTCCTAATTACAATGCCAGCCACAACTGGCCCTAAAATCCAAACCACGAACGCCCAAACCGGGAAATCTGAACTCTGCCGCTCTCCTGTAACCATCTCCATTGCAGGAATGGTGATGAAGAGAATTGGGAAAACAATGAACCAAAGGAACACAACCAGTCTGGCAATCTTCGATTGGAGTAGCTCTCTCAAGTTCATTTCGGTCTAACTCATTCCCCAAAAATACATCACAATCGCATAGATCACGGCTGCAACTGCCGTCATATTGAATGAGACTTTCAATCTATTTGGATGCTTTCGCTGCATGATGAAATAGTTGGCAGCGAGCATAAATATGAAGAAGAATACAACTTGGAATAATAGTCCGTTGATATCCATCACCCAACACTTCCCTCAAGAGAAATCCCAATCAGCTTTTGCGCTTCAACGGCAAATTCCATCGGCAGTTCCTGAATAACTTCTTTCACGAAACCATTGACGATCAGCGCGATGGCCTCCTCTTCAGGAATGCCGCGTTGCAGACAATAAAACAGTTGATCATCTGAAATCTTCGAGGTTGTTGCCTCATGTTCCAATTGAGCCGTTGAATTCTTGGCTTCGATATATGGAACGGTATGTGCGCCGCATTTATCGCCAATCAACAGACTATCACACTGGGTAAAGTTACGTGCATCAGAAGCCTTGCGGTTGATCGAAACCTGACCGCGATAGGTGTTCTGAGATTTACCCGCAGAAATACCTTTGGAGATGATCCGACTTGTGGTGTTTTTGCCAAGATGCAGCATTTTCGTGCCGCTATCGACCTGCTGAGCACCATTGGAAACTGCGATTGAGTAAAACTCACCGCGAGAGCCATCACCGCGCAAAATGCAGCTTGGATATTTCCAAGTGATTGCAGAACCGGTCTCAACCTGTGTCCAGGAAATCTTTGAGTTCTTACCACGGCAATCGCCACGTTTCGTGACGAAGTTATAGATACCGCCTTTGCCGTCAGCATCGCCTGGATACCAGTTTTGCACCGTCGAGTATTTGATCTCGGCATCATCCATGGTGATCAATTCAACCACAGCAGCATGGAGCTGGTTCTCATCGCGTTGAGGCGCTGTGCAGCCCTCAAGATAGGAAACGTAAGAGCCTTTTTCAGCAATGATCAATGTACGCTCGAACTGGCCAGTGTTTTCCGCATTGATTCGGAAATAGGTGGACAATTCCATTGGGCAGCGAACGCCTTCCGGCACATAGACGAATGAACCATCGGTGAAAACTGCGCAATTGAGCGTTGCATAATAATTGTCTGAAACAGGCACAACACTGGCCATATATTTTTGTACCAGTTCAGGATGCTCACGAATAGCTTCGGAGATGGAGCAGAAAATGACCCCTGCCGCAGCAAGTTCTTTTTTAAACGTGGTTACAACGGAGACGCTGTCAAACACAGCATCCACAGCAACACGGCCAGACTTGTAGACATTGTCGCCCGCATCTTCGTCCATTGGACTTGGCTCATCATGCTTACGAACGCCTGCAAGGATTTCCTGCTCTTTAAGCGGAATGCCCAGCTTTTCATAGGTACGTAGCAGTTCAGGATCAACTTCATCCAAAGACTTTGGTCCGTCTTCGAAATTCTTCGGAGCAGCGTAGTAATAGATGTCCTGAAAGTCGATCTTGGGATAATTCACCCGCGCCCAGTCCGGCTCCTTCATGGTCAGCCAACGACGAAAGGCTTCCAGACGCCATTCAAGCATCCAGAGCGGCTCTTCTTTCTTGGCCGAGATGAAACGGATTGTATCTTCCGTCAAACCTTTTGGGGCAAAATCGGATTCGATATCGCTCGAAAATCCGTATTTGTATTTATCAACGTCCAGTTCCGCGACTGCGTCGACTGTTTCCTGCACTGCAGGCATGGGCTCTCTCCATCCTTTGCGGGTTCAAATTCCCGCCAGTTGGTCTAACCAAGCAAGACCGCATATCACCTATGCAATCCGGCTCACTATGGCTTTAAAGGCACCGAGAAACTTCTCAGCATCTTCATTGGTAGTCAATGCCCCTGTTGAAACCCGCAACGCGCAGACAGCAAGATCATCTTCCACACCCATAGCCGCAAGGACATGGGATTTTTTTACTTTGCCTGATGAACATGCAGAGCCCGAAGAAACGGCAACCCCTGCAAGGTCCAGCGAAATTAGCGCAGTTTCAGCTTTTACACCGGGTACCGCAAAACAACTTGTATTGGGAAGTCTATTTTCTCCCCTGCAAAAGAACACAGGCTCACCCGCCTTATTCCCCGCTTCTGCACATATAGTACCGACACCTGCTTCAATCGAGTCCCGAAGTAGCGTCATTTGGTCTATTTTTGTGGTTTGTGACGATATTTCTGCTGCAGCTGCGCCAAATCCTGCAATAGCTGCGATATTTTCGGTGCCGCCACGCTGGAAATTCTCCTGGCCACCGCCGATAATCATAGGTTGTGGCGAAATCGACGCATCTCCGAAGATTAAAGCGCCTGCTCCCTTGGGCCCACCAATCTTGTGGCTGGAAACAATTACGAAATGGGCCGCCAGCGTTGAGACTTCAAACGCGATTTTGCCTAAAGCCTGAACCGCATCAACAACTAAAAAACCATTATGAGCATGAACCAAGTCAGCAATCGTAGAAATAGGCTGGATGATACCTGTTTCATTATTAGCCAACATTACCGCGACCATTGGCGCACCGGACGTTTGATCATGAGCGAGAAGCGTATTTTCCAGCTCAGCCAGATCGATAAGGCCTGCTTCTGTTACTTTCAAAAAAGAAATCTGTTCTTTGGCGAAACGCCCCCCGGCCAATACGCATGGATGCTCAATTGCAGAAACATACAGCTTTGACACATGAACTTCACGGCCCGCAGCGCGGATAATGGGCGACAAAGCTTGGTTTGCGGCTTCGCTGGCTCCGGATGTGAAAACAATTTGATTGCCTTTGGCGCCGACTGCCTTACCCAATTGCGAACGGGCCTTCTCTATAATTTTCAGGCTAGCACGCCCTTCAAAATGGACCGACGAAGGATTTCCAGTGGCATCAAGAGCAGCAATCATGGCTTCGCGGGCGCTCGGCAGAAGCGGAGCGCTGGCATTATAATCCAAATAGATGCGATTCTGTGCCATTGAGTTGTTTGATGTCTCTCGTTCAGCCGATTTTTGCGCATAAGCGTACTAATTCGCCAACAATGCGCATTTTTCTTGTATTTCACAGTGCCAATTGTCTAAGAAGACCCATGAAGGCGACCTACAGCACATCGGCCTCTTAGAATTATTCTAAAAGGTCATAAATTGCCTATGCAGTAAGGTCAAGCCAAACCCAAATTTGCGCGGGAAAATCCGCTATTTCAGGAGCAACTATGCCAGAAGTTATTTTCAACGGACCAACCGGACGCCTTGAAGGCCGTTACCAGCCATCAGCCGACCGGACAGCGCCTATCGCAATTATTTTGCATCCGCACCCTCATCCAAAATTCGGCGGCACAATGAACAACCAGATCGTCTATGATCTGTTTTACATGTTTGTCGAGCGAGGCTTTACGACTTTGCGATTTAACTTTCGCGGTGTTGGTCGCAGCCAAGGCGAGTTTGACCACGGCATGGGCGAATTGTCTGATGCGGCGGCAGCGCTTGATTGGGTTCAAACTTTGCATCCAGATTCCCGTGGCTGCTGGGTTGGTGGTTTCTCGTTCGGCGCATGGATCGGCATGCAATTGCTGATGCGCCGCCCGGAAATCGAAGGCTTCATTTCTGTTGCGCCCCCGGCAAATCTTTATGACTTTGCGTTTCTTGCGCCCTGCCCGTCTTCGGGTCTGATTATTCATGGAGACAAAGACCGTTTTGCTCCCCCAGCAGACACTCAATTGCTGGTCGATAAACTGAAAACCCAAAAAGGCATCATGATCACGCAGAATACGATTGAAGGCGCGAACCACTTTTTCACAGAGCACCATGACTTGTTGATTGAAGAATGTGGAACCTATCTCGACAAGCGCCTTGGCATTATCGAAGGCGGCGTTGAAGAGACAATGCTACTGCGATAAGCTTTTAGCAAAGGGAAGAACCATGAATAGGCGCAGTTTTTCTAATGGCGCGATAAGTCTTGCAACTTCCCTTTTGTTTTCAAAAGAAGGCCATGCACAAGCCGATCAAGGACTATGGGTCCCTCCAGAAGAAGACCCACATGAACTTACATTCATGCAATGGCCAGTAAACAAGACCGTGCATCCCAATTCCCAATTCCTGACAATCCTGCAGCAGACCATTGCGGATATTGCCAATTCGATTGCAGAATTCGAGCGAGTCACCCTTTTAGTTGCCTCTAATGACCAACTTGCTGCCAAAAAACTTCTCTCAGAGAAAATAGAGATATGGGATATTCCTACTGAAGATCTTTGGGCGCGGGATTCAGGTCCGCTATTTGCCAAGAAACCAGATGGCTCTCTGGTGGTCAGCCATATCCAGTTTAATGGATGGGGTAACAAGCAGGTTCATAAGCGCGATGGCACGATTGCTGCGAAGATTGCAGAACGCCTAGGCGTCGAATTGGTTGCTTCCGGTCTAGTGGGCGAAGCTGGCGGAGTTGAACATGATGGGCACGGCTTACTGGCGGCCCATGAGAGCTCTTGGGTCAATTCAAACAGAAACCCCGGACTTACGAAAGACGAAATCGAAAAACGTCTTCTGCTAGCCTATGGCGCAGAAAAAATGGTTTGGACAGAAGGCGTCTACGGCGAAGATATTACAGACTACCATATTGATAGCCTAGCGAGGTTTACAGGGCCTGGCCGTGTTTTAATCAATTTGCCAGATGAACCAGATCTGGATGATCCGTTCCATCTAGCTGCGTTGGAAACATATGATAAACTGGTTGAAGAAGGCTTGGAGATCGAAGTGATATCCGAACCCAGCAAACGCCGCATCAAAAGCTTTGACTTCGTTGCATCCTACGCAAATTACTATGTTTGCAATGGCGCAGTAATAGCGGCTCAATTTGGAGACAGGGTAACTGATCAAGCAGCAATAGCGGCTATGAAACGCCATTATCCCGATCGGGAAATCGTTACGCTAAATGTGGATGCTTTGGGTGAAGTTGGCGGCGGCATTCACTGTGCAACTCAACAAATGCCAAAGGCAGGACAAAGATGAGTTGGATAGCTAAACACAGTTCTATAATTCAAACAGTGTCCGCACTCATCACTGCCATTGTAGCATTGGGTGCTCTTATTGGTGTCAAAATACAACTCGATGAAGCTGAACGTTTGCAAGGCTTGCAATCAGCAAGAGACGCTTACCGCTCGCATCTGATTTTGGCAGTTTCTAATCCAGACTTTGCAGAGCCGTCAGACACATGCGCTTTGCTGCAATCTGAAAAAGCGGCTGCTTATCGAGCGTTTGTCGATCATTTGCTATATTCGGCTGAACAAATGCTTGATGCAGAAGAAGATTGGGAGGCAACCTTCAAAGAAGAACTGGAACCTCACGGTCAATATCTATGCCCTGAAGAAGGTGCCGTTGGCCGCACTTGGGAAGTCAATAAACTGGTTAGCGACATAATAAAGGAGCAGTGCGCAATCGTATCTGCGTGCCAGTGAATGAGAAGGTAAAAATGAAATCCACACCTCAGCACCCTGCCCCGTCTGACGCGCAAGAACGCAAAGCGGTCAAACCAGTCATCTGCTATCCGATTGATACGCTGCCAGCCTATGACGCGATTTTTTATGATCGAGCGCGCGATCAAATGGCTCTTGTTGATAGCGCCATGGTTCAACCGCGCGATGCTTCAACATTCAAAGTTCCTGCCGGACATTTCTTTCGAATTGTCTGCCCAGAAGGGCCGCAAGTTGGTGACCTGAATTTGTGGAGTGCTGACAATCTGAATGAACGATTTTTCAGCGGTAAGACCCGAGCGCTGCATGGGACACATGTCAGCACCGGAAACAAGCTATGGAGCAATCTTCCCTTTATGCGCCCAATGGCGACGGTTACCGCTGATACGCTTGATTGGTATGGTTGGGACGAATTTGGCGGGAGTGTCCACGATGTTATAGGCACGCGTTGCGATCCCTATACCAACAAATTATTGTCCGGCGGTGACTACCATTATTGCTGTCATTCAAACCTGACGAGAGCGCTCGCTGATCAAACAGGTCTTTCACTGAAAGAAGCAGAGCCGCATGTGCATGATGTGCTCAATGTTTTCATGTGTACCGGGTTCACTCAAGACACCCATCAATATTTTATGAAAGCCAGTCCCGTTCGCAAGGGTGACTATATCGAATTCTTTGCAGAGATCGACTTGATCGGCGGGCTGTCAGCCTGTCCGGGTGGCGATTGCAGCGCATCCCATTCCAGCGAAGAAGCGAAATGCTATCCCCTATTGGTTGAAATTTACAAACCTAAAGATGGGGCATTGGGCAACTGGAAGCCAACTGCATTAAATGGGTATGATGGAACGCATGGGAGATGAATTTCCTTTTTTGGGGCGACGGTTTTTACTGCCTTTATGCAACAACAAATCGTCCCATTTCCCAGATATTCAATAGCCTTGCTTAATAGCCTGAAAGGACGCCGATGTTTTTCCGCCAATTGATTGCATCAGCCTTTGTCCTCTCTTTGGTCTGGTCTTCGGCACAAACGGCAAGTGCACTGAGTTGCGCGCCCGCGGATATCGCCCGCTCCTTTCAGTATTGGAATGACGCGCCACAGGAATACCTAATTGCTGGGGGTGTCTTAACATCAACCATGCCGCTTCCAAAAATGCCAAAAAGATCTGGTAACATCAATAAACCGAACAAACCAACTCCGCGCATTGATAAGTTTTCAGGCGTTGCAATCGGTGGGACAAAAAACATGAAATGAGCAAGCAAAGTAATCGTTGCGCCAAGTTGCGCAGGACCATGGTGCGCGGGATATCCTGAAAGTGGCGCAGAGGCCGTTATGGCGCTCGAAAAAACCAGCTTTGGCTATCGGCTCAACCTTGGTCCATGTGGTGGAAATATTTTCACTCAAGACCTAGAAGCAAAAGAAAATGCCCTGCGCCAATGCCTGTCAGGAAAATGTCCACCGAGTTTGGGTAGATAAAACGATTTGCGCTCCCTAACTGTGCCCCTGAACAGCCACCGGCTTATAGGCCGCTTCAAGGTATTTGATCTGAGATGCAGTGAGCGAAATATCAAGTGCTGCGATGGCCTCTTCCAACTGCCATGGCTTTGTAGCCCCAACGATCGGCGCGGTGATAAAAGGCTTTGAGAGAACCCAAGCATACGCTACTTGCGCAGGCTTTGCGCCTATGTCTTTTGCGACTTTTTCCACACGGCGCAGAATTTCGTAATCCTGTTTCGAGCCGAAATAACCTTGATGCAGCTTGTCCGTTTTAGCACGGTTGGACTGTTCGCCATCCTTCGGGCGATTGCCAGCCAGGAAGCCCCGCGCAATCGGCGACCATGGCACAACGCCAATGCCCTGATCCTCACAATATGGCATCATTTCACGTTCTTCTTCGCGATAGACAAGATTGTAAAAATTCTGCATAGCAGCAAATTGCTGACTGCCGATTTCTTTTTGCAGGGCGCGCAATTTTGCAAATTGCCAAGCCCACATGGAAGAAGCGCCTAGATAAAGTACTTTGCCCTGACGCAGCAATTGATCGAACGCGGCGCAAATCTCTTCGAAAGGCGCATTGCCAATCAGGCGGTGGATATAAAGCAAATCGATATAATCCGTCTGAAGGCGTTTTAGCGAACCCTCGCAGGCCTCGATGATATGTTTGCGCGACAGGCCTTTATCGTTAGCCCCCTCGCCCATGGCATTGGCGAGTTTCGTTGCCAGCACGCCATCTGAGCGCTTCGCCCAATATTTCTTCATGGCGCGACCGGTGATTTCTTCAGATGCACCAGCGCCATACATATCGGCCGTATCCCAGAAATATATTCCTGCATCAGCAGCTACTTTGAAATTAGCTTGCGAAGCGTCTTCGTCTATGACCCAAGGATGCGGTTCACGTCCAGGCACGCCAAAGCTCATGCAGCCAAGGCATAGTTTTGAGACCATCAGGCCGGATTTTCCAAGTTGGACAGATTTCATATCAGACGCTCTATTTTGATTTCGGTAGAGCCAGTTTGCCACCGGATACCGGCACTTTACAACCCGTTGTCATGGGAAATGTAAGCGGCAGTTTTTTCAAGGAAAGTACCGCCAGATAGGCCCAAGCTTCCGCTTCCATGCTGTCGCCGTTCAACCCTACTTCTTCTGCAGGAACCACTTTCGCACCATTTTCTTTCGAGGCCAGCTTTTTAAGATCGTCCATAATGGCTGGGTTTTTGCGCCCGCCGCCACAGATGATCCAAAGCTTAGGCGCTTCCGGCAAATGATCGCAGGCTTTGATAATAGCTACTGCACTGATATGCGCTAGAGTTCTTGCGCCATCCTCCAACGATGCACTACCAGATGCCGGCGGTTTAAAATCATTTCTATCCAAAGACTTGGGGATGGTTTGTTCAAAGAATGATTCAGCTAAATAGGTTTGGGCGATTTGTTGTATCACCCCGCCTTCAGCGGCAATCGCTCCCCCTTGATCGAACGGGATGCCGCCCTCTGTCTGTACCCACTGATCAATCAACGCATTTCCGGGGCCAGTGTCAAAGGCAATCAATTCGCCATTTGTACCGATATAGCTGATATTGGATATGCCTCCAATATTGACGAAAGCAATCGGTAGTTTGGATTTATAGGGCTCATCCAATCCTGCTGCCAATGCTTGATGGAAGACCGGCACCAAAGGCGCGCCCTGCCCGCCATAGGCCATATCATTGGAACGCATATCATAAATACAAGCTATCCCGGTTTTATCGGCAAGTAGTTGCCCGTCACCCAATTGCACCGTGAACCCTTTGTCTGGGCGGTGCAAAACCGTTTGCCCATGAAAGCCAATAACATCCAAATTCTGGCTGGCAAGGTTAGCATCTGCCAAGAACTGCTTCACTGCCTTAGCATGGCGCAAGGTGATCTCAGATTCCAGTTCAACCAGCGCTGCAGGAAGTTTTCGGTCTTTCCCAACTGACTTTGCCAATTCCAGGCTTTCTGCCAAGCGCGAGCGAAACGGGGCCTCATAGGAATATTCTCTTGTTGCTAAAAGCTCAGCTTTGCCAACACCATCTGTTTTCAAAAGCGCGACATCGATGCCGTCCATCGAAGTGCCACTCATTAAGCCAATTGATAGCAATATCGGTTTTTTCGCCAATTGATCGGCTATTTTTTTGATTTCATCGCTGTCGGTCATTTGCAATTTTCGTATTTCCGATTATGAAAAGGCCAAACACCACCCTGCCTGTTTAAAAATTGGCAAAAAGTGAATCACCTAAATAACTTATACGGAAAAATCGATCATGTCCGGGTTCAAGTCCGACTTCCTCAATACACTTTCTGAACGCGGCTTTATTCATCAGATTTCCGATGAGACAGGCCTAGATGCGCAGCTCTGCAAAGAGCCTACTTCATGTTATATCGGCTTTGATGCCACCGCACCGTCCTTGCATGCAGGCAGTCTTGTCCAGATCATGTTGTTATATTGGTTCCAGCAAACCGGACATAAGCCAATCGCACTCATGGGCGGCGGCACAACAATGGTCGGGGACCCATCTGGCAAAGATGAAAGCCGTAAAATGTTGACGGCTGATATGATTGATCAAAATAAAGCTGGTATCAAACGGGTCTTCTCGAAATTTCTTAAGTTTGAAGACCAAGGCGGCACTGCTATTATGGCCGACAATGCCGACTGGTTGCTTGAACTCAAATATGTAGATTTTCTACGCGAATATGGTCGGCATTTTTCGGTCAATGCGATGCTTGCTCGTGACTCGGTGAAAATGCGCCTGGAGCGCGAACAGCATTTGTCGTTCCTTGAATTCAATTACATGATTTTGCAGGCTTATGACTATGTCGAACTGAACAAGCGTTATGATTGCCGTTTGCAAATGGGCGGATCAGACCAATGGGGAAATATTGTTTCCGGTGTTGACCTTGGTCGCCGTGCTGGTGCTCCAGACCTATTTGCGCTGACCACACCACTTCTTACCACTTCGTCCGGCGCGAAGATGGGTAAGACGGCCGATGGCGCAGTGTGGCTCGAAGAAGATATGTTGTCTGCCTATGATTATTGGCAATATTGGCGCAATTGCGAAGATGCTGATGTGGCCCGCTTCATGAAACTATTCACCGCTCTTCCTATGGATGAAATTGCCCGCTATGGCGCGCTGGAAGGCGCTGAAATGAATGAGGCCAAGAAAGTATTGGCAACAGAAGCAACAGCAATGGTGCATGGGCGCGAAACAGCTGAGCAATCAGCCGAGACTGCCCGCAAGACGTTTGAAGAAGGTGCGGCTGCCGACACTTTGCCAACAATTTCTGTTTCAGAAAGTGACTTGGGCGCGGGGATTGGATTGCTAAGTTTGATGGTTGAGGCAGGTTTCGCATCCTCGAATGGAGAAGCCCGTCGCCATATTAAAGGTGGCGCTATTCGCATCAATGATAAGCAAATAACAGACGAACAACTCAATGTATCCTCAATGATGAAAAATGCTGATGGTGCGATCAAGTTGTCTATAGGCAAGAAGAAGCACGTTCTAATAAAGTCCTGACGCGCTATTCCTGAAACTGGAAAATCTGTTTGAAAACGCCTGGAGCCATGATCGACAAAGGATTGACTGCCATTTGTGGATTGTTGGCAGCCCCGCGTAACCGATAAGTAATACCAATCAACCCGCTGTTTTTACCATTGGATAGAATATCGCCAATAATCGGGATTGCGCCAATGACGCGGCTAACAGCGAATAGTGGCATGAAGGTTCCACGAACATTCATTTGATTTTGCTGATCAAAAAGAACGCCATCAAAAGTAAGACCTATTTGATTGTTTCTGATCCTGCCCGACTTCACACCCAGATATCCTGTGCTTTTGGTAATCGTGGCTTCCATATTGTCAAAACGCACTTCTTGCAGATTCAATTCACGCAGTTTTCCCGATGCGCTTTGCAAGCTTCTATCAGTCACAGGCGCAGCGGCGAGTGATGACAACCGCTCTTCGCCAATAACCGTAAACTTTTTCAATTTAACGTCGCCTTCAAAGGGCCCATTGCCATTTCGGGTCAGTTGCGATTTTAAATTTCCACCCCGCATTTTGCTATAAATATTTACCAAAGCCAGAGACGCGCCGGCATCCTTGGCTTCAAAATTGAATTCAGTTGTCGCCCCATTGCGACGAGCATCAATTTTGGAGAGCTGGCCATTCAGTGCCCCGCGCATCTCGAGACTGCTTAAAGTACCGTTTTCAGTTTTGTAATTGACCAGTGCGTTTTCCATCATCTGGTTGTTGAACCCCTTCAACTGACCAAAATTTGCAGACAATGTAACGTCGGAAGAACCTTTGGCAGCGTTAAGGCCACTCTTATGAATAACCATGTTAATAATAGCGCTTGCGTCGAATGCCCTGCCTTGGGCGGCGATTACATAACGGTTGCCCTCTTTCTTAGCGGAGACATCAAACTTGTCTCCTTTCACAAGTGTTACATTAGATAAATCTACCGATAGCAAGCCGGGCTTTCCAAAAACCAAAGTACCCTGAGCATTAAACCCGTCACCAGAAAAATTGAAATTAGACAGCGTGTTAATTCCATCTTTCTGGCTTAGCGCAAAGGATACACTTGCTCCGATGCCTTTTCCCTTTAGCCAAGAAATCCAGGGTAAATTCACGTCTGCATTGGTCAGATCAATTTTGTAACTGTCAGGCTCGCCTGCTTTACTGATAATTTCGACACCCAAACGCCCCTTAACCACAGGAGCTATGTTGATACCTTGTTTGGCGAGTTCCTCATGGGTCAACTGTGTTTGTATGTTACGCTTTCTCAAGTTTCCATCGCCGCCTTTTAGCGGCTCACTAATATCGAGCGTTGCATCAAAACCATCGATATTGGCAGTGCCTTTAACCTCTACAAGTTTAGGGTTTGCTTTAATACTGACATTGCCGTTGCTTATTTTTCGACCAAAAACTTCAGATTTGGAGGCGGCTTTAGTCAGGTCAACTTCCGTTTTCCAAACCAACTTTTGTGGGTTTTCCGACTTTTGCAAATGCAAATCGAGAGCAAGTTTTACCTTACTTTTTCCGGAGAGATCCGATGCAGTGAGACCAACGGTCTTAGCGATGTTCAGCGGTTCAAGATCAGAGATCGTGGCGACTGCGCCTAAATCCCCGCTAAGGGACGCCTCTAAATTAGCTGGCACACCTGGTTGAAAAATATTCGGCACTTTTAGCGTGGCAGATTGAACGATCACTTCACCCGCTTTACCGGCACTTAAAATGCCTTCGGTTACTGTGACATCAAACTGGCTGCCAATTATTTTCAGAGTGCCACTAGCTTTTTCAAGCGAAGGGAGGTCTCCAACCGTGTTGACTGACATTTGCTCTAATCCGGCTGTAACTCCGAATTCATCCTTATCAAAACCCTTACCACCAGCGACCTCTTTGAGGCGTCCCTCTTCAACATTAATCTTAAGTGAGAAATCGCGCATTAGCCCTTTATTGATGTTTTGGGCTATCCAATTTTGAATATTAGGAGCAATGTGAAATGGCCAGGCTTCCAGCAGCACATCAGACGACAATAAAGCGCTGGACAAACTCCCAATGACTGATGGTGATGATGTTCCAAAGCCAATTTCCATATTTCCGCTGATCGCTTGTTCACCTGTTACAGCAGAGATATCGAACAGGGTAATTCGTTTTTTCTGGGGATTGATTTGGCCTGACACATTAACAGTTTGATTTGGCCAATCGCCATCTACCTCGGAGGTTTTTGATGCCAATGACACTGCTTTAAATTCAAGAGGGCCTGCCAATCCAAGATCAGCATTCATGGCCTGAAGATTCGCATTGAGCCTGAAACGTTTCCCGCCGATACTCAAATCTGAGGGCTGCAACTCTATACGATTTTCATTCGGATTGAGCTGTACATTGAATACTGCTGAACCAATATCACGGCTTTCGATTGGGCCTAATCTAAGCTTAGCGCCAGCAGTCTGAATTTTTACAAAAGGCAGCATTGGCTGAATATTCGCGTTGAATGGGACGCGCGCGTCCATTCTCAATTGGCCATTCAATCCCACACCATCCCGGTTTTCATCCAAAACTTCAGCGCCTTCAAACCACTCGGTTCCATCAATTCCACCAGCGCCAATGGAGAGTTGTTTTCCACCATCAGCATTGCCACGCCAATTGATATTCGCAATTATAGTGGAGATTGGGGTCGTAACTCTGGCGTTCACATTCAATTGGTTTTGCTTATCAAGGCCAAGTGTGGCCTGTTCGAAAACCAAATCACTTGCATTTCGCCGAAGGAGTCTTGCCCCTGATACGATAATATCCGTGAGCTCAATTATACGGATTTTTTCGTCCAAAAATGGCTTTTCAATTTGAACAAACGCACCGCCGATAGAAGCAAGGCTTTTATCGAGCGTTACAACGGTGGCCTTATCCACAGCTAGGGCTTCCAAATTTATTCGCCCGCCCTTGATTGTGACTTTGTCAAAACGAGGGGTGCCTTGAAGAACGGAGAGAATATTAAGGCCGACCTCTACATGATCAATATTTGCGACCACGGCACCGTCTCTTTCGCGTTTGATCACAACGCCATCGCCATCAAGGCTCAATGCCGAGGTGGAAACAAAGGACAAGCCTGTTCTATCAATCGCAACATCAAAGTCATCGCCCAACAGTGTTTGCAGAGTTTCCTGCACCCGTTGATTGACCGTTGCGCTTGATATTTCTTCTCCTTGAAAGAAATAGAGGAGAAGAGCACCACCGATCAAAATTAGAAATATGGGTACAATGAAAAACGCCAACACAATGTTGCGAGCCCGTTTGCCATTACTTCGCATTAGCGCTGGGTGTTGATCCCCTTCGCTTTGCTTTTCATGAACAGAGCCCCGTACATTTTTCAAATGTAATTACACCTTGATGATTGCGATTTAAGCATTCGATAGCGCATCATATTTCCCAATTACCATGACCAGTTAAACATACGCGGAATAAATTAACATGAGGCAGCAGCTGGGGCTAACATGATGAACGAATCGACTTTTAAACAATGTCACGCGCTAACTTGAGTAACAAACCAGAACCTGACAAATATGGTCACAATTTGCTCATACTGACCTTTTCTCTGTCCCTTTTGGCGCTATAACTCAAACAAAGTGAAATCGTAAAACATAGGAACGAAAATGGCACAGGCAAACAAAGAATTGGGAGCAGGCGATGTAGCGCCTGATTTTACACTACCGGTTACTCAAGGTGGAGATATTGATACGTTTTCATTGGCATCAAAAGCTGGATCGCCAGTTGTTTTGTTTTTTTACCCAAAAGACAACACACCAGGCTGCACCATCGAAGCGATAGATTTCACGGCGCATTTGAGCGAGTTTACAAAGCATGGCGTTTCTGTTTTTGGAATATCGCCTGATCCGGCAAAAAAGCATATCAAATTTCAGGAAAAACATGCGTTGGGTATACCGCTTATTGCAGACGAAGAACAAACCGCCCTCACCGCTTACGGTGTCTGGCTGGAAAAGAGCATGTATGGCAAGAAATATATGGGCGTAGAACGCTCAACATTTCTAATCGGCAAAGACGGTAAAATATTGCGCATTTGGCGAAAAGTTAAGGTCGCCGGACATGTTGTGGAAGTGTTGGAAGCAGCCAAAGAACTAGTTTGAAAATAGATTAATCAACAAGATGACTGAACATTTGTCGCGCCCAAACTGTCTATTTCGTGCTGCCATCAATGCGCTCAGCGCGGCCGATTTGGATGAAAAATGTTCTGCGACAAAAACTATGGCAGAGCTTTGGAATGCACGTCAGTTGTCATTAATTTCAAACACCACGCTATCGGTGCCAGATTACCCGGGGCGGCCGGAAAGGCCCGAACTGGTCGCTCCGCATAAAGTGCCGCGAAGGACACTCAATAGTGAGCGCGGGCGGATCGCTTTACTCCATTCAATTGCGCATATTGAATTAAACGCGATCGATCTGGCTTTGGATATCATTGCCCGTTTTTCCAAACAGCAAATGCCCAGATCGTTTTTTGATGGCTGGGTCCGTGTTGCTGAAGAAGAGGCCAAACACTTTCAACTACTCAAGAACCGATTGGCCGATTTTGGCGCTTGTTATGGTGACCTGCCTGCCCATGACGGATTGTGGGAATCTGCCAAACGCACAGGTCATGACCTGACAGCGCGCTTGGCAATCGTTCCCCTCGTGCTGGAGGCGCGCGGCCTGGATGTTACCCCTTCCCTGATCTCTCAAATCTCAGAATTGGGTGACTACGAAACTGCACGTATATTCCAGATTATCTATGAAGACGAGAAAGGGCATGTGGCCATTGGTGCAAAATGGTTCAGGTTTATGTGCCAAAAACAGGGGCTTGAGCCTGCTGAAACCTTTCGAAAATTGGTCAGTCAGTATTTTCGTGGACCTCTAAAGCCGCCATTCAATGAGCTTGCTCGCGCGAAAAGTGGCATTACGCCAATGTTTTACAGAAGCTTTTCGCCGATAGGGCATTAATCCAAACAAAACTTCCTCAAAGGAAGGCTTTGTTAACCATAATCCCCGATACTTTGCAGACTATCGTGAAGACGGGCCGATGGATTACCCACTAAATTATTCCCGTGAACAGGCGTTGAGTATGAGTCAGGCTGCTGAAAACAGGCAATTTGGTAAAAGACAACCTAGCAAAGTCGTAATTTCATCCAATGGAACTGTGCGTGAATTCAAAATTCATGCTGGTTTGTTGACTGCCATTGGAGCAGTTTTCACCATGTTCATGGTTGGATATCTCAGCGCGACAGCCTATTTGGCATTTCGCGATGATCTTGTGGCGGCATCATTCATCAAACAAATGCGAATGAAGCATGAATATGAAGATCGCATAGCCGCCTTACGCACAAAAGTTGATCGCATTACATCCCGCCAATTGCTTGATCAGCAAGCTGTAGAAGCAAAGGTTGCCGATTTGATGCGCCAGCAGGAAATGTTGACTGGCCGCTCCGGCGCCCTTGAAGGGCTAATGAACAGAGCGAAACAAAATGGCCTTGGCACATCTGTCCCCGTTCCAGTCCAAAATCCGCTGAAAGCCGAAGCTGACAACGTTGATACAATAAAAACCGGCAGCATCGCCATAAAGGACAGCCCACTTTTCGCTGATGCTTCTTCGTTTCTGCGTGGCTCTCGAATTAATGGAGATGCAGGCGCTCCCCTAGCATTAGATGTGCCTTCGATCGCTGAGCCAACTCAAACGGTGCGTGTCTTTGCTAATGTCATGGACCAGATCAATGCGGTAGCGATAGCGCAACGTGAACAAATTGTTGCATTACAATCGGATGCGCATTCCAAAACTGGGAAACTGGCTAGCATATTTGACACTTTGAAAATTCGCCTGCCTGCTGAACTGACTGAAAATGTTGGCGGACCGTTTATTCCCAGCCGGACTATGGATTTTGAGGATCTAACTGACGATCTTGGTGAGGCGTTAGATCGCTTGGAAGCGTTGAAATACAAAGTGAAAAAACTGCCTGTGGGAAATCCACTTCCAGGCGCTGCTATATCAAGTTCCTTCGGCAATCGGGTTGACCCATTTCACAGAAGTTCCGCGTTTCACTCCGGCATGGATTTTAGGGCATCAACAGGCACGCCAATTTACGCATCTGGTGCAGGCAAAGTGATAAAAGCAGGCAGCAATGGCGGATATGGTTTGATGGTAGAGATTGACCACGGGCAAGGCATTACTACCCGTTACGCACATATGAGCAAAATCCTTGTAAGCGTTGGCGACAAAGTATCAACGAAGCAAAAGATCGGCCGCGTTGGCAGCACAGGCCGAAGCACGGGCCCTCACCTTCATTATGAAGTTCGCCGTAATCAGGACGCAACGAACCCTGCCCGCTTTTTGAAAATTGGCAATGAAGTGAATCAGCTGCTGAAAAGCTAACACTAGAAAATAGCCGAAAATACCGTTGCGAGATTATTCGATATCTTCAACAATTCCATCATTGCCGCTAATCTGATGAACCAAAGATGCCTCCATAAAAGCATTCAGATCGCCATCAAGAACATTGTCCGGTGATGTGCTTTCAACGCCTGTTCTTAGATCTTTCACCAACTGATAGGGTTGAAGAACATAAGAGCGGATCTGATGCCCCCAGCCAATATCGGTTTTTGAATCGTGCTGGCTTTGAATGCCTTCCTGACGCTTTTTCATCTCCAAGTCATAAAGACGCGCACGCAATGCTTTCATGGCATTGGCTCGGTTTTGATGCTGTGATTTTTCAGATGATGTCACGACAATACCGCTTGGTGCATGCGTAATGCGAACGGCGGAATCAGTCGTATTTACGTGCTGACCGCCAGCTCCCGACGAGCGGAATGTATCAATGCGAATATCTTTATCCTGAATTTCAATCTCAACATTGTCATCGATTTCAGGGTAAATCCAAACGGAAGAAAAGGACGTGTGGCGGCGCGACTGACTGTCATAAGGCGAAATACGAACGAGGCGATGGACACCTGACTCGGTCTTTAACCATCCATAAGCGTTTTCGCCTTTGATCATGATGGAGGCACCCTTAATGCCAGCCTCATCGCCATCCGTAATCGATTGAACTTCAACCTTGCAGCCATTCTTTTCAGCCCAGCGTGTATACATACGAAGCAGCATAGAAGCCCAATCCTGGCTCTCTGTTCCGCCTGCACCGGCATGCACTTCAAGAAATGCATTGCTGCTGTCGAGTTCGCCGGACAAAAGCGCATCAACTTGGCGCTTGCCTAGTTCTTTGTGGAGTTTTGTTAGGGCTTGTTCAGCTTCTGTGACGATAGAGTCATCGCCTTCTTCAGCGCCCATCTCCATTAAACCGACATTATCTTCCAGCTCACTTTGAATACCAAGAATAGTCGCAATGCTTTTTTCTAGGTGCTGGCGCTCACGCATCAATTTTTGTGCTTCTTCGGGATTATTCCAAAGTTCAGGGTCTTCCGCTTTTTCGTTCAGCTCAACCAGTTTCTTTTGTGATTTGTCCCAGTCAAAGATGCCTCCTCAGCAGTCCAACCGACTGCTTGATTTCATCGACAATGGTTTGAATTTCTGCGCGCATGTGTGATTTCGAAAATTATAATTTCTGGAAGGCTTACGGGTTCAATAAGGAGTCTTACTAAGGTTGTAAACAACTGATGGAATAGAATTGAATAGCTTTCTGGACTGTTTCCTACTTATGCCAGACTTGCAGCTTACCCGTCACAGAATAAACCGTTCTCAATCCGGGTTTTGCTCCACCACCAATCGAGTATATTTTATCTTCAAAAGCAACCGACGCCAGTCCATGCCTAGGGTCAGGTGCCGGAGGAAGCGACGTCCATATATCTTTGTCGGCGTCAAATGCATGATGTCGATCTAGAACCATGGATGGCTCAAAAACCTCACCACCCAGTACATGAACTTGTCCATTGAAAGATATCGCTGATATTCCGCCTCCCCCGTTCGGAATCGGGGTTGAAATACGCCAAGCTCCATTTTCAATATCATAAATCTCAACAATATCGATCCGTGAACCAAGCTTACTGCTCCGGCCCCCTATTACCCAAATTTCGTTATTATGAATTGTTGCACCAAAAGAATGTCGAGCAGTTGGCATGGGTTTAAGTTCGCGCCAAACTGAAGTTTCAACATCAAATTCATGCAGCTCAGCCGAATCGGCCGAAGCAGTTCTACCGCCGACAATGTAAAGTTTGCCGCGATGATGAAGTAAACTATGTTCACCAATTGGTTTTGGCAAAGAAGTTACTTTTGTCCATTTGGCAGCACCACTAGATAACTTCAAAAGTTTCGGATCGGTTTGGTGGGTAAAACGTAGGCAGGAATAACCGCCGGCTGCCCATAGCGCATTCTCTGTTGCAGCTAAACCAACATGATGTGTGGGCTCCGGAAGATTTGGGCATTTTCGCCAAGCCCGGGAAACCAAGTCAAAAGCTTCACAACTGGACAAAGTTCTGAAAAAACCTATCCCTCCAGCAACATAAATCTTTTTGTCAAAAACGGCTGCAAAAATCTCTGATCGCGGAAAATTCAATTCTGCTTCGTCACGCCATTCAGACATTGATACGCCGATCAATAGAAGCCACAGCAAAACTGATAGGCATCCAGTTTTTACAATGCTCTTGAGTTGGGTCAAACCGATGATCTCTAATCCTAGTAAAGACCACCTGTACCTGACGTAAGCGCCCGGTTAGCTTCTGGAGATACGGTCAAGTTACTTGCTCCGACCATGTCCTCAAAGCCAATAACAGAAAAGACGGTTGGCGGAGCTGTTCCCGGCTTGAACGCTTCCATGATAACGCCTTCGCCAGCGGCACTTGTTTCAAGACCTGTTTTTGCGTTGATCGGGATCAGTTTCAGGCCTTTGGGAACCCTGAAATCCACTATAGGCGAATCTTTCAGGGCCGCGGCCATAAAATCGGTAAACACTGGGGCAGCAAGTCCGCCGCCTGTATTACCTTTACCCATCGGGCGTGGATTATCAAAACCCAAATAAACCCCGACAACCATGTCAGGTGTATAGCCAACAAACCATGCATCTTTTTCTTCGTTGGTCGTTCCTGTTTTACCAGCAACTGGACGGCCCAACTTTTGTACGGATTGTGCAGTGCCGCGTTGGACAACACCTTCCATCATCGAAGTGATTTGATAAGCTGTCATTGGGTCCAGCACTTGTTCGCGGGTATCGATTAGTTCCGGTTCCGCTTGTCCCTGCCAGCTTTCAGCAGAACACGTTTCGCAGATACGCTCATCATGCTTGAAAATTGTTTTGCCATAGCGGTCTTGAATGCGGTCAATAATTGATGGCTTTACCTGTTTACCGCCATTGGCCAGTACTGAGTATGCCGATACCATTCTAAGAACTGTTGTTTCACCAGAGCCCAGCGACATAGCCAAAACAGGAAGCATTTTGTCATAGATCCCAAAGCGTTCTGCGTATTCGGCAACAAGAGGCATGCCCATGTCTTTGGCAAGTCTGACGGTCATCAAGTTACGTGATTTTTCAATGCCAAGACGAAGTGTTGAAGGACCAGCATAACCTTTGCCATAGTTTTTCGGCTCCCATACGCCCAAGGTTGACCCCTGATCAACTTTGATAGGACCATCCAACACAACAGATGAAGGCGTGTAGCCATTATCCAATGCTGCGGCATAAACGAAAGGTTTGAATGAAGATCCCGGCTGGCGGTAAGCTTGAGTTGCTCGGTTAAACTGAGATTCTGCGAACGAAAATCCGCCCGCCATTGCTAAGACTCGGCCTGTATGCGGATCCATGGCTACCAAGGCACCCTCGATTTCAGGTGGTTGGCGCAAACGAAACTCTCCAGGCTGGTCTTTGCCCAGAGGCTCAACGAATACCACATCTCCGACGGTCAGAATTTGATCTGCTGTTTTGACTTTGCGGGATTTTCCTTCTTCATCGCGTATCAGTTTTGCCCAGCTCATATTTTCTAATGTGATGCGACCTAATGGCCGTTCAGAAACCAGATCACCAGACGACTCCCTACCCGGCTGAATGCCAATACTTACGTCCCCTTCGCCAGCGGCCAATACGACCGCGAGCTTCCACTCCGGAACATCTGACAGCGCGCTCACTTCTGAAACGGAAACACCCCAATCGTCACCAATTTCGATCTTGCTAAACGGTCCACGGAAACCAGTATCAATATCATAGGCAACCAGTGCACGCTGAAGCGACGCGCGGGCAATCCGTTGCAGGTCTGGATCAAGGGTTGTGCGAATTGACAATCCGCCTTCATACAAAGCGTCTTCGCCATAACGATCCACAATCTCGCGGCGTGTTTCTTCTGAGAAATATTCAGAAGATGCAAGGTAAGATGAGCGGCGGCGCGGATTGACCTCAAGTGGCATCGCTTTTGCCTTGTCGGCTTCGTCTTGGGTTACATAACCATTTGCCAACATACGATCTACAACCCAGTTACGTCGTTCTATCGCTGCTTCAGTATTGTTATAGGGATGGTAGTTGTTCGGACCTTTTGGCAATGCTGCAAGATAGGCCGCTTCGTGTAGCTTTAATCCATTCACCGTCTTGTCAAAATAAGTAAGCGAGGCGCCGGGAATACCGTAAGATCCCAACCCTAAGAAAATCTCATTGAGATACAATTCGAGAATTCTATCTTTGGAATAAGCTTGCTCAATACGCAAAGAAAGGATCGCTTCCTTGATCTTTCGTTCATAGGACCGTTCATTGCTCAAAAGAAAGTTTTTTGCGACCTGCTGTGTTATCGTAGATGCACCAATATTCCGCCGATTGGTGCCCATATTTTTGATGTTCGTTACTACCGCGCGAACCAAGCCTTCTGGATCAATCCCTGTATGGGTGTAAAAATTCTTGTCTTCTGCGGATATGAAAGCCTGTTTCACCAAAGGCGGAATAGCCTGAATAGGTAAGTATAGACGTCTTTCCCTGGCATATTCTGCCATTAACGATCCGTCACCCGCGTGAACACGAGTTGTTACCGGTGGCTCATAAGCATTTAGAACTTCATAATCGGGAAGATCTTTCGATAGGTCAGATACATACCAAGCAACACCGCCAATGACCAAAATAGCCATCAGTGTCCCTATCCCGAAAAGATACCCTATCAATCTAAGAAACATATTAAATTAAACCTTGCCCTTGAGGCCATTTTGGCTAGCCTAAGCTGCCCCTTGGTAAATCGTTTATGGCATTAAAAAAATCAGAACAACTGAAATCTGTCTTTCTCACGACTTACGGGGAGAGTTGGAGCGCATATTATCTATAGCAGCGCTAGAAGACTACCCGTTTAAGCCTTCTATTGAGGGGCATTATGGCATCAATAGGGTTCCGCCTCGAATTGTGCACTTTTTATGGTTAACAAGTGCTTAATCTGCAACACATTCGAGCTGCTAAAGGACAGCATAAATCGTTTGTGTAATGGTGATTCTTATTGCTTGGCAGTACCATGAGGTTGTTTATTCGCGAAGAATGCCTTCACCGCAGACGCCACAATTACGGCAACTTTGTCCTGCCAGGCGCTGTCATTCAGCAGTTTCTCATCTTCTTCATTGGACAAATAACCCAATTCCACCAATGCGCTGGGAACTTCCGCATTTTTTAATACTGCAAAGGAAGCTGCCCGTTGCGGATTTTTAATCATGGCAACTTCACTTGCCATGCGCTCAACCAACAATGTGGAAAAATGAAGCGAGAACCTCGAGGTTTCTCGTAGGGTTAGATCGGCCAGAATATCTGTAACATCATCTTGGGCATCAGGTGCAGCCAAACCAGCCACAACATCGGCCAAGTTTTCAGAATCTGCAATTTCCTGCGAAAGTGCATCGGTTGCCTTTTTTGCCAATGTATAAATCGTCGCCCCCCGAACAAACAATTGTTTGAGCGAATCGGCGTGAATTGAAATCATTAAATCAGCATTTTGCCGCTGAGCGAATTTTTTGCGCTCCCGCAGAGATACGAATACATCTTCTTCCCGGGTATAGCTAACCTCAAATGGCCCGGCTTTTTCAATGAGATCACCTATCTTTTTGGATATCTTAAGTGTGATTTCCTTTTCGAGAATTCCAGTTTTTCTGCCCTTAGAGCCGCCATCTATGCCGCCGTGCCCCGGATCTAGCACAACGTGAAAAATACCAGATTTCTTAGGCCCTGCACGGACCCTATCCCCTTTGATGACAACCTCGCCGCTTGTGCCAAGCAGCGCTTGCTGTTCATCAACCTTTACCGAAAATTCCTGAGGGCTAACCTTTTTGAACAAAAACTCCAGCGAATGGCGATCACTGCCCTCCTCCTTCGCCAGTGTTTTTTCAACAATATCGAACGGCTCTTTCAAAGTCAGAACTAGCCGTGATTTGTCTGCTGTCACAGCGCCGAAACGCAATGTTTCAACCATTTCGTTTTCAATGGATGTCACAGCATCGTTCAAACTGAATTTGGCATTTTCCAATTCAAGGACAACGCGGCGCGGCGAATCCATCAAAAATATGCGGGTTTTGGGGCTTCCATCAAATTTCACCGACAATTTCCAATTGTCGTCGTTTTTTTGAAACTCTGCATGATAACCAAGTTTTGCAGTAAATTCAGTATTTGATGAGACTGAAGTTTGTGCGTTTGCTGCTGTAAGGAAATTCAAACAAGAGAGTAAAACCAAGGAAAAACAAGCAACGATCTTACAAAAGTGGGCTTTCATTGAGAAATAACTTGTCCGCGTGCAGCCACTTAAAGTTGCTGATAATACAGTCAAATCTGGTGTTTTCGTTTCCAACATCTTATTCACAGCAATCCAAATCTCTTTTCAGGCGCTTGTTTGTCTTCGGCCGATTGCGAGCAACTTTTCCAGCAGGTTATAAAAGCGGATAATTCATCCAATCGGCCTTGTCGAGTTTTGGTAGAGGCTATTTGACGGAACCGGCATTTCTTTTTTCTTGTTTCAAATAGGGAATGGGCCTATGTCTTAGAGCAGGGTCAACGCTTTCAGATGAATCTGGAGGGGATGTCCAACAGTTTTGTCCAAAATGCGGTTTAGCGTGGCAATTCTGGTCGCAGATAAATTTGTACATTTTGTGTTCTGACATGTTTTGTCCATTCTAATTGCCTCCATAATTGATCGCATCTTTACCAGGATGAATACTTTTGCATCTAGAAAAGCTGTGCCCCCAAAAGAATTTCGTGTTGTTTTCCGAAAAACACACCGGACAACACCGATTTAACGCATTTGCGCAACGAGGAAATGTTTCGCAAGCGAATCCACCAACCGGATTATCCGGTTCAAATTGAAGCAAGAGCGGTAAACAGGCTGTTTATGATAACGGTTGCAGACATTGGAAATATTCCAGGCGGGGCATTTATGCACCAGCCAGTCGCGCACGATTCCCTGTTACAATCCCGCTCGATATTTATGGCAGGTTCCTGCCGGAAGCTTTCGTCTGAAATTTCTCAGGTAGGCACAACCAAGTTTGCAACAGTAATTCGTCTGACAAACGATCCAATGACAGCTTGCTTATCCGGCTCCGCACCTGCGGAGACTTATTCCAATGGCCAACAACAAAATGCTTATCGACGCCTCCCACCCGGAAGAAACCCGGGTTGTGGTGGTTCGTGGAAACCGAATTGAAGAATTTGACTTTGAAGCGCAAGAAAGACGTCAACTAAGAGGCAATATTTATCTTGCAAAAGTAACGCGTGTGGAGCCATCGCTCCAAGCAGCCTTTATTGACTATGGCGGCAATCGCCATGGCTTTTTAGCGTTCTCGGAAATCCATCCAGATTATTACCAAATACCAGCGGCTGACCGTCAGGCATTGCTTGATGCGGAAGCAGCTGCTCATCAAGATGATGATGAAGAAGAAGCTGAAGTTACAGAAGTCAACTCAGTTGATGATGCTGACAACGACAATGATTCTTCGGACGATAGCGAAGAAGAAGCGCAACCAAAGAAACGTGCGCGCCGCAAACCTCGCCGTAATAGCCGTACCCGCAAAACCAAAGAAACATCTGAAGATGCTTCGGATGATGCGGAAGCCTCTGAAGACAGTAGTTCAGATGCCAATGGCGACAATGGTGCAAAAAAAGATGCTTCAGGAGATTCTGATAGCGCCAACGACGGCGATGATAGCGATGCTTCAGGCAACAAAACCATGGCGGCCATGATGGATGTTGATAGCATTTCTGAAGATGCGCCTGATGAAAGCGATTCAGATGGCGAGGCTTCAGAACCGGCAGCTATCGATGCTGGAGAAGAAGCCCCTAAGAAAAAAACAAGACGTCAAACAAGGCGCAAAGCCCCTGCCAAGAAGAAAGCTGAAGCCGAAACTGTGGATGATGCCGACAAGCCGCAAGAAGCAACAGAACCAGCGCCTGAAGTTGAAACGGCAAAAGGTGATGCAGAGCCAGAAACTGATGCGTCAACCGAGGTAGATGGCGACAGCGATGAAAAGCCAAGCGAGCAGCCTAAGAAATCACGGCGTACCAGCCGCACCCGTCGCGGCGGCAAGAAGGAAACAAAAGCTGAAGATGCTTCTGATGAATCGTCGTCTGAAGCAGATGCTTCGAGCGATAACGGCGACAACGGCAATGGCAACAAAGCGGAAGTCGAATTGGTTGGCAAAGAAGATGCTCTGGAAGAAGTTCCAGTCAAGCGCCCTCGCCGCCAATACAAAATTCAGGAAGTTATCCGCCGCCGTCAGGTGATGCTGGTCCAAGTGGTAAAAGAAGAGCGCGGAAACAAAGGCGCAGCTCTTACTACTTACCTCTCCCTTGCAGGTCGATATTCGGTTTTGATGCCTAATACAGCGCGTGGCGGAGGTATTTCGCGAAAGATCACGAATCCAGGCGATCGCAAACGTCTCAAAGAAATCGCGAACAGTTTGGATGTACCTAAAGGTATGGGCGTCATTTTACGCACAGCTGGCGCTTCCCTTGAAAAAGAAGAGATAAACCGCGATTTCGATTATCTGATGCGTTTGTGGGAAAATGTTCGCAATCTAACGCTGGAATCATCAGCTCCTTTCCTCGTTTATGAAGAAGGCAGCCTGATTAAGCGTTCGCTTCGCGATCTTTATAATAGCGATATTGGCGAAATTATCGTGTCTGGTGAAAACGGCTTCAACGAAGCCAAGAACTTCATGCAGATGATGATGCCCGATGAAGTGAAGAACGTTAAGTTCTATAGTGGCGAACAGCCATTGCTTTCAAAGTTCAACATCGAGAGTCAGCTTGAGAAGATGGTGACACCTCAGGTCACGCTGAAATCTGGTGGCTATCTGGTTATCAACCAGACGGAAGCCTTGGTTGCGATTGACGTGAACTCTGGCCGCTCAACCCGCGAGCACTCGATTGAAGCGACTGCCCTGCAGACCAATCTTGAGGCCGCTGAAGAAGTGGCACGTCAATTGCGTTTACGCGATTTGGCCGGTCTTGTGGTTATTGACTTCATCGACATGGAAGAAAAGCGCAACAACCGCGCTGTTGAACGCAAGCTGAAAGATTGTTTGAAACATGACCGTGCCCGTATTCAGGTCGGACATATTTCACATTTTGGTTTGATGGAAATGTCGCGTCAACGTATTCGCGCAAGCGTGCTGGAAAGCACAATGGCCGTTTGCCCTGTCTGCCAAGGTGTTGGCCATGTGCGCTCTGAATCATCTTTCGCCTTGCAGGTTCTTAGGGCAATTGATGATCATCTGACACGCCACCAACGCTTTGATGTGGTGGTTAAAGTCGCCCCTTCTACGGCCATGTATATCCTGAATCAAAAACGTCAGGCCGTATCTGAGCTGGAAAGCCGCTATGGTGTGAAGATCGCGTTTGAGCCTGATTATCATATGCAAAGCCAAGACTTTGCAGTTGAGAAGGGTTTGCCATCTACCAGCGAGCCGGTTGCTCAAAAGGCAATTAATCCGATGGACTTGCAGTCGGATGAGCCAGAAGAGGCACAAGTTGCAGCGGCTGGGTCCAACAACAATGGCCAAGGTGATGACGATGAAAATCGGAATGACCGCAAGAACAACAAGCGCAGGCGCGGGCGAAACCGCGGGCGTGGGCGTGATCGCGACGACAACTCAGATAATAATTCTGAGGGCAATAGCAATAATCAGAACGGCCAATCTGCGGACTCTCATTCAGAAAAGCCAGAAAAAGCTGAAGCTTCGACTGAAGCTAACGCCCCGTCTGAAAACATAGCGCCAGCGAAAACTGATGACACAAGTGCTGCGGAGGCTCCGGAACAGGATAAAAAGCCCAGTCGCGGCTCTCGTCCCGGAAAAGCTTCCTCAAAAGCTAAAAAGCCTGTTCAGGAAACTGAAAAAGTCACTGATAAAGTAGAAACGGAAACCGCAGAGCCTGCTGAGCCGACCGAACCGCGTCGTCGCACCGGCCGCCTCGGGAAGAAAGCAGTTTCGGATAGTGTTGAGGCAGAAGCCAAGGCTGAAACCGAGGAGACTACTTCTACAGGCCCTACGGGAGCTCCGCCGAAGAAAGTGGTTCGCAGAAATACAAAACGAGTCGCAAAGCCAAAAGCTGAGACTGAAGCATCTGAGGCAAAATCAGACGATGATGAAATGCCAACCAGCTTTAGTGGTGGGTTCCTGAGTTAATCAAACTCTGACAAATAAACAAAAAGGCTGCGAAGAAATTCGCGGCCTTTTTACATTGGTTTTTAAAGACCACTATCTCTTTAGATAGTCACCCAGCCTTTGCAGTCCGTTTTTCATATCTGCTTTTGAGCCTGCAAACGAAAAACGCACCCAAGCTTTTCCTCGCTTTGTATCGAAATCGGTTCCCGGTGTGATAGCTGTTTTAGCGTGGTTCAAAATGTCCTGACAAAAAGCTTCCGAATCATTCGATAGCTGAGAACAGTTTGCATAGACATAAAAAGCGCCATCTACGGGCTGGATTTCGCGAAATCCCAGTTTTGGCAATTCGGCTAACAATAAATCACGATTTTCTTTATAACTGGCTTTGGTTGCTTCCAGTTCATCCAAACCATCAAAGGCATGAAGCGCTGCAATTTGAGATATTTCAGGCGCGCAAATGAACGCGTTTTGTTGAAGGCGGTTCACTGTCTCAACCAAGTGTTCAGGAACAATCATCCAGCCAATCCGCCATCCAGTCATGCAAAAATACTTCGAAAACGAATTGATGATAATTGCTTGGTCTGAGTATTTAAGAGCGGTTTCTTCTTTCACATCGAAGGTCAGACCATGATATATCTCGTCGGAAATGAATGTGATGCCGAGTTCATTTGATGTGTTGATCAGGCTTTTGAAAGCATCGGGCACCATCATGGTTCCATTTGGATTATTCGGGTTAGCGATCAATGCACCGTGCAAGCGTTCTTCTTGGTGGGCGGCCTCCAACATTTGCGGTGTTAAAACCCAGCGCGAACTTGCCTCGGATTCGATTTCAACTGGCTTTAATGACAGTGCCTTTAAGATGTTTCGATAGGCCGGATATCCGGGCGATGGTATGGCTACACGATCCCCCTCATCGAAAAGCGTAAGAAACGCCAACATAAATCCTGCTGATGAGCCAGTCGTTACAACAATCCGATCTGGACTAACCTCTTCGCCATATCGATCAAGATAGTGTTGCGACAAACGCTCACGCAACGGCTTGATACCCAAAGCTGGTGTATATCCTATTATGCCTGCAGAAATGGCAGCCATTGCAGCTTCGCGCGCGACCAAAGGAGCAGGTGCTGATGGCTGACCTACACACATCATGACCACATCTTGACCCTCTGCCTGCATTTTCGAAGCAGCGGCAACCACGCCCATGGCGCGAAACGGTTCAACATTGCCCCTGGTGGACTTTGTGACGATATGTTTCATTCCTTGTTTCTTCCGATCTAACGTTCACTTTAACTCTGATTGGTTTGCCACATAGTTATTACATACGCCATGGAACAAGCTGATGAACGCATCGTTTAAGTAAACTCAACAAAACTTGAACAAAAACACATGAGAATAATTTCGCCTTACAGCAATTTTATTGTACAAGAGGCGGAATAAAATTCGCTGAATCAAATCTGGTAGTCAGACATCGCCAGGCCAATAGTTTTAGGAAAAACATCAATGACCATTTCAAAAATTCGTAACGAATTGTTCCGCCCTTTTTACGCGTTGTTATTGGTGGCTGTCTTGTTAGCTGTTCCAGCCTTTTCCGGATTTGCAAAAGCAGAAACATTGGACCGTCCGGCAGTAGAAACGATCATTCGCGAATATCTTCTTGAAAACCCTGAACTGATTTTGGAAGTACAACAAGCTTTGGCAGCCAAACAGGAAGAACTCAAACAACAACAGCAGCTTGCGACATTGAATGAAAAGAAGGAATTGCTGTACAATTCTCCAAATCAGATGATCATCGGAGATCCAGCAGCAGCAATCACTGTGGTTGAATTTTTTGACTATAATTGCGGTTTTTGTAAACGTGCTTTGAACGATATGACACGGATTGTTGAAGAAAATCCTGATGTTAAATTTGTCATGAAAGAGTTCCCTGTATTGGGCGAGCCATCCATGGAAGCCCACCGCATCAGCCTTGCACTCATCAAAAACAATCCAGAGCTTTATGACCAATTCCATCGCCAATTGCTGAATAAAGAGGGCAGAAAAGATGGACAGAGCGCGCTAGATCTAGCCGTCTCTCTTGGCGCTGATGAAGACGCTATCAAAACGGCAGCAAATGACCCAAGCATAATGGAAGCTGTTGGTGAAGCCTATGAACTTGCAGATGGCTTGGGAATTACTGGGACACCATCTTATGTCATTGGCAATGAAGTCGTTTTTGGTGCTGTTGGTTATGACCGTTTGATGCCAAAAATCGAAGCATTGCGTCAATAAACAAATCAAATTGCTGATTCGATGCTCTATCTGACTAAATATTGATCCGATTTCGATTTTTACCAACCAAACAACCCTACTCGGTGGAAAAAAGACGTATTTTCGTGTTTGAACGGCAATACGCCTTTTCCAAACTTAAACACCTCTGTATAACCCTTTGACTTATAGAGCGTACGGCGTTTTGAATGAACCGTCTGGTCGCAGCTTCAAATTTTAGAACAAGGCGGAATTGTTCCGGCTTTAGGGCAAGGTGAAAATGTCTAAGAAACCATCAATCGATCAGGATCTGATCCGCGAACTTGCAGCTTTGTTGAAAGAAACAGAGCTTAGCGAAATTGAAGTCGAACAGGATGACTTGCGTATTCGGATAGCGCGAAACATGGGCCGTGCGGTTGAAGTTGCCGCTCCCGTTGCAGCGGCACCGGTGGCCGTTGCCGCTCCCGTGGTAGCCGATGTTGATCCAGACAAGCACCCGGGCGCTTTGAAATCTCCAATGGTTGGCACCGCTTATTTTGCTCCAGCACCAGGCGCTGACCCATATGTAACTGTTGGCGATAGCGTGAAATCAGGCCAGACGGTAATGATCGTTGAAGCCATGAAAACGATGAACCAGATCGCAGCTTCCAAATCAGGAACAGTTACAGCGATTTTGATAGAAGATGGTCAACCGGTCGAGTTCGGTGAGCCTCTGATGATCATCGAATAAGGCAAAACAAGATGTTCAAAAAGGTTCTCATTGCCAATCGCGGTGAAATTGCCCTGCGTATTTTACGTGCTTGCAAAGAGCTGGGTATTCCCACTGTCGCTGTGCACTCGACAGCGGACGAGTCGGCGATGCATGTTCGCCTTGCGGACGAAAGCGTTTGTATCGGGCCACCTGCGTCCAAAGACAGTTATTTGAACATCCATGAGATCCTGGCGGCCTGTGAAATTACAGGTGCTGACGCGATCCATCCTGGCTACGGTTTTTTGTCAGAAAATGCGAAATTTGCCGATATTCTAAAAGAACATGACATCACTTTTATTGGCCCGTCAGCGGATCATATTCGTGTCATGGGTGACAAGATCGAAGCCAAAAATACGGCTAAACGACTAGGAATACCTGTCGTGCCTGGTTCTGATGGCGCTATCACAGAAGACACTGAAGCAAAGCGCGTTGCCGCAGAGATTGGCTACCCAGTCATTATCAAAGCTGCTTCAGGCGGCGGCGGTCGTGGCATGAAGGTCGCGCTGAATGAAGCAAGCATTTCTGAAGCCTTGCATACTGCTCGTAGTGAAGCTGGCGCTGCATTTGGCGATGATGCTGTATATATCGAGAAATACCTCTCCACCCCTCGTCATATCGAAGTTCAGGTTATGGGCGACGGCAAGGGCGGCGGCATCCACCTAGGCGAACGCGATTGCTCGCTGCAGCGTCGCCACCAAAAAGTTTTGGAAGAAGCAACCTCACCTGCTCTAGACGAGGCTGGGCGTCAAAAAATTGGTGATATCTGTGCCAAAGCTATTCAAGGCTTGGGCTATTCTGGTGCTGGAACCATAGAATTTCTATGGGAAAACGGCGAGTTTTATTTCATTGAAATGAATACGCGCCTGCAGGTTGAACATCCAATAACAGAGATGATAACCCGAATTGATTTGGTTACCGAACAACTGCGCGTTGCCTCTGGTGCTGGCATGTCTGTGAAGCAAGAAGATGTGATTATCACGGGTCATGCAATCGAATGCCGTATCAACGCCGAGCATCCAAAAACATTCGTACCGTCACCAGGCACGATCTCTTATTATCACCCACCTGGCGGCCTTGGGGTTCGCGTTGATTCAGGCGTTTATCAGGGCTATAAAATCCCGCCCTATTATGACAGTTTGATCGGTAAGCTTATCGTGCATGCCCGCACAAGAGAAGAGTGTCTTGCTCGGCTTCGCAGAGCGCTGGACGAGTTTGTGGTTGATGGTATTGAAACCACCCTGCCCTTGTTCCGTGATCTGGTGACAAACCCAGACATCATCGCAGGCACCTATGATATTCATTGGCTGGAAAAATATCTGGCAAGTAAGGCTGATTGAGCGCTTTACTTTGCTTATCGGCTTGGGCTTTCAAGTGCTGGCAATTCTCTAATGAACAGCGAATAACGTATGTTCGAAATAACGCCTGAAATTCTATTGAACGCCTATGCCATTGGTGTATTCCCGATGGCGGAGTCTGCTGAGGACCCCGAATTATTTTGGGTTGAGCCGCCTTTGCGCGGCATTCTTCCGTTGGACGCTTTTCATATTCCTGCAAGCCTGAAAAAAGCGATGCGTAAAAACCCATTCGAGGTGCGTATTGATACGGCGTTTCAAGAGGTGGTGGAGACTTGCGCTGCCCCCGCTCCAGATCGAGACAGCACTTGGATCAATAATCAGATCAAGGCCTTATATTTCGAACTGTTCGAAATGGGTTATTGCCACAGCGTAGAATGCTGGTCTGACGATAAATTGGTGGGGGGGCTATATGGCGTTAGCCTTGGCGGTGCTTTTTTTGGCGAAAGCATGTTTTCACGGAAAACCAATGCCTCAAAAATTGCCCTTGTGCATCTTGTCGATCGCATGAAGCGCGGTGGATTTACCCTGCTCGATACACAATTCACCACTCCGCATCTCTTGCGATTTGGTGTGACCGAAATTTCCAAGAAGGATTACAAAAAACTACTGAAGGAAGCTATTTCAAATGATGCCAACTTCTTTCCCTATGAAGGCGGGGGAACATCTGATTCCATTTTGCAGTCTTTTAACCAGATATCATAAACCGGATTTTCTACTGCATTCAGGCCCGGACTGTCTGCAAACATCCAGCCAGTGAAAATTCTTCTAATTTTAGAATCAAGCGTAATTTCATCCACTTCGACAAATGAAGTGGTCTTTGGCGCTTCGGTTATCGGGCGGGAGTTACAAATACGTGGCGTTACCTGTAACGCACCAAACTGAACCGTTTCATCGATATAAACATCAAAACTGTGAATTCGTCCTGTAATCTTGTCAATTCCAGCAAAGACAGCAACGCGGTTTTCGATGCGCTCTTGCGCATTTAGCGGTGATAGTAACAGGCCACCTATCGCCAAACTCGACGCCAAAGCAATTTTCACAGCTTTTGCCGTGCCAGAACTCGTAATAAATGCCATTTAGATCGCCGCTTTTTTCAGTATGCTTAGAGTGTATTCTTTTTGTTACTTGTTCGTCCTTATCACGAGATTCGGGCAGTTCCAAGGAGAAGGTCAGACCGAGACTATCGATTGACTGGATCTGTCTGAATAAGCCTTACGACATTGCCCTCCAGCACAGCACAAGAAAGCACGCCTGTATCAAAACAATACGTATCGAGATTAATCCGATTGGGTTGAATGTCCACTTCATCTCTTGGCGTGTGACCATGAACAATGACTTTTTCAAACGGACTTTGATGGGTTAAAAACTCTTCTCTGATCCATAGCAAATCATCTGGTGTTTGTTTGTCCAAGGCTATCCCTGGCTTTACCCCTGCGTGAACGAAAAAGTAATCTCCCTCTTGATGGGTCAATTCAAGAGAATCAAGAAACTTTATGTGAGATGATGAAACCTGCGCTTTCAGCTGCTGCGACATCATTTTCAAACTCTTAGCCGAGGTTACTTCCACACCATAAGATTGGAGTAATTCGCGACCGCCATAAGTCAGGAATGAAGCACCCACTTCGTCAGGAATATCCATAAATTCCAACATGCGCTGGTCGTGGTTTCCGCGCAAGCATATCAACGGTAAGGTTTTTTGTAGCAGTATCAAGTGATCCAAAACGCCGCGCGAATCTGGTCCGCGATCAACATAGTCGCCCAAGGTTACAATTTTGTATTCTGGAACCGGATGAGTATTCAGGTCTTGCTCAATCAAATTCAACAAAGATTTGAACTCATTAAGACAACCATGGATATCGCCAATTGCATAGACACGGCGACCGTCTGTGGTTTTACTGTCACAAACAATCATGAGACTAGCAATCGGATAAAATAGCTATCGGTTATGGACGCCACGCGTCGTAATCTCCGGTCACCGTTGGGCGTTTCTCCTGATTTGCCAGTGAGCCCTTAGGAAAATAAGCCCCGCCAGTGCCTGTCATGTTTTGTTTATGCGGCAGTTGCCAGTCTTTAGCGACATAAGTTTCTTCTGATGGAGGTGTGTCTACGCGATAATGCATCCAGCCATGCCAGCCTGCTGGAATACTCGATGCTTCTGCCAGACCGTTATACTGCACCCAACGTTTGCCCTCGGCGCTCTTGTAATAAACATTACCAGCTTCGTCTTCACCAACTTTGGTACCTTTGCGCCATGTGAAAAAACGAGTTCCCCAAGTTGACCCATTCCACCAGGTGAAAAATTGCGTAAATAAAGACATGTGCAGTCCCATAAATTGTCGTTTGACTTAACCCTGTATATGCCGTGATGATATGACTATGTCCAGAGAAAGAATACTCCTTTTGCGATCTATCAAGCTGCAAAGCGCAAATTTGCCACCCATCCTGCAATTGTTTGCGAGACCTGTGTTTTATACGCGCTTGATTTTTGCAATTTCAATTTCCTGTGCGTTTCCAACTGCGTTGCTTGCTCAAGAGGCAAACCAGGCAATTGCCTTTGTGCAAGCGCCAGAGCAAAGCTTTGGTGTTTGCTTTGGCAATAACCCAGATGACGCGTTCGCCTGTGCTGTAAAACAATGTACTGAAAATGGAGCGTTAGAAGAAGATTGCATCAAAATGAAATATTGCTCACCTGCAGGATGGAGCGCTGATATTTTCAAACAACATAAAGAAGGCCCTCATTGGCATGACTATTTATGTGGATGGGAAAGTGAAAAAGATCTAGACGCTGCAGTAAACATTGTTTGCGAGGGCTCGGCCAAAGATTACCTCATTGAATGTTCTGTTGTTGCCAAATGGGGACCAGACGGAACCCGAACTGACCTAGAATAAATCAAACTAATTATAAATTGGAACCTTGTTGACCGCTACTTTACTCGACAGCAAAGCATCTTGGATGCGCTTGGGATTGTGCATTATGGCCGGCGCTGTGGTGAATATCGGTATGTGGGCGGCAATTCTCGTTTTGCCCGAAATACAGGCTGATTTTGGCGTAGACCGGGCAGACGCATCCATATCGTTTACCTGCGCCATGATCGGGTTTGCAGCTGGTAACTTAATGCTTGGTCGCTGGGTAGACCGCTACGGCATCGCACCCATCTTGGGCGCTGCGTCTTTCGTTCTCGCTATCTGTTATGGTCTAAGCATGCTTGCGCCAAACATCTGGGTGTTTTCCGCGCTGCAAATTCCAATTGGCTTTGCTACGGCTTCTGGTTTTGGCCCGCTGATTGCCGACATATCCCATTGGTTCAAGCGCTATCGTGGGATTGCCATCGCGGCGACGGCCAGTGGCAACTATATTTCAGGAACCATCTGGCCGCTGATGCTAAAAGGAACCATTGAGAATGATGGTTGGCGAAGCGCTTTCATGATCATTGCGATTTGCTCTTTGGTCTTGGTCCTCCCAATTGCCATCGCCCTTCGCAAGAGGTTGCAAACCAATGTAGGACAAGCCCCGGAACCACCACAGCGCAGCGTGCCCCTGTCACCAAAAATGTTCACTGTTCTGTTGTCGATTGCTGGTGTTTCCTGTTGCATGGCAATGGCAATGCCTCAGGTTCATATTGTTGCCTATTGTGTCGATCTTGGCTTTGGCGCGGGTGTTGGTGCAGAAATGCTGTCTTTGATGTTGGCAGGAGGCATTGCAAGCCGCCTACTCTCGGGTTTGTTGGCCGATAAAATTGGTGCAGTTCCAACACTGCTGATTGGCTCTGTTTTTCAGTGTCTGGCGCTGTTTTTGTATATTCCGTTCAACGGGCTTGTTTCGCTGTATGTGGTCTCGCTGATCTTTGGTCTGTCGCAAGGTGGCATCGTGCCAAGCTATGCCATGATCGTACGTGAATATCTGCCTGCAGCCGAAGCGGGACAACGCATTGGTATCTTGATGGTTTCAACGGTGGCGGGTATGGCGATTGGTGGCTGGATGTCGGGCTGGATTTACGACCTTACAGGATCCTACCAGATCGCCTTCTTGAACGGCATCGCCTGGAACTTCCTGAACATGGGCATTATGATTTTTATCCTGATGCGTTCACGACCAGCAAAGCCAAAGAAAATTGGCGGAGCCGTTACAGCTTAAAGTCCGATAAGGGCGTTAAGTTCTTCAACGGGTTGCAACATTGCGAACATTGCAACGCCCAGAATGAAGATACCGCTTAGAAAAAATATCCCGTATTTGACATTTATATCTTCTGCCGGTCGTCCTGTCCAAATAACCCGCCAGTAACGTTTCTCCATATAAAACCAGCCAATTCCGTACAATACGGCACCCAAAAGCACTAATAACACTAGAGCTATATCCCACCAAAAAGATTTGAATTCGTATATCGACGAATAAACATAGATGAAAAACAAAGCCCCAATGATCTTAGCGCTGCTGCTGTCAATTTTAATCGGTTTGTCTTCATCATCTCTATTGAAATACATATTAGCTCCACAAACTGATTGGGTTTAATATTAATCGCGCAACATAGTTTTTAACGCCGCTGATTGGTCTTCAGTGTCCAACCCGAAACTAATTGAGTGATATCAGTCATCTGTGATTCATTCGGAT
>JAFMHL010000059.1 GCA_017854535.1 Nitratireductor sp.
GCGGACAAAGTGACCAGTAAATGAATTACAGCCAATGTCTCAAATGGGCGGTAAGCGGACATTCTCACTATTGTAATAAAGGGGTTATAATCTGCAAAGCTGACATTAGTGAATTACAATTAGTTTCACCTAATATAAATTGTGAATCTAGATTTTAGCTCAATGCTAAAACTCTGCTTCGACATCCCAACGGCTGAAAACTTGATTGAAATTTTGGCCGCAACAGATATGGTGGCAACGATGCCGAGTAGGATCGCAAAAAAACTTGCGCACGGTTTGCTGATCCGTGATTGCTCGTTCCCTGCACCATTTAAAGTCTCTATGTTCTGGACAGCCCGAACACACCAGTCGGAAATGCATCGCTGGCTCAGAGCGCTGTTAGCTGAAACTGCCGGATAGCTAAAGTTAAATCGAATTTTTTGATGGCAAATATTTGTTCAATCTACTTGATCAATTGTCGATAACAGTTATTGTTAACTTGATTTTTCTGGGAGGAGAAATGCATTTACGATGCTTGGTGGGAATAATTCCATCCGTACGAATTGCAGTCTTTTCAGTTATATCGGGTATAATGCTCTTCAAATCGTCATTGGTTTGGAGCATTTTTGTAATCCAACTGTGAAATCCTTGGGAGGAAATATGACAAAATTAATTGATCGCAGAAAATTCTTGCGCGGTAGTACTTTAGCTGCCACTGGCGCAGCTGCTTCATTGGCAACACCTGCTATTGCTGCAAATCACACAACAGTTTTGAAAATGCAGGCCGCTTGGGGCGGTGGTATTTTCCTTGAAAATGCTCAAGCTTATGTACAGCGCGTCAACGAAATGGCTGGCGGTGCATTGAAGATTGACCTGTTGCCTGTCGATTCAGTGGTGAAAACAAGCCAAATGCAAGATGCGGTTCACCGCGGTGTCTTGGATGCTGCTCACTATGTGCCAGCCTATTGGTATTCAAAATCAAAAGTCGCTTCTCTGTTCGGAACCGGCCCATGTTTTGGTTGGTCTTCTAATGAGGTTCTTGGTTGGGTTTATCATGGCGGCGGACAAGAATTGTTCGACGAATTGATGGCTTCTTTGCAGTTGAACGTTGTTTCATTCTTTAACTCACCAATGCCAGCTCAACCGCTTGGCTGGTTCAATAAAGAAATTACAGACGCTGCACAAATGAACGGTCTTAAATACCGTACAGTTGGTCTTGCTGCCGATGTTATGGCTGAAATGGGCATGTCTGTTGTTCAGCTCCCAGGTGGTGAAATCCAGCCTGCGATGAAGTCTGGCCTTATTGATGCGGCAGAATTCAACAACCCGACATCTGACCGCGACTTTGGTATGCAGGATGTTTCGAAGAACTATATGCTGGCTTCTTACCACCAGTCACAGGAATTTTTCGAGTGTACTTTCAACAAGAAGAAATATGATTCATTGGCTCCTGAACTTCAGGCAATCTTGAAATATGCCTCTGAAGCTGAAAGTTCCGACTTCTACTGGAATAACACTAAGCGTTACGCTGATGATTTGGTGAAGCTGACAACAGAACAAGGCGTCAAGGCGACCCGTACACCTGACTCTGTTATGGCCGCACAATTGGTTGCTTGGGATAAAGTGGTCGATCGCATTTCTGGAGATGATCCATTCTTCGCCAAAGTGATTGAATCACAAAAAGCCTATGCGAAAAATGTTATGGGATATCTCAATCTCAACCAGCCAGACTATAAATTGGCTTATAAACATTACTTCGGATAATTTTTCCTAATTTTGTAAAATGATGACCGCCCGTTTATTTGGGCGGTCGTTCTTCTTGTCTAGTTATTTTGTATGTTTTGAGCGGGAGATCAAAATTGGAAAAATTCGTATATACGATTGAGGGTTTGAATACATGGATCGGACGCGCCTTTGGTTGGTGTATCATGATCCTTACTCTGTCGGTTTCCTATGAAGTCTTTGTCCGCTACGTTTTAAACGCACCTACCGTTTGGGCTTTTGATATGATGATCCAGATGTATGGTGCTCTTTTCCTCATGGCTGGCCCTTATGCTCTTGCGCAAGACGCTCATGTGAGAGGGGATGTAATCTACAGGCTTTTCCCGGTTAAGGTTCAAGCCAGAATAGATTTCCTGCTTTACCTTATCTTCTTCTTCCCCGGCATTTTGGCGCTTTTCTGGTATGGCTGGGAAATCGCTTCAGATAGTTGGCGCTATAAAGAGGTCAGCTTTAATAGCCCTGCCGGTATTCAGATATACTTCTTCAAAACACTGATTCCGCTCGCTGGTTTTCTCCTAATACTCCAAGGTTTGGCCGAACTTGTGCGCTGCGCAAAGGCCATGAAATCCGGCGTTTGGATGGAACGGCTTGATGATGTTCGTGAGACAGAGGATTTGTTGATGGCTTCAGATATTCTTGCAGAAGCAAACAATCCAAAACAATAGTCCCACTTAACCACCAAATTTATTCCGCAATATTTCGAGTTTCGTGAAAGACAAGCCATGACCAATCCTGAAGTCGCAATCTTTATGCTCTGCCTGTTCATCATTTTGGTGTTACTGGGCTTCCCGATCGCTTTTACGCTGCTCGCAATGGGCGTCGCCTTTGGTTACTACGCCTATTACCAAGGTGGCATCGAAACCTTTGGTGATCTGTTCAACAATAATATTTTCTATCTCCTTAACCAGAATACATACTCGGTGATGGAAAATGATACACTCGTTGCGATCCCGCTCTTTCTGTTCATGGGGTATATTGTAGAGCGCGCAAATATCGTCGATAAATTATTTTACTCGCTTTACATGGCGGCGCGAAACCTGCCGGGTTCATTGGCGATAGCGGCACTGCTCACCTGTGCTGTGTTTTCCACTGCGTCAGGTATTGTGGGTGCGGTGGTGACCTTGATGGGGCTCCTGGCATTTCCGGCTATGGCAAATGCAAATTATAACAAGAGCTTTGCATCCGGTGTTATTTGCGCAGGCGGAACCTTGGGAATTCTGATCCCACCGTCCATCATGCTGATTGTTTATGCTGCTATAGCTGAGCTATCGCCACTGCGGCTTTATGCAGCCGCGGTTTTTCCAGGCCTCCTTCTTGCTGGCATGTATATTGTTTATGTGATTGTGCGGGTTTGGATCAATCCCTCTTTGGCGCCAAAGCCAGACCTGAAAGACGTTCCGCCCCCAGCCAAAATTTATTTGGATTTGGTGCTGAACTTCATTCCGCTCACGCTTCTAATCATGCTGGTATTGGGTTCAATTCTGGGCGGCCTTGCAACGCCAGCTGAAGCAGCAGCCATGGGCGCGCTTGGCGGCTTGTTTTTGGCTTCGCTCTATTTGAGCCCGTCAGGTATAGTCGTTCGCCAAAGTCTGATGGGTAGCAATCCACTAATGTATATCGGTATCTTCGGCAGCCTAGCCCTTTATTTCTTTTTTGCGGCAACACCGACGACCAAAGCCATGATCGAAGTGCCTATTATTGGTGGCGTTGTCGGCTTGTGGATAGCATGTCTGCGTCATAGTTATGCAACCGTTTGGATTAAGTTGCGCGAAAGTGTTTTCCTGACCGCTAAAGCAACAGCCATGGTTTGCTGGCTATTCGTTGGTTCGTGGACCTTTGCATCCGTGTTTTCCTATCTGGGTGGTCATGACATTATAGCCGAATGGTTTACCCATTTTGATTTAGAGCCTTGGCAGTTCCTTATCCTTGCACAGCTGATTATATTCTTCCTTGGCTGGCCTTTGGAATGGTCCGAGATTTTGATCATCTTTGTTCCAATCTTCCTGCCATTATTGGAGCAATATGGCGTAAACCCTTATTTCTTTGCGATGTTGGTTGCCCTTAACCTGCAAACGTCTTTCCTTACGCCTCCTATGGCGATGTCCGCCTACTATTTGAAAGGGGTATTGAAAAACCAGATTCAACTGGTGGAGATTTTCAAAGGCATCATTCCTTATCTTTTCATCGTCATCCTTTGTATGGTGTTAATGTATAATTTTCCTGGAATTGCGCTTTGGTTGCCTGACTATCTGTTCGGTCCGTATATTCAATAACCGATGAAATTTATACCAACCAATCTAAGCGCAACTGAGGCTGCCGCAAAAATCAAAAGTGGCGAGTTGTCATCGGTAGAGCTGGTGACAGCATGTCTTGCGCGGATAGATGCAACTGATGGTGAACTGCATGCTTGGGCTTATGTCGACCGTGAAGGTGCATTGGCAAGGGCAGAAGAGTTGGATCGGATTCGTAAATCTGGCCACGCCACCGGATTGTTGCACGGCGTACCTGTTGGTTTAAAGGATATCATTGATACCGTTGACATGCCGACAGAACGGGGAAGCAATATTTTTTCAGGGAGATTTCCCGAAGACAATGCAACCATCGTCAATTGCTTGTTGGAGGCCGGTGCCGTTATTTTAGGTAAGACGGTCACCACCGAACTTGCCTTTGTTCATGCAAATGAAACACGCAATCCGCATAATCTGGAATATAGTCCTGGCGGTTCTTCCAGCGGCTCGGCAGCAAGTGTGGCTGCTTATCAGGTGCCGCTAGCTATCGGAACCCAGACAAATGGGTCTGTAATCCGTCCAGCATCTTTTTGTGGCACTTATGGTTTCAAACCAAGCAGAGGGGTAATTCCCCGCACGGGTTTGTTGCAAACCTCCAATACGCTGGATCAAGTTGGCGTCTTTGCTCGTGAGCTGGAAGATGTTGCATTGTTGGCCGATGTTATTGGTCGGTTTGACCCGTTAGACGAAATGAGTTTCTCCCGGCCTAAGCCTAAAATGGCACAAGGTGTTCGGGCAGAAGCGCCTGTCACCCCTGATATTGCCTGGTTCGAGCTTCCTTTTTCAGACAGATATTCATCTGATATGAATGAAGCAGCTAGCGAAGTGATTGACGCTTTAGGCGAAGCTGGCATGAAGATAGATAAGGTAGCCGCACCCCCTGCTTTTGCTGGCTTGCTTAAGGTGCAACGCGCAATCCACGAATATGAAATATTTCATCACCAGAAAGAAATATTCGAGCAACATTGGGATAAGATCAGTTCAACGTTACAGCCAATCATTCAGCGGGCCAAAACAATAACTTTGGCAGAATATGAAGATGCCAAATCGCTGATGAATGCGGCAGTTGAATATTTTCAAATATTTTTCCAGGACTATGATGCCATCTTGACACCTTCAGCATTGGGCGAAGCCCCCAAATTTGGTGAAGGCACTGGTGATCCTGTATGCTCGACGATCTGGACGCTTGCTGGCCTACCATGTGTTTCTCTGCCAATGCTGGTTGGGCAAAACGGGTTACCGATTGGCATTCAGCTGGTTGGCCCTTATGAACGTGATGATAGGCTTTTGAGAACTGCATCCTGGGTGCTCAATGCCCTTGACCCGAAACCGAAGACCAACTGAACCATTCCCGAAAGGCAATTGCCATGCTATCTTCAACGACCCAGAAAATTATTGCTGTTATTGCAACAGTCCTTTTGTTAATCTTTATTTTGGGATTGTCCCATTCGATTTCCACTGGCTTTGCCGGCTTTTGGGGCGGCTTCCCGTTCATGATTATCGCTTTCGCAGTATTGGCGATGGCCCTCTTTAATATGTGGGAAGAGACCTTCAAAAAGAAGCATTGATCATCACATGTCAGCAAAACCCGCTTTATGGATCACCAGACGCCTTTCAGACGCAACGATCGAACGCGCTCAACGTGACTATGATACTGTTATCAATATGGAAGATGGGCTGCATACGGCTGATGACATCATCAAGATGAGCGCAAATGTTGATGCGATTTTTCCGTGTCACTCTGAACTTTTCAATGAGGATGTTGTTGTAGCTTTAAACCCACGGGTAAAAATCATTGCAAACCATTCTGTCGGTGTAGATCATTGTAACTTACCTGCTTTGAAAAAGCGTGGGATCGCAGTGACCAACACACCGGATGTTTTGTCTGATGCGACCGCGGAAATTGCGATGCTGTTAATGCTAGGTGCCGCCCGGCGCGCGGTCGAGGGAGACCGGATCGTTCGAACAGGAGGCTGGAACTTCTGGAGCCCGGCTTTCATGGTTGGTAAACAAGTCTCTGGCGCAAGACTTGGCATTATTGGAATGGGAAGGGTTGGCCAAGTAATGGCCCGCCGTGCTCGCGGCTTTGATATGGAAGTGCATTATTATAACCGGAGCCAGCTAAACAGTGAATTGGAATGTGGTGCCATTTATCATTCGACTGTCGACGGTCTTTTAAAAGTGTCAGATTTCTTGTCTTTGCATTGCCCTGCAACGCCAGAAACCAAAGGCTTGATGAACTCCGAGCGGTTGGCACTTATGCCCGATGGATCGATTCTAGTAAATACAGCTCGTGGTGCTTTGGTTGACGAGCAGGCTCTAATCAATGCGCTTGGATCGGGGAAACTATCGGCTGCAGGGTTAGATTGTTTTCAGGTCGAACCCGGTGGTAACCCAGCTTTTTCCAAAATGGAAAATGTATTCATGCTGCCTCATATCGGCAGTGCCACGCGCTCAACGAGGGATGCAATGGGCTTTCGCGCACTGGATAATTTGGACGCTTTTTTTGCGGGCAAAACGCCCCGCGACTTACTTTAAAGGAAAATGAAAATGGCAAAAGTAGCTTTTATTGGTCTCGGTGTGATGGGCTATCCAATGGCCGGACATATTGCGGAAGCTGGTCATGAGGTTACAGTTTATAACCGAACCGGAGCGAAGGCCAAGAAATGGGCAAAAGAATATAAGGGTAAGGCAGCCGCCACACCTGGTTCAGCGGCCAAGGGTGCTGATTTCGTCTTTTGCTGTGTGGGTAATGATGATGATCTTCGTTCAGTTACAATCGCCAAAAACGGTGCTTTTGAAGCCATGTCGAAGGGAGCAATTTTCATAGATAATACGACTGCGTCTGCTGATGTTGCTCGTGAATTGGGCAAAGCTGCCAAGAAAGGCGGCTTCGGATTTCTCGATGCGCCAGTGTCTGGCGGTCAAGCAGGCGCTGAAAATGGTGTGTTGACCGTTATGGTCGGCGGTAGCAAATCAGTGTTTAACAAAGCACGTCCTGTCATTGATTGTTATGCACGCATGATCGGCTTGATGGGACCAATCGGCGCTGGTCAGCTGACAAAAATGGTCAACCAGATTTGTATCGCTGGACTGGTTCAAGGCCTATCAGAGGGCATCCACTTTGCCCAGAAAGCCGGATTGGATGTCGAAGCCGTCATTGATGTGCTTTCCAAAGGTGCGGCAGGATCATGGCAGATGGAAAACCGTCACAAAACCATGAATGCGGGAAAGTATGACCATGGTTTCGCCGTCGACTGGATGCGCAAGGACCTAGCGATCTGTCTAGGTGAAGCTGAATTTAACGGCTCGAGTCTGCCAAACACCGCTTTGATTGATCAGTATTATGGCGATGTTCAAAAGATGGGCGGTAAACGATGGGATACGTCTTCTTTGTTGGTACGGTTGAATAAATTGGCTCGCAAATAAGAGGGTTCATCGCGGTCCATCACAAAAGTTGGTTTAAAGCTTTTCCGGTAGGAGTTTGCAATGAGTCTGTATGAACAACTTCAAGAACGTCAGGAACAAAACCGGCCGGTGCGCGTCGGCGTGATCGGTGCTGGCAAGTTTGGCACCATGTTTCTCGCACAGGTCCTGCGCATTCCAGGCGTGCATGTGGTTGGTGTCGCTGACTTAAGAGTTGATGTTGCAAAGTCCAATATGCGTTATGCCGGATGGATTGACGAGCAAATGGAGGCCAGCTCACTGGACACTGCCTTACAATCAGGTGCTACGAATATTGGTCAAGATGCGATGGCTTTGATCAACCATTCAGGCATTGAAATCATTATCGAATGCACCGGTAATCCGGTTATCGCAGTTGATCACGCTCTCGCGGCTTTCGCGGCGGGTAAGCATGTGATTTCGGCAACAGTAGAGGCCGACGCTGTCTGCGGTGCTGCGCTGGTTGCGCGTGCAAGAGCAGCTGGCGTGATCTATTCACAAGCCTATGGCGATCAACCCGCTATGACAGTCGAACTGGTTGATTGGGCGCGCACCTGCGGATTTGAAGTCGCCGCAGCGGGGCGTGGACATAAGTGGAAACCAGAATATCGTTTTTCGACACCCGATACGATATGGGACTATTGGGGTGTAACCGCAGAAAAGGCTGAACGCGGACGGTTAAACCCAAAGATGTTCAATAGCTTTCTCGACGGCACAAAACCAGCGATTGAAAGTGCGGCTATTTCCAATGCTACCGGTTTGAATGCACCTACAAATGGGCTGACATATCCATCTGGCTCTATCGACGATATTGCAAGCTTGATGCGTCCCCGAAATGAGGGTGGCGTGCTTGAGACAGCAGGCATGGTAGAGGTGATTTCCAGCATTGCAGATGACGGAACCATGATCCCCAATGATATCCGGCAGGGCGTATGGGTGGTGGTGAAGGCAACCACTGAATACCAGAAAAACTGTTTTGAGGAATATATGGTCTCGACTGACAACAGTGGTCTTTATTATTGTAATTTTAAGCGGTTTCATCTGATCGGGTTAGAGTTGGGCTTGAGTGTTGGTTCGGTAGGTATCAGGGAAGAAGCAACGGGAGCTAGCAAGGAATTTCGGTCAGACGTTGTCGCGGTTTCTAAGAAAAATTTGAAAGCGGGTGAAATGCTCGATGGTGAAGGTGGATATTGTGTTGCAGGTCAGTTGCGCCCCAGTCGCATTTCAGTTCCCATGCGGGCTTTGCCACTTGGCTTGACTGGAGACATCAAATTGCTTCGAGATGTTCCTGTGGATACTATCCTGACCTATGATGATGTTAAAATTGATGAGAGTTTAAATGCAGTCAAGCTGAGACGTGAGTGCGAGGCAATGGTTTAGCGCCCAATGATAGAAGCTATTTTTGGATAAAATTATATTTAAGGAAATTTCATGAGTCTATCTGATATCCGCGCCCTCACCTTTGATACAGGCGGGACAATTCTGGACTGGCACACTGGGTTTGCGAATGCTCTGGCTGCGGCAGGAGCGAAGCACGGAATTGAACGCAACTGGCACGATATTTCAAATGATATGCGTCGAAAAGGACTTGGCAAAATGCTGAACCTTGGCAAAGACACACCACCAACTTATAACTTCGACGGGGCCCACCGCATGGCCCCTGACGAACTGATTGCAGAAAATGGGCTTGACGTTTTTACTGAAGAAGAACGCCATGCGATCGCATACGATGCGCCGCATCAGTTCGACTGCTGGCAAGACTTTCCAGCTGTGCTGCCTCGGTTGCGCGAAAAATACATTTGCACATCTTTCACAATTCTTAGCTTCAGAATCATCATGGACACAGCGCGCCACAACGGTTTGTCTTGGGATGCGGTATTCTCGTGCGAAGCAATCGGCAAATACAAAGTGCTCCCGGAAGCCTATGATAGTGTGGCGCATTATCTACAATTAGATCCGTCGCAAATCTGCATGGTCGCCTGCCATAATTTTGATCTCGATGCTGCCAAAAGCCGAGGTTACAAGACTGCATTTGTAAGACGTCCGCTCGAATGGGGTAGCGACGGTCCGCCCGACCCTGAGCCGAACACGATCCACGGTATCATTGTGGATGATTTTCCTGCATTGGCTGCGGCTTTAGGCGTGGCCGCTTAACGCGTAAGAAAAACAGTTAAAATTATCTGATTTGCGGAATGCTTCTGGCTTTGCCAAAGTTATTGCTTGGAGCTTTGCGCGAATGAACCATAAATGAAAAGGAATGCCTTGTGTCTGATCCAACCTCGGAAATTGTTTTCCACGCCTATCCACAATCACCCGTTGCTGAAAAAGTAAGGGTCGCATTTGGCATTAAAGGGCTTGCGTGGCGTAGCGTTGAAATTCCGCGCCTTCTACCTAAACCGATGTTGACCGCATTGACCGGGGGATATCGGCGGACACCAGTCATGCAGATTGGTGCAGACATTTATTGCGATAGCCAGTGCATTATTCGCGAACTTGACTGCCGCTATTCGTCCCGATCATTAATGCCTACTGCTGACTTTGGATTGATGAGGTGTCTGAGCCGATGGACCGATGGCGCACTTTTTGATCAGACGGTGCGACATGTATTGGGGTCGGCAGGCGATAAGTTGGACAAAGACTTTGCCGCTGATCGCGGGCGACTTTATCTCGGGGAAGATTGGGCGGAAGGATTAAAAAAAGCCCATGCCGATCTACCGCATCTAGTTGCACAAATGCGCGCACCATTGTCATGGATCAACTCGCAATTGTCTGACGGTCGGGCATTTCTGTTAGGTTCTGCTCCGGCTGCGATTGACGCTCAATTCTACCACGTTGTTTGGTTCTTGCGTGGACGATGGGCAGACGGGCCGTCATTTCTATCTGAATTTACCGAGCTTATGCGTTGGGAGAATAATGTTCGAGGAATTGGCCATGGAACTCCAAGCACAATGAACCCGGAAGAAGCAATAGCGCGTGCCAAAGGATTGGAACCAACCGCACAATCGGGTGTTGCAGCGCATGAACCGCAAGGCCTTGAGGTTGGCATGGCGGTCACCATAAGCCCTGACGTAAATGGCGGGGAGCAGCCTGTCGCAGGGAAAATACGTTTTGCGGATGCTGAGACCGTCGTGATCGAACGCAACGCAGAGGATGTTGGCACTGTTTGTGTGCATTTCCCTCGTTCAGGCTATCGCGTTAATGTTGATTGAAAACCCAAAAAAGAGAGACGCAGATTGGATGGCTTCCGGCAGCACTTTTGTGTAGGTGTCTTGCATCGATCCATCGACTGCCGGTATTCATCATTCGTAACCAATTTTGCGATTTGTTAGTTCACAAATTATATTCAGCAAACACGTATTAGCATATCCATTTAATAGCGATCAAAGTCGACTTTGTTAACTTTAGCTGCCGTCAATGGTGATTTGAAGAAGTGCCGCTATGGATGTCTGCATTGCTGAGTATTTAGTCGGAACCATTGTATTGAACGAAGGTCGGCTTAGGGCCGAGTTTACTAATCTTGTGTGGTGCAATGAAAGTCGTGGTTGGGCTC
>JAFMHL010000031.1 GCA_017854535.1 Nitratireductor sp.
TTGCAGACATTGGAACTGGCTCGCAAAGTATTTTATTTAATTATCTACAATATTAACATGTTATGGCCTCCAGCAGCGGCAATTTCCAAAGCCCGTTTCGCCGTCTCCTGCCCTTTGATCTCGGCCATATCGGGCAGAGTGCCAAGGCTTTGCTGCATGGCCGGTTTGGGCCTTGTTAAAACCTGAACTATTACGCAGTTGGGTGAATAAAGAAGTTTTACCCATTCCCTTTCGTCCAACTACAACATTTGCATCGCCTTGACTGACCCTTAAGAACTCCTCAGTAGAAACAAAATAGTCTCCCAAAGTCTCCATTTCATTTTCCGCCATTGGGTCCCCAATCTTCAAATTGGTCAATGCTGGCAGCTCGAAGTCTAAGGGAGGTTCAGAATCTTGTAACGCGGACATAACTCGCTCTGCAAAATTCGCTACATGATCATTAATATCGTCGGGGTACTTAAAAGTACGAACAAGCTCTTTCACATCGAGTGGTGCAGGGCCGCCGAAGTCCTGTATAATGAGAGTTGGTTTTCGCATGCCTATAGACAAACCAGCTACGAATGCACATCTCATGTTGTGAACTTTTTCCTCTTCGAGCCGATCGTGCGCTAGAGGCACTATCACACCAGTTGATTCCGCAACCTTTTGAATAGCTTCGAATGCAGACAACCTAAAACTCTCTGCAGGGTTAAAACTCTGATAACGAATCCAGCTCTTTTTGACCCGTGATATTATTCGAGTTAGACTATCTGTTCGAGTTTTGTGCTCTAGAATATAAATGGGTGTTTTTGCATTTCTGGGATAGTCAATAAAAAAGGGCGCGCTTTCATTCATATACGCAATTAGCGAACTCAGATTTTCGCTGTTCTCGTAAGAATCCCAACCGATATTGTCAAAAATCCCGATATCACCAATCAAATCAGCGTCATTTTTAGAACCGGAATTGACAGTATAATAAACCTTTTTTCCCATTCCTATGGCATAACCCGCTTCGAAGACTACATTAAAGTTTAGCTTCGTGATGTCAGCTATTAATGCATCACATTCCGCAATTTTCTCGAAGATTGGATCAGTAAGGAGCCTTCCAGAAATATCATTCTCCGGCCAACAATGAACTTCATTGTTAGTACCCCTTAATTTTTCTGCTGCGGCGCAAATTAACTGTCCGATGTATTTTGGATTATTGGGATAGGCGTAGAAATACTTCATTGTGGTTGAATCCAAATATTTGATATTTTGCTATCTAGGATAGGCATAATACAAAGATTCGCGCAAATCCAACAGGAATGACTAGTTTCTCGCGGAAACTTCTAACTGGTCATCCTCGGGCCTGATCCGAGGATCCATACCGTGATGCTTCAAGATTCAGTGACGGTGGATGGATAACGGTATGGATCGTCGGGTCGGAGCCCGACGATGACGACTGTGGTAGTTTGCGCCGCAACATTACCCCCCTCTGTCTGCTTCGCAGACATCTCCCCCACAAGGGGGGAGAGCAACTGCCCCACAGCGCGCATCCGCCCATCATTTCTTAAAAACCGCATTCAACCCATACATGCTGGCGACCATGGCCGGGCCGATGCCAAGGGCAAATAAAAGCGTTCCGATGCCGACCGTTCCGCCAAGGCTCCAGCCTAAAACAATCACCGTGATTTCAAGCCCGCTGCGCACCCATGCAATGGGTGCATTGGTGACCCGCTGAAGCCCCGTCATCAGGCCATCGCGCGGGCCGGGGCCAAGATTTGAAATCAGATAAAGCGCGCCGCCAAAGCCTGTGACCAAAACCCCGATAACCGCCTCGCCCAATTGCAGCATCGGGTTTTCAAACCGCGGCAGAAAGGGCAGCAAAAATTCCAGCACCAGCGCGATGATGATCGCGTTTAAAATTGTGCCGATGCCCGGGGTTTGCTTGAGCGGCACCCAACAAATCAAAACACTGATGCTGATTACGAAGGTGGCAAAGCCGATGCTCCAGCCGGTGACATTGGTGATGCCTTGGGCGAAAACCGTCCATGGGCTAACGCCAGCGCCAGCAGCGATTAACAGGGCTTCGCCGATGCCAAACAGCGTGAGGCCGACCACCAGAAACACCATGGAGATGAAGGGGGGCTTGAGCGTTAGGGCTTTTGGCGAACTCCAAAATAAAACAGGAACGCCTTTCACGGACAAGAAGTTCAGCGCTTTGATTTTCATGGATGTGCCAGAGCGGGCGGGGCCGCGTTCAAGATCTATTCGCAGATATTTTCTTTGATGAAGCAATTGGTGCCAATGCACCCATCCCAGCCCTCGGCTTTGACCGATTGGGATTTTTCATCGAACGAGCCTTGAATGAGTTTCACGGACTTGATTTTGTCAAACCGGAAAATCCGTTCTGCCGCATAATCGCGCCCCTTAGTGCAGCCGCGGCTTTGCCAGCCATGCATATACATCTGGCCGTTATTGCCGATGGCGACCTGATGCACATCGACCAAACGCGGAAGGCAGCCTTTGCTCACATCCTTGTCATAGACCAGCTCGATCATGCGGTTTGTTTTTGCCGCCTCGCAGAGCGAAGCCTCAAAATCTGACTGGGCCTGAGATTGGGCTTTTGCTGGCGATGGGGCGGCTGAAAACGCTGAAACAGAAACAAGCAAAGCCATGGCTGTTTTGGTGAGGGTCATTATGTGTTTCCTGTTTTGCATTTTCATTCAGACCTTCTTTTCAATCGCATCCCAGATGAGCGCGGCGATATCCGTGCCGGAGAATTTCTTTACTTCGCGGATACCCGTTGGGGAGGTGACGTTGATCTCGGTCATATAATCGCCGATCACATCGATGCCGACAAAGATAAAGCCTTGCTCCTTCAACATGGGGCCGATGCGGGTGCAGATTTCGCGCTCACGGTCCGTGAGTTCCGTGTGTTTGGCAACGCCGCCCACATGCATGTTGGAGCGGGCATCGCCTTCGGGCGGTACGCGGTTGATTGCCCCAACGGGTTCACCATCAACGAGGATGATCCGCTTGTCGCCTTTGCGCACATCTTTGAGATATTGCTGGGCAATCACCGGTTCGCGGTTGATGCCGAAAAACATTTCGAGAATAGACGACAGATTTTCGTCTTCTTTGGTGACGCGGAAAACGCCCGCTCCGCCATTGCCGTAAAGCGGCTTGATGATGATGTCGCCAAATTCAGCGCGGAATTTCCTGATCGCTGACGCATCGCGGGTAATCAGCGTTTGCGGCATCAGATCGGCATATTCCATGACGAGGATTTTTTCAGGGGCGTTACGAACCGAGCGCGGATTGTTAACGACCAGCGTCTTTGGGTGCAGTCGCTCCAGCAGATGGGTGTTGGTGATATAGCTCATGTCAAAGGGCGGATCCTGACGCAGGTGAATGACATCGAGCGTTGAAAGATCGGTGAGGGTTTTTGGCCCGAGGGTGAAATGATCACCCTCGATATCACGCACATCCAGCGCCTCAATCTCAGCGCTCACAACGCCGCCGCGCAGTTGCAGCCGATCGGGCGTAAAATGATACAGCTCGTGGCCGCGCGCCTTTGCTTCCAAACAGATGGCGAAGGTCGAATCCCCGACAATATTGACCGTGGAGATATGGTCCATCTGGACGCCGATTTTGAGGGGTTTTTTGGCTGGCATGGATAAGGCTTTCATTTATAGAATTGGTAACATTTCGAATACTAGACTTGTTCGCCCCTGTCACTACAAGACATCTCTTGGATAGTGGGACCAATCAAAAAGCATCTTCCAAATGGGTTGGCCATTTCCAGGGTTGAACGGCGATGATGTCAAAGCGCAGGGAAACAAGATGGGCATCCTTGCGTCCGGCCAACCACCAATTGGCGGCAGATTTGATGCGTTGCTGGCTTTGATAACCAACCGCATCAACAGACTGATTCAGATCGCGGCGAGCCTTTACTTCAACAATCGCTATTAGATCGCCTTTGCGGGCGATAATGTCGATTTCACCTGCCTTGGTTTTGAAATTACGCTCAAGAATCTTATAACCCTTCAGGCGCAGAGCAAACGCTGCCAAAGCCTCGCTGAAATGACCGTAGCGCTGGGCCTTTTTTCTGCTTGATGTTTGAGACGTGGATTTAGCCATGAATGTCGTCGCCCTAATCACCGGATTTTGCGGCAGCGATTTCCAAGGCACGGCTGTATAAATCGCGTTTGGTGAGGCCTGTGAGTTTGGCCGCTTCCGAAGCCGCACGGCTAACGCTCATGGTTTCCAGCAGCTCCGCCAGAACCGTATCGGCATCTGGCGCTTCGCCTTGCGTTTCCGGCGCAAGCACGATGACAATTTCACCCTTTGGCGGATGTTCGCTGTAATGCTCCAACAATTCAGCGAGACTTCCCCTGCGCGCTTCTTCATGCATCTTGGTAAGCTCACGGCAAATACAGGCCTCGCGGTTTTCACCGAAAACTTCAATCATGTCTTCCAAGGCATTGGTCAGGCGGGACGGACTTTCAAAAAACATCAGCGTCCCAGCCTGCAAACCGCTTTGACCTCTAAAGGATTGCAATGTGGTAATGCGCTGACCTTTTTTTGAGGGCAAGAACCCTGCAAAGGTGAAACAATCAGTTGGCAATCCGCTGGCTGTCAAAGCGGCAATCGGCGCCGATGCGCCTGGAATGGGAAACACTGGAAGACCTTGTTTTTTGGCTTCTGCTACCAGTCGTTGGCCCGGATCAGAAATAAGCGGCGTTCCTGCATCGCTTGCGAGCGCTACAACTTTTCCCTCAGCGATGGCCTGCAAAAGCAGTGGGCCTTCATGATCGGCATTGTGCTCATGATAGGCTTTGCGCTTGGCAGAGATCGCATATCGATTGAGAAGTTTTGCGGTTACGCGCGTGTCTTCGCAGGCCACAATGTCTGCCCCTGCTAAAATCTCCAAGGCCCGGATCGTCATGTCCCCGAGATTGCCTATGGGTGTAGAAACCACATACAATCCAGCAACAGGTTTTGCAGCAGAATACTCATTTGGGCCGATCATATAGGTGCCGGTTCTAGCTGCCATTCTTATTTTTCCCACTGATGCGCATACACTGTGTTTTCATCTTTTAGCATGTGCTTTTAATAGGCCAGCTTTAACGACAAAACGCTCAAAGGCAAAGAGTGGTATAAAGGTTAGTGCCTGCGGTTAAGCAATAAATTAGTGAATTAGCCAAGCCGCTAAACCGCCCCAATAATTATTATTATGTGAGAAAAAACTCTTCATTGCTTAACTTTGACGTTTTTATGGGTTAACGCAGAGCGCAAAACTATGGTAAGGCAAACTTCACCTTACCATGGGGAAACATACAGGGACGCGGGCTAATGGGTTTTGGAACAAGATCTGCTGCATTTAGCAACAGAATGAACGATGCGGTAAACGCCCTTTCGGGAAAAAAACTGGCTATAATTCTGGCTATGGGCTTCGGTCTTTCCGCTTGTCAGTCTTCAGGGCTTAACGGCGCAACCGAAGGCCTTTCCAGCACCAATAACACCCAGCAAATTACTTTGTCTCCAGATCCCAAAGGCGAAGTGTTTGGCCAAGGGCAAACTCGCATTACCTTGCTGGTGCCAAAGACGGCGCCGGGAAATGCAGCTTCAATTGCCAATGAAATCCGAAATGGGGCTTTGCTGGCACTTCAAGATTTTGGCCAGAACACCATTCAACTGGTTATCAAGGATACAAAAGGACAAGCTGCTGATGCGCAAGGCGCAACATCTGAGGCGGTTGCTGAGGGTTCAACCGCAATTGTTGGCCCGTTGTTTTCAAGCTCCGTGAGCGCGGCATCCGGCATTGCTGTTCCAGCCGGGCGGACTATGATCGCTTTTTCAAACGATGTTTCCGTGGCTAGACGCGGCGTATATCTTCTTTCTTATACCCAACAGGCCGACACCATTCGCATGATGAATTATGCGCTGTCATTAGGGAAACGAAACATTCACGCATTCCTCTCCAACAATGTCATTGGTGGATTGCAAGAAACTGTATTGCGTCAACTTTCTGGCGGTGCAGGTGCTAATATCAACATCACAAAATATGAACTTTCTGGCCCTGGAATTGAAACTGCAGTGCGGGAAGCTGCTGTGGCGATAACGGCGGCAGATGCGATCTACATTCCTGAAGGTGGACAAATTCCTGGCGCAATTCTTTCTGGATTGAAACGTGCCGGTGTCGAATTGGCAAACAAACAGGTGCTTGGCTCAGGCCAATGGGAGTCAGTAAAGTTCGATAAACCTGAACTCGAGGGCGCTCTTTATACTGGACGCGACATTACCAATTTTAATGCATTTGCCAGCCGCTATCAGACGACCTACAATACACAGCCCGGTGTTTTTGCAGCGCTTGGTTACGATTCAATAACACTGGTATCGAGCCTGATTTCCAGCAAAGGTGCTACTGGCGCATTCCAGCCAACTGCGATTGAAGATCGTCGCGGATTTGCCGGTATCAACGGTATCTTCAGGTTCAAAGCTGACGGCACTGCAGAACGCGGCCTTGCAGTTTACAAAGTGACTGGCGGCGCTGGTCGTCCGGTGAGCCCTGCACCAACGAGCTTTTCTGGAAGTTGACAAGCCTTGGAAGATAACTAGCTAGCCAGATCGGCAACTACCGCATCTAAAACCATCGCGCCTTGTTGGGTTGAGCGAAGATTGCCTGTATTGGATATTTCCAGAAATCCAAGCTCTGACAATTCTTTGATCTTGGTTTTATTGAGCGGCGTTCCCGCCATTTTTTCGTGACGCTTTGGGTCAATACCCTCGCGCAAACGAAGCCCCATCAAAAGCATTTCATCGGCCGTTTCCTGTCCAGCCAATGCTTCCATCTCGCGCATACCATGACCGGATATTTCACCGCTTGCCATAACTTTTTGCCACCAGATTTCCGGATTTTTCTCGCACACCGTTGCGTGCTTTTTATCATTGATGGTCAATCGCCCGTGAGCCCCAGGGCCAATGCCTGCATAATCCTGATAGCGCCAATAGGTCAAATTATGGAGTGAGCCTTGGCCCTCAGCTGCATGGTTAGAAATCTCATAGGCAGGTAATCCATGGGATGATGTGATTTCATGGGTTAGTTCGAACAGTTCTGCTGACTGGTCAGAGTCGGGCACGGTAAATTTGCCTTTGCGATGCAGATCGTAAAACGGCGTGCCCTCTTCAATGGTCAACTGATAAAGCGAGAGATGATCTGCCGCCAAGGCAATAGCCTCTTCCAGTTCCTTAGCCCACTGGTCAGGCGTTTGCTGCGGGCGGGCATAAATCAGATCAAAGGAAAGGCGCGGAAAAATTTCTCTTGCCAGAGCCACCGCTGCTTTGGCTTCCTCGGCCGAATGCAACCGCCCCAGAAATTTCAATTGCTCATCGCGAAGAGATTGCACACCCAACGAAACACGGTTCACCCCGCGCTGGCGATAGCCTTTGAAGCGACGCGCCTCAACGCTGGTCGGATTTGCTTCGAGTGTAATTTCTGCATTGGTGTCAATCGACCAATGGGAAGAGATCGTATCGATAATAATGCCTACTGTTTCAGGCTCCATCAGGGAAGGCGTGCCGCCGCCAAAGAAGATTGAAGTCACATGGCGATTAGGAACAAGCGATGCCATATGAGCGATTTCGCGTTTATAAGCCTCAACATAGATTTCCTGATCTGCAGGCTTGTGGCGCACATGGCTGTTAAAATCACAATAGGGGCATTTGGCTGCGCAGAACGGCCAATGAACATAGACCGCAAATGCATCGCCCTTGTTGTGATAAGGTGAAATCATTGAGCGGCAGAGGGTTTCAAACCCGATGGTTCAAGGCATTGGCTGACCAGTTTTGCAAAGGCTCTTGAACGATGGGAAAGGCCTAAATCAGCGCGGCCTGCTTCTCCCTGAGTGGCTATTGGCCCGGTGCCGTGTTTTTCCTCTGATGTCATTTCACCAAAAGTCACGTCATAGCCTTGGGGCTGGAATACTGGATCATAACCAAAGCCACTGCCGCCCCTTGGAGGCCAGACAAGATTGCCTTCAACCTCGCCTCTGAAATATTCAGCGTGGCCATCTGGCCAGCATAAACATAGAACGGCAACGAAACGACCTGTGCGCTGATCAAAGTTCGTTGCGCCCTTCTTTTCAAGCGCTGCCTCGACCTTTTCCATTGCCATCAAAAAATCGCGTCCTGAACCATCTTCTTTTTCAGCCCAATCGGCTGTGTAAACCCCCGGCTCTCCACCCAAAGCATCGACGCAAAGGCCCGAGTCATCTGATAGTGCCGGAAGCCCTGTTGCGCTGGCGGCTGCAAATGCCTTGGTATAGGCATTGGCCTCAAACGCATCGCCGTCTTCCACAGGTTCCGCCAAGCCATGCTCTTTGGCTGATCTTGCGACCAGACCAAAGGGATGGATCAACTCATTGATCTCGACGACCTTGCCAGCATTATGGGTAGCAACGACGATTTCGCGTGTTTCAAGAAGGCGCAAGATAAGCTCCGTTATTCTGCGTTCTGCATCTTAACCAGATCAGCAATCCCGGATTTTGCAAGGCCCATCAGTTGTGCAAATTCGTCTTCGCTAAACGGCTTGCCTTCAGCAGTTCCTTGAACTTCAACCAATCCACCGCTTCCGGTCATGACAAAATTTGCGTCTGTTTCAGCATTACTGTCTTCATCATAATCCAGATCAAGAACAGGTGTGCCTTCAAAAATTCCGCATGAAATGGCAGCAACATTGTCGGTCAAAACATGGTCTTGAACCATGCCGCGATGTTTCATCCAATTGATGCATTCTTTAAGGGCAATAAAGCCGCCAGTGATGGATGCTGTTCTGGTTCCGCCATCGGCTTGAATGACATCGCAATCCACAGTGATCTGACGTTCGCCGAGGGCTTCCAAATCCACAATGGCGCGCAGTGAGCGGCCAATCAGGCGGGATATTTCTTGTGTACGACCTGACTGTTTACCAGCCGTTGCCTCGCGGCGCATACGGCTATGGGTCGAGCGGGGCAACATGCCATATTCTGCTGTCACCCAACCTTTGCCTGCTCCGCGCAACCACGGCGGCACACGATCTTCAAGGCTTGCTGTGCAAAGTACATGTGTGTTGCCGAATTTGATCAGGCATGAACCTTCAGCGTGAAGTGAAAATCCACGCTCGATGGTTACATCACGCATCTGATCAGGCGTTCTTTTGGACGGGCGCATGAAAAATCTTCTTTCTGTTTGGCTAAGGTCTGAACTCAATTGGGATGTCGATTTTGATGTTCGCCGCTTCTAACGGGAAACTATCTCAAGAGCAATGTTGAACCGAATTTTGTACCAATGGTTTTTATTCCGGACGCTTTTCGCTCTACAACACCATTGCATCGCTCACTCTTAAAGCTATATTTAACCTCATGACAAAACCATTTACGGGCCTTCGCCCGCCCAACCCATTGATGGATGATCTGGATAAACGCTCGCGCGATATTTTTCGGCTGATCGTTGAAAATTATCTCGAGACAGGTGAGCCGATGGGGTCTCGTAATTTGTCGCGGGTGTTCACCGATGGATTATCGGCAGCCTCTATCCGTAATGTGATGAGCGATCTTGAGCATTTGGGACTGGTTTATGCACCCCATACCAGCGCGGGGCGTTTGCCCACGGAAATTGGCCTTCGGTTTTTCGTCGACAGTTTTTTGGAAATTGGAGATGTTTCGCAGGAAGATCGAAATTCTATCGATTCGCAAGTCAGAGCCAGCGGCCATGGGCGGACGCTCGAAACCATATTGACCGAAGCCAGCCAATTGCTTTCTGGCCTCACTCAGGGAGCTGGCTTGGTTGCGAGCGCAAAACAGGACTTACGCTTAAAGCATATTGAATTTGTCAGGCTTGAGCCAACCAAAGCGTTGGTTGTGATCGTCGGTGAAAATGGCCATGTGGAAAATCGCATCATTTCCCTGCCCGCTGGTGTGACTGCCTCATCCCTGGTTGAAGCGGCAAATTATACCAATGCGAAAATCGCTGGCAGAACCCTTAGCGAAGCACGCCTGCAAATGGAACGCATGCATAATGAAACGCGGGCGGAACTGGACATATTGGTTCAGCAACTGGTGGATGAGGGCATTGCCGTTTGGAGCGGAACCCATGAGGCTAATAATGGCCGTATCATCGTTACAGGGCATTCGAACCTTCTCAGCAATTTGCAAGCGCAAGAGGATCTTGGTCGGGTAAAACAGCTTTTCGATGATCTGGAAGCCAAAGATAGTTTGATCAGGCTGCTTAATCTGACGGAGGATGGACAAGGCGTTCGAATTTTCATCGGTTCCGAAAGCCGTTTATTTTCTCAATCCGGCTCATCGCTGATTGTTGCCCCTTATAAAGACCAGGACCAGAAGGTGATTGGCGCGCTGGGTATTATCGGGCCTGCGCGATTGAACTATGCGCGGATTGTTCCAATGGTGGACTATACGGCCACTGTTGTAGGCAAGATGCTTCGTAATTCTTAAGGGATTGGCATTGATGGTTTCGATGAATCGCCAAATCAAATTCACTTTGTTGGCCGAAAACCAACTATCCGCCAATTTTGCGCCCTTAAGGGGTTGATTTTTACACCCCGCACCCTGATATCCGTGCCAACCAATTAACTTAAGTTCTCGCGGCAAAAGACAATTAGTGCTTTCGCGGCCTGAACAACACAGATGAACCCCTAACCTGGACATCGCGTGGGCAATTTACACATGGGACATATGGACGAGATGAAAAACAAACCTGAAGAGAATGAAAACGGCGTGGAACAGGAAGCGAAAGCTGAAGATGAACAAGTGGAATCGATACTTTCTCCCGAAGAAGCCGAAATGGAATTGGCTGCGGAAGCTGCCAAAGGTGGGTTTTCCAATCCGGTTGAGTTTCTCTCCGCAGAGCTTGACCGGTTAGAAGGCGAAAAGCAGGAATTGAAAGACAATTTCATGCGCGCCCATGCGGATATGGAAAATCTTCGCCGTCGCACACAGCGAGATGTTGCTGATGCCCGCGAATATTCCATAGCCGGATTTGCCCGGGAAATGTTGTCCGTTGCTGATAATCTTACGCGCGCGCTGGATGCCATTCCTGAAGAAGCTAAATCAGGCGGCGATAAAAGCGTTGAAACCCTGATAGAAGGCGTGGAACTAACGCAGAGAACCATGCTGCAGGCGCTGGAAAAATATAACGTCAAAAAAATCTCGCCAATAAACGACAAATTCGACCCAAATATGCATCAGGCAATGTTTGAAATTCCAAACACCGAAGTTCCAAATAATACGGTTTTGCAAGTGGTTCAGGACGGGTTTGCCATTGGCAATCGTTGTTTGCGTCCTGCTATGGTTGGTGTTTCCAAGGGTGGGCCGAAAGTTGCAGCTGTCGTTGACGAGCCTACAGAGGACACAGACGGCGAGAAATGATTGCCAAAGGTCAGGCAAATCCGATAGAGCTTGCCTATGGCCAAAATCTCGCGACCTAAATCGTTACTGGATAAAAATGCTCTCCAAGCGCAAATAGATGCCTTGGCAGAGCAAAGCGGCGATGCGATCAGTTCTGATGCCTTCCGACTGGAACTTTTAAACTTATTCAAGCAATTGTATAAAGACAGCCGCAAAAGGGCTGAGGCATTATTGTTTGAAGACCGGGACGGGACCAAATGCGCAATCCGGCTTTCGGAGCTGCAGGACACGTTAATTCGTGCGATTGCCGATTTTGCAATTTCTCATTTATACAAGAGTCAAAACCCATCCAGCGGCGAACGATTGGCCGTTGCGGCTGTGGGCGGCTATGGACGGGGAACGCTGGCGCCGCAATCTGATATCGATTTGCTATTCATTCTGCCATTTAAGCAAACCCCATGGTGCGAGCAAGTCATTGAATATGTCCTCTATTTCCTTTGGGATATGGGTTTCAAGGTTGGCCATGCCACCCGCAATATTGAAGAATGCCTACGCCAATCAAAAGCCGATATGACGATCAGGACCTCGGTCTTGGAGGCGCGGTTCGTTCATGGTGATAAAGAGCTGTTCAGCGAACTAATCCAGCGTTTTTCAAAAGAGATTATTGCCAAAACTGCCCGCGAGTTTATCGACGCAAAACTTGCCGAACGGGACCAGCGCCATAAAAAGACGGGTGCTTCTAGGTATCTGGTTGAGCCGAACATCAAGGACGGAAAAGGCGGCTTGCGCGATTTGCATACGCTGTTTTGGATAGGCAAATATTTTTATCAGGTGGAACGCCAACGCGATCTTGTTGATGCAGGCCTTTTTTCCATTGACGAATTCAAACGCTTCAAGAAGGCCGAGAAATTTCTTTGGACAGTACGTTGCCACATGCATTTTCTAACGGGGCGACCTGATGAGAAATTGACTTTTGATATTCAGCGGGAAATGGCCGAGCGTCTTAGATATGTCAGCCATGGCGGCCTGTTAAACGTTGAACGTTTTATGAAGCATTACTTTTTGACGGCGAAAGAAGTCGGAGACCTGACGCTAATCGCCTGCGCCAAGCTGGAAGAAGAACATGCTAAATCCGTAACGGGAATCAATGGGCTTATCCGATCCATACGTTATTCAAAACGCAAGATTGCCGGATCAAAAGATTTCATTGACGACAATGGCCGAATTAACACCGTAGATGGAAAATCCTTCGAACGCGATCCCGTAAATCTCATTCGCCTCTTTAAACTTGCCGATGACAACAATCTCGATATTCATCCAGATGCGCGATATCTGATTACCAATTCGCTTCATCTGATCGACAAGAAACTGCGGTCCAATGAAGAGGCCAATCGAATATTTTTGGCAATCATCACCACCAGAAACAATCCTGAGACTTTGCTACGCAAAATGAATGAAACAGGCGTGCTAGGTAAATTCATCCCAGCTTTTGGGCGCATCGTGGCGATGATGCAATTTAATATGTATCACCATTATACGGTTGATGAACATTTGATCCGTGCCGTTGGGGTCTTGTCTAACATCGAGAATAAATCCATTGCGGACGAGCATCCATTATCTGCACGCATCCTTCCAGAAGTTGAGGACCGAGAGCTTTTATATCTAACGTTGCTCATCCACGATATTGCGAAGGGCCGCAAAGAAGATCACTCTATTGCTGGCGCTAAAATTGCTCGCCAACTTTGTCCAAGATTAGGCTTTAGCAAAGCGCGCACTGAATTGGTTGCATGGTTGATTGAAGAACATTTGACCATGAGCCTTACAGCTCAATCGCGTGATTTGAGTGATCGCAAAACCATCGAGACTTTCGCTGCTGCCGCTCAGAACATGGACAGAATGCGTTATCTGCTAATCCTGACTGTTTGCGATATTCGCGCAGTTGGACCGGGCGTTTGGAACGGTTGGAAGGGCCAACTACTTAGGACGCTCTATTATGAAACTGAGCCGCTTTTAACGGGAGGCTTTTCGAAAATTAATCAGGCTGGACGCGTTGCTGCGGCTAAGGAAGAACTTTCTCAAATATTATCCAATTGGGATGAGGATGAGAAAAAGAAACTGTTGGATTTGCATTATGATCCGTATTTCCTTTCAACACCCATAGAAAACCAGATACGGCACATGGACCTGTTGCGGGAGGCAAAGCAAAAGGGCGAATTGATTTCAACACAAGTTCACACCAAAGAGTTTGAGGCTATTACAGAGATCAACGTGCTTACCCCTGATCACCCAAAGCTTCTTTCTATTATTGCTGGGGCCTGCTCGGCTGCAGGCGCGAATATTGTTGACGCAAAAATCCACACAACACGCGACGGGCGCGCATTGGATTCGATTTTCATCAACCGAGAACATGATAAAAATGAAGATGAAATCAGGCGGGCCAACAAAGTTTGTAAAAATATTCGCGATGCGCTGACGGGCGACCTGCCGTTTAAACAATTGTTCGCACCAAACACCCGCGCAAAACGCGTATCAAAGGCCTTCTCAATTCCGCCAAACATCCAGATCAACAATGATTTATCTGATGCGTTTACGGTCATAGAGGTGCAATGTCTTGATAGGCCGGGCATCTTATCAGACATTACCTACACAATTTCAGAACTGAACTTGAATATCGGCTCAGCCCAGATTGCCACCTTTGGCGAAAAGGTAATAGATAGTTTTTACGTCACAGATTTGTTAGGCGACAAAATCAAGTTGGAAAGTCGACAGCTAAAAATTGTTGACGCTTTGATATCAGCCATCAAGTCAGGCGTTGGTTCGACGAAAAGTGACATTATACAAAAGATTCCAGCGTAGGTGGATTGGGCGAGCAATAAATTATGGGATTGATCGGAAAATTTTTCTCTGTCGGCTCGGCGACCATGGCAAGCCGCGTTTTGGGGTTTGTTCGTGAAGCACTGATCGCAGGAACGCTCGGCGCCGGTCCCGTTGCAGATGCGTTTTACGCAGCATTCCGCTTTCCAAATCTTTTTCGCCGCCTATTTGCTGAAGGGGCCTTCAACACGGCTTTTGTTCCGCTCTTTTCCAGCGAATTGGAAACAGGGAATAGAGCTAGCGCCCGCAAATTTGCTGAAGAAATTTTAGCCAGCCTTTTGGCGATCCTTTTGGCGCTGTCTGCGCTGGCAATGATTTTCATGCCGTTTCTGGTTTCAACCATTATCGCGCCTAAATTTGCTGACGACCCGGCCAAGTTTGAATTAACCGTTTTGTTAACGCGCATCATGTTTCCGTTTTTGACGGCCATGTCCGTTGTCGCAATGTTTTCAGGTATAATGAATTCATTTCGACGATATTTCCTAGCTGCTTTAGCGCCCGTCATCATGAATATCGTTTTTATCGGCGTGTTGCTGGCAAGCGGCTATGTTGGGTTAGAAGACCGTGAATTGGGTGTCGCCATGGCCTATGGTGTGACCCTATCCGGTTTGTTGCAAATAGCGCTGCTTACTTACGGCATCAAAAAAGAAGGCTTTCCGCTTTCCTTAAGATTTCCGCGTTTTTCCAAACCTGTGCGAAGGCTTGTAACCTTAGCTGTACCAACAGCGATTGCCGCTGGCATCACGCAGGTAAATCTGCTGGTTGGCCAGATCATCGCATCGGGACAAGATGGTGCGATTTCGATCATCAATTATGCCGACCGTTTGATGCAATTGCCTCTGGGTATTATCGCGGTTTCCATCGGTGTTGTTTTGTTGCCAGAGCTATCCCGCGCTTTGTCTGCTCAAGACAAGACCGAGTCGCTCAAGCTTCAAAATCGTAGTTTGGAATTCGGTCTTGGGCTGATGGTTCCTGCCGCGATTGGCTTATACATCATGCCGGAGCCATTGATTGCTCTGATCTATGAACGCGGCGCTTTCACCAGAGATCTGACAATTATCACAGCCAGTGTATTGTCGGCCTTTGCCGTAGGCCTGCCTGCTGTGGTTTTGACCAAGATTTTCCAACCCTCCTACTACGCCCGAAAAGACATGCGGACCCCTATGTGGTTTTCAGGGGTAAACGCTACCATCAACATAATTTTGGCGCTTTACCTTTTTGAGCGCATGGGCGTTGTCGGGCTTGGTTGGGCGTTTTCTATCGCCAGCTGGGCCAATGCCTTCTTGTTGGGCGGACATTTATATTGGCGCAACCATTTCAGAATGGAGGCCATTACATTCAGGAATATTGGCCTCATCCTTTTGGCTGGTCTTTTGATGGGGCTGGTCGTTTATTTTGGACAAATCGCATTGGCAGAACAATTGATGGCTTCAGGCGCCCTGATCCGGCTTGTAACTATTCTGGGCATCATCTTTGCTGCTGCTTTGATTTATCTCAGTGTTGTTGTGCTGACAGGCGCAATACCACGTGACCAACTTATGCGACTGTTGAGACGGCGCAAAAAACAGGTTTGATAAAGGCTTGTGCTTGTAATCGGCTGTTAGCTACTTCATAACGCGCTCGAAAATAATCGTATCGCATGCGTTCCACCGCAATTGCGATCTATCTCAGTTTACAGGAATTATTATGACACAACCTTCCAACCGTGTGTTCTCGGGCGTACAGCCAACAGGCAATTTGCATCTTGGCAACTATTTGGGTGCGATCCGCAAATTCGTAGCTCTGCAAAACAGCCATGAGTGTATTTACTGTGTGGTTGATTTACACGCCGTAACCGTTTGGCAAGACCCTGCCGAACTGGGTAAAAATATCCGCGAAGTAACCGCTGCGTTTTTGGCATCTGGAATTGATCCTAGAAAACATATTGTCTTTAACCAAAGTCAAATTGCCCAACATGCGGAGCTGGCATGGGTGTTTAACTGTGTGGCGCGTATGGGATGGTTAAACCGGATGACGCAGTTCAAGGAAAAGGCAGGCAAAGACAAGGAAAACGCGTCCGTTGGCTTGTTCTCTTATCCAACCTTGATGGCTGCTGATATCCTATTGTATCGCGCAACCCATGTGCCTGTTGGGGATGACCAGAAACAGCATCTTGAACTAACGCGCGATATTGCCGCTAAGTTTAACAATGATTTCTCCAAGCAAATTACTGCGCAGGGTCATGGAGAAAGTTATTTCCCACAAACCGAGCCGATCATTGAAGGCCCTGCCACACGCATTATGTCATTACGTGATGGTGCTAAAAAAATGTCGAAGTCAGACCCCTCTGATTTATCAAGAATTACTTTGACCGATGATGCGGATACGATTGCGAAGAAAATCCGTAAAGCAAAGACAGATCCTGCTCCATTGCCCGAAACCCTGGAAGAATTGAAAGCGCGCCCTGAAGCGGACAATCTGGTTGGTATTTATGCTGCTTTGGCTGAAACCGGAAAAGCAGAAATACTTAGCGAATTCGCCGGTAAAGAGTTTTCTGCGTTCAAGCCTGCCCTTGCAGAACTGGCCGTTGAAAAGCTTGCACCCATTAGCGCTGAAATGACCCGCTGGATGGATGATCCGACTTCCGTAGATGCTGTATTGAGAGATGGCGCTGACCGCGCACGAGCGATCGCAGAGGAAACCATGAAAGAAGTGAAAGCGATCATTGGGTTTTTATCGTGATTATTAGGCGATTATGGCCGCTGGCATCTTGATAGGAGCCTTGCCAGCGCCTATTTCCTCTCTTAGAATGATTCCAATAGGCCTTTATTGGGCAATTGCGGGTTGAGCCTGCGAAAGGAAACGCCATGTTTATCCAAACTGAAGTTACTCCAAATCCAGCTACCTTGAAATTCCTTCCGGGAAAAACCGTTTTAGAAAGCGGATCAGCTGATTTTCGTGCTGGCGATGATACTTCCGTTTCGCCTTTGGCAACCAAATTGTTTGAAATTCCAGGCGTGACGGGCGTGTTTTTTGGCTATGACTTTGTCACGATCACCAAAGATGACAATGATGCTGACGGCTTCGACTGGGCACATTTAAAGCCAGCCGTTCTTGGCGCCATCATGGAACATTTCATGGCGGGTCACCCGGTGATGGTTGAAAACGGCGTTGCCCCTGAATCGGGCGAAGAGTTTTTTGAAGAAAGCGATACACAAATCGTCAATACGATCAAAGAATTGCTGGATACGCGCGTTAGACCTGCTGTTGCTCAAGATGGCGGCGACATCACATTTCGCGGATTTCGCGAAGGCATCGTCTATCTTCATATGAAAGGCGCATGCGCTGGATGTCCATCATCCACAGCTACATTGAAGCATGGCATACAAAATCTCCTGCGCCATTTCATTCCTGAAGTTGCGGAAGTAGAAGCGGTCTAATCCCGACTTCGAAAATTGCTGCTTTTGCTATTGGTGAATGGACCAATTCTGATACCATTTGCCAATATTCCGCCCTTTTGCTGTCCTTCATAGTGATCCCATGATTTGCCTTGCGATGGATACTGCTGGAACTGCTTGCTCGGCCTGTTTGTATGACAGCGAACGCGATGTTGTGCTGGGTGAGATTAGCGAAGAAATCGGTAAAGGTCACGCTGAGCGATTGATGGACATCATTACCAATGTGATGGCATTGGCGCATATCTCTTACAAGGATATTGACCGGATCGTTACGGCCACAGGCCCTGGAAGCTTTACAGGTATTCGGGTTGGGGTTGCCACTGCCAGAGGCTTTGGTGTGGGGCTGAACATTCCAGTTGTAGGTGTCAGCAATCTTGAAGCGATCCTGCACGAGTTCTCCGCAGATATCGGTGACAATAGAGCAAAATCTGGTGCGTTGGGCGTGGCAATGACCGCAGGACGCGGGCAGGCTTATTGTCTGTTTGAATTTGAAACCAAATTTGCCCAAGCCCATGAGCCCTTTGTTACAGATATTGAGGCGCTGAAAACAGAGTTAGGAGCGATATCCTCACCCTTCCTTTTATGTGGATCAGCGGCGGCTCAAATCCTTGATCGTGAACAGGATGAAAACTCTTTAGAGAAGAAACCTTATCTTCGCGCTTCTATTAGCACGGTTGCGCGTTTGGGCGCGGCAAGTACTGAAACGGCCAAAAAGCCTGAACCTCTTTATTTAAGAAAACCTGATGCTGTACCGCAAAAAGGTTTTGCTGTGGAACGGGCGAAATAGATGTTCGGGTTCTGGAAAAAAACGCCAGAAACGGTGTATATCAAATCTTCAACTTCTCAGGATTTAGCCGATTGCGCTGATATCCATGAAAAGTGTTTTTCGCAAAATTGGGCAGCCCATGCTCTTGCATCCATGCTGACAAATCGGGGCACGAAATGCCTTGTGGCCAAGACCTCTTCGTCGAAGGCAAAGGCAGTGGGTTTCCTGATGTATCGCATCAGCGCACAAGAAGCGGAAATATTGACAGTGGCCGTGGACCCAGAGAAAACAAGCGCGGGTATCGGTTCTGCATTAGTGGAGGAAATGATCCGCCTTTGTTTGATTGATCGGTTAGTAGAGATTTTTCTGGAAGTTGACGAAAGCAATCTTCCCGCATTGAAAATATATAAGCGTCAGGGCTTTCGCAAAGTTGGCGAGCGCAAGGGATATTATAGCGATATCGAAAAGACGGCTGGCGGCAGCGGCGATGTTTTATCCAAGAAAACCAGCAATGCTCTGATTATGCGACTTGACCTAAGCGCGTAAAACCTGATTGCTAAGTTAAGGCTCCAGACCCTAATTTTTTCAAGGAACAGCCAATTGATTGCGAGACTGCGTTTCATCCTTATTCTCGCACTTTTAGTCCCAGCAACGCTCTTGCTTGTGCCCGTGCAACTGATTTGCTTGAAATTTGCACCCGCTTTATCCCGAAAGATACCCATTTTATGGCATCGCATGGTGCTAAAACTTGTTGGTGTTCGCGTTCATGTGCATGGGGGCTTTACAAAAGATCGGCCCCTTATGTTGGTTTCCAATCATGTTTCATGGTCAGATATTGTTGTTTTGGGTAGCATTGACGAACTTTGTTTCATTGCAAAAAACGAAGTAAAATCCTGGCCTGGCATTAATTACTTATCGAGATTGCAGCGTACCGTTTTTGTTGATCGCGATAGAAAGCGTGACGCGGGGGTGCAAGCTGATACCATAGCTGCACGTCTTGTTCAGGGGGATACAATGGTCTTGTTTGCTGAAGGTACCACCGGGAACGGCAATTCTCTTTTGGGGTTTAAGAGTGCCTTGTTTGGCGCTCCGCAAATGGCGCTTTCCCAATCAGGAGTGGACCAGATTTATATACAACCGGTGGCAATTGCCTATAATACTTTACACGGAATGCCCCTTGGTCGATATCACCAGACCTATGCGTCTTGGCCCGGAGATCTCGAACTATTGCCGCATCTGGTCAATTTTGTAAAACAGGGTGCCTTTGATGTTGATGTGTGTTTTGGCGAATGCCTGATCTTTGACGCAAACACAAAACGCAAGGAAATGGCCCAACAGATAGAGGCTGTTGTCAGAGACGACTTTGCCCGATTGCGGCGCCAATACCACCAGACTTAAGTGGATAAAACGCCATCCCTTGATATCAAAGGCGCTTGGCGATAGAACCGTGCCAACTTAAAGACCCAATAGCGGGCACCAATCTTTTCAAGCGAGAATATATGGAACAGGTCTCATCACCAGTAGACGCAGTTGCAGACAACCAAGAGCATGATGCTGCAGGTAGCACTGCGTTGAAAAAGGTATTTGTGAAAACCTATGGCTGCCAGATGAATGTCTATGATTCTGAGCGCATGGAAGATGCTCTCACGCAAGATGGCTATGTCAAAACGGACGATATCAATGATGCGGATTTGGTTTTGCTAAACACCTGTCACATTCGCGAAAAAGCAGCCGAGAAGGTGTATTCTGCCGTTGGGCGTATTCGTAAGATAAAGGAAAAGCATGCCAAGCAGGGCCGCCAGGTAACCATCGGAATAACAGGTTGTGTTGCGCAGGCTGAAGGCAAGGAAATTATGCGCCGCGCGCCAGCTGTAGATTTGGTAGCCGGACCGCAGACCTATCACGATATTTCGAAAATGGTGGCGCGGGCTGAAAAAGGCGAGCGGGTTATTTCCACTGAATTTGAAATCGAGGAAAAATTCGCCAAGCTTCCAGCGCCAACCAAAAAGCAAACGATTGCGCGCGGGCTTGCCGCTTTTTTAACGGTGCAGGAAGGTTGTGACAAATTCTGCACATTTTGCGTTGTGCCCTATACGAGAGGCGCTGAAGTTTCGCGTTCGGTGAACCAAATTCTTGATGAGGCGAACCGTCTTGCCGATGCAGGTGTCAAGGAAGTCACCTTACTCGGCCAAAACGTCAACGCATGGCATGGAAGCCTCGACGGGCAAAAATGGAATCTGGGTGAATTGCTTTATCGCCTTAGCGACATAGATGGCATTGAACGGCTGCGTTATACGACCAGCCACCCCATTGATATGGAGCAAAGCCTTATTGATGCCCATCGCGATCTACCTAAGCTGATGCCCTATCTGCATCTTCCTGTTCAGGCAGGATCAGACCGTATTTTGAAGGCCATGAACCGCCACCACACTAAAGATCAATATTTGCAGATCATCGAAAGAGTGCGCCAAGCCCGCGATGATATGGCGATATCTGGTGATTTTATTGTAGGCTTTCCTGGCGAAACTGAAGAAGATTTTGAAGAAACTTTGGATGTAATCCGGCAGGTGAAATACGCATCAGCGTTTTCTTTCAAATATTCACCCCGCCCCGGCACCCCAGGCGCCGATCTAGATCATCAAGTTAGTGACGAAGTGGCATCGGAAAGATTGACACGATTGCAAGCGCTGTTACGTGAGCAGATGACTGAGTTCAATCAAAGCTGCGTTGGCAAGGAAATTGATCTTTTGATTGAAAAACGCGGCAAGCGCGAAGGGCAAGTGCTTGGTCGTTCGCCATGGCTTCAAACTGTTGTTGTTAGCGGCGATGCTTCAGAAATCAGTAAAACTTTGCGCGTCAAAGTCAGCGAGGCTGGCCCTGCATCTTTGAATGCGGTTCGCATCTGATCCTAGAAACAGTATGGACAAATCTTAAATACAAGCGCAAGAATTGCTAATAGACTGCACCCAACAGCACATTCGGAGACCCAAATTTGAACGTCACAACTAAAACTGACAAGTCGGCAAAACCTTCCAAGAAAAAGACCCCTGCGAAAAAACCTTCCGAGTCCCTTGTCCTCAGTTTTGACAATAATTCTTTGGCGACCCAGCTTTTCGGACAATTTGATGAATATCTGGCCATGCTGGAAACCATGCTTGAGATCGAGGCAGTGGCGCGCGGCAATGAAGTTTTGCTTTCCGGAGATGAAGCGGCAATCCATCGGGGCAGAATGGCGCTCGAGCATCTCTACAGCAAACTGGAACTTGGCGAGAGCATAGAAAAAGGCGACGTGACGGGCGCGGTTCGCATGGCGATTTCCGAAGACCAGCTTTCATTACCTGCGATTGAAAACAAACCGTCACGCCTTGCCATGGCGCAAATTGGTACCCGCAAAAAGATTGTTCAAGCGCGAACCAAAACCCAAGACAAATATATTCGTGCCATGGACAAGGCTGAACTGATATTCGGCGTTGGTCCTGCTGGTACTGGTAAAACCTATCTGGCGGTTGCCTATGCAGCTTCTCTCTTGGAGCGCGGCGCGGTGGATAGAATCATTTTAAGTCGCCCGGCTGTTGAAGCGGGTGAACGTCTTGGTTTCTTGCCCGGCGACATGAAAGAGAAAGTCGATCCCTATCTGCGTCCGCTTTATGATGCTCTGTATGATATGATGCCGGGTGATAAGGTAGAACGGGCACTAACATCTGGCATGATCGAAATCGCCCCCCTCGCCTTCATGCGAGGTAGAACATTGGCGAATGCTGCTGTGATTTTGGATGAAGCGCAAAATACAACCAGCATGCAGATGAAGATGTTTTTGACCCGTCTTGGCGAAAACTCGAAAATGATTATTACAGGCGATCCGAGCCAGGTGGATTTACCTTATGGGCAAATCTCCGGTCTGGTGGAAGCGATGGATATATTGCCAAGCATTGATGGTGTTGAGAAAATTGTGTTTAGCGCCGCTGACGTTGTTCGCCACAGATTGGTGATGCAGATTGTGCTTGCCTATGATGAACATTCCAAAAATCAGGCCAAGAACCCGCCACAATTCGGCCAAAACCGGCCACGCACGCAACAATGACCCTGCCCCATATTGATATTTCTATCGAAGCAGGCGGGTGGCCGGAAGAAGCAATACTCGATCAGCTGATTGCTGCTGCGATTGAAAGTGCGGGCGATAGCGCAAAGCTAATATGGCCTGAGCAAGCAGAACTCAGCGCTGTTTTCACAGATGATAAGGCAATGGCTGAGTTAAATGGTCAATGGCGCAATAAACCCACGCCAACGAATGTTTTGTCCTTTCCCGGCGGGGATATTAAAGTCGGGCAACCCAGCGACTTGATGATCGGCGATCTTGTTTTTGCCTTTGAAACGGTGGTAAAGGAAGCCGAAGAGCAAGATAAACCATTTGAACATCATCTAACCCATTTGATCATTCACGGTTTTTTACATCTTTTTGGCTATGACCATCTAAACGATGAAGAGGCTGAACAAATGGAGACACTTGAAACAGTGGCTCTTGCAAATCTTGGTATCGAAGACCCATATAAAGACGATCTTTAGAAAACAGTGATTAATCTATTGCCTGATGCAGATGAGTTTTAGAATTCAGCAATAGAAAACAAAGGACCCAATGACCCAAAGCGAGGCCGCAGCGGCCCCAAAATCAGAACCTGATTCTTCACAATCAGACAGTATGGACTTAGTGCCTGCTGAAAAACCCAAAGAACCCAAAGTTGATACAACCTGGTTGCGTCAGTTTTTCGGTAAGATGCGCACCACCAGAACGAGTATGCGCGAAGACCTTAGCGATGCTTTGACGAAAGAAAGCACTGCGGTTGGTGACTTCACCCCTGAAGAACGTCAAATGCTGCATAATATTCTGCGCCTGCAGGATGTTCGTGTGGAAGACCTTATGCTGCCTCGCGCCGAGATTGAGGCTGTGGAATTAACGACGACCCTTGGCGCCTTGCTCAGCCTGTTTGAAAGTTCAGGTCATTCGCGGATGCCCGTTTACAATGAAACGCTGGATGACCCCAAAGGGATGATCCATATCCGCGATGTGGTTGGATATATTACGCGCATTTCGACGACCGGACGCAAGCGCGGCAAAGACAATGCACGGACTCTGGATTTAACAAAGGTTGAGCTGAACAAAGAGTTGGGCAAATTGAATTTGACCCGACCTGTTATATTTGCCCCTCCATCCATGATGGCTGCTGATTTGATGGCCCGCATGCAAGCCATGCGCATCCAAATGGCGCTCGTCATAGACGAGTATGGGGGAACTGAAGGTCTTATTTCACTGGAAGACATTGTTGAGTTGATTGTCGGCGATATTGAAGATGAACATGATGATGACGAGGATCTGATAACCGTAAACGAAGATGGTAGTTTGCTGCTCGACGCACGCGCCGAGATCGAAGATATCCGAGAGGTCTTGCAAGGCAAGTTTCAAGTGGGTGATCACGATGAATATGCCGAGAGTATTGGCGGCGTGATCTTTTCGCTTCTTGGACGGGTTCCTGTAAAAGGCGAAGTTGTCGATGCTTTTGGGTATGAATTCCGTATCCGTGAAGCTGACCCTAGGCGTATCAAGCTGATTGAAATGGTTGTTTCGAAAAAAGCTGCCCATAGAAAATTAAAGCCCGGCGAATAAGCGCTAGAGTTTTAGTAGGCTTTATTTCAAGACGGGTTTTGCTTGCCCCAATGTTGTTTCGGGTACTATGCCTCTAGGCATGGTGAAACAACTGATTCGTATGGGGTAGATTTGAGCAGACTTGAACCTTTGGCAGCTTGGTTTGTTCTGCTCCTTGGATGGCGGCGTTATTTTGCTGCGTTCACCACAGGTCTGCTGTCAGCGCTTGCCATGGCCCCGCTGGATTTGTTTCCAATTCTTTTCATAACCTTTCCCGTATTTGTCTGGATCATGGACGGCGTGTATGCGGATGGCAAAGAGGGCTGGTATGCTGCAATGAAAAAACCATTTCTGTGTGGTTGGTGGTTTGGATTCGGATATTTTCTTGTTGGCCTTTGGTGGATAGGCAACGCCTTTCTCGTTGAAGCTGAAGACTTTGCTTGGCTGCTGCCTTTTGCAGTCATCCTGTTGCCTGCCGCTATTGCCGTCTATTGGGGATTGGCTGCGATCATTGCCAGATTATTTTGGAACGATCATTGGGGACGTGTATTTGCATTAGCAGGCGCCTTTGGACTGATCGAATTTCTTCGTGGCATTATGTTCACAGGCTTTCCATGGAATGCTCCAGGATATGCCTTGATGGTTCATCCCTTGTTGATGCAAAGCAGTTCACTCATTGGCTTATATGGCATAACGCTGATTGCCTTTTTGGTGTTCGCTTTGCCATTGGTTGTGTTCGCGACACCTCAAAGCATTTCATATTCGCGCAAAATTCCAATGCTTTTGGTGTTGGCAATTTTGGGCGCTCATATTTCTTATGGCGCATTTCGCCTTTCCACCAATCCAACCGTATTGGAAGAAGATGTAAATATTCGTCTTGTTCAACCCAATATTGATCAGGGCGCAAAGTTTCATGAAGCCCATGAGGCTGAAATATTGAAAACCTATGCCGCGCTTTCAAACGCCACATCGGCAGCTGGTCAAGAAAGCTTGAACGGAACCGACTATGTGATCTGGCCCGAATCAGCTTTTCCGTTCCTTTTGACCGAGCGCCGTGATGTATTGACCATGATTGGTGAAATGTTGCCCGAAGGCACACAGCTGATTACCGGGGCAATGCGTGCAGAACCGGGAGCAGCAGGCAATGTCTACGGCAAAGTCTATAATTCGGTCTATGTCATTGATGAAAATGGTGAGATTGTTGAGGCAACGGACAAGACACACTTGGTACCATTTGGAGAATATCTTCCATTCCAAGAAAGCCTGGAGGCCATCGGACTTCGCCAACTGACGCAATTGCGGGGTGGCTTTGAAGCAGGCTCAGAGCGTAAATTGCTTCTTCAACAATCTGGTTTTCCAATGCTGGCTTTGATTTGCTACGAGATCATTTTTTCAGGCGATGTGCTGGAAAAAGAAGCTGGCATTTTGACTGATAGCGGAAATAGGCCAAAATGGATTGTCAATGTAACCAATGACGGATGGTTTGGCTTTACCCCCGGCCCCTACCAGCATTTGCGTCAATCTATATTGCGCGCTGTAGAAGAGGGATTGCCCGTTATCCGTGTTGCAAATTCGGGCATATCTGCAGTCATTGATCCATTTGGCAGAATGCTGCAGCGCACTGGGCTTGGCGTTGAGGCCGTGATCGACACGCAATTGCCCCGGGCTGGCGCTCCTACCATTTTTTCACAGTTTGGCCATATGGGCTTTTACGGTATATTGGGACTGTTCTTTCTATTGGCGCTTATCACGCGCCGAAAAATAACAATATCCTAGCGCTCAACCTTTCGGCGTAACCTGTTAAATCACCCACTTTACGTTACGTTGAATTGACTTTTTTCGTATAAAAGGGGCATAAAAGAGCTGGAAATATCGTCTTGTCATGGGCGCAATTATACAATTGGCAAGATGGGATGATTTTTCTTAAACCCCACACCGAGTTTTCCAACCCACTGGCATAGCCATGGAAAACTCAAAATACGTGCTGTGCGCATTTTAGCCAGTTCAGCGCGGAGAAAAGAGACTTATATGGCGACCGAAAAAAGAAAACCAAATCCGATTGATATTCATGTTGGAAGTCGTGTCCGATTGCGGAGAACGATGATTGGTATGAGCCAGGAAAAACTTGGCGATGCGTTAGGAATTACGTTCCAGCAAATTCAAAAATATGAAAAAGGGGCAAACCGCGTTGGTGCCAGTCGCCTACAAGAAATTTCGCGGGTCTTAAACACGCCTGTATCTTTCTTTTTTGAAGATGCTCCGGGTTCGCCCAATAGTGGGCCAGGATTTGAAGAGGCTACCTCAACAAATTACGTTGTGGACTTCCTTTCCAGCTCGGAAGGCCTTCAGTTAAACCGTGCATTTGTGAAGATTGAAGACCCAAAAGTGCGTCGCAAACTGGTGGAATTAGCCAAAGCATTGGCTAATGACACAGACGATTGATGCAAACGATTGATGCAAATTTCCTTCTGAAATCTAGCTAATTCAGTTGACCTAAGATAATCAGCCGCTACAAAATGGCTGATTTTTCGTGGATGGTCTAAAGATTCTTTATGATCATTCCGCCTCAAGGAGCTTTCAGATGGCAAGACAAAATTACCAGTTTACAAGCGAGTCAGTATCGGAAGGCCATCCAGATAAAGTCTGTGACCGGATCTCCGACGAGATTGTCGATCTAATCTACCGCGAAGCAAAGAAAACTGGAACGGACCCTTGGTCTGTTCGTATTGCCGCTGAAACGCTTGCCACCACCAACCGGGTGGTTATTGCCGGCGAAGTGCGCGTTCCTCCTTCGCTTATCAAAAAAGATAAAAACGGCAACGACATCATCAATCCTTCCAAGTTCAGATCTGCGGCCCGCAAAGCGATCAAGAGCATTGGATATGAACAAGACGGATTTCATTGGAAAACTGCCAAGATCGATGTGTTGCTCCATTTTCAATCAGCTCATATCGCCCAAGGCGTAGACAATGCCGCTGACCAGCAAGGTAGCGAAGGCGCAGGCGATCAGGGCATCATGTTTGGCTATGCCTGTAACGAAACCCCTGAATTGATGCCTGCACCGATTTATTATTCTCACAAGATTTTGGAATTGATGGCAGCTGCCAGACATGCTGGACAAGGCGATGCGGGACAACTTGGACCAGACGCAAAAAGCCAAGTTACCGTTCGCTATGTTGATGGCAAACCAAAAGAAGTGACCGCTATTGTGGTCTCAACCCAACATATGGTTGCTGATTGGGACTCGAAAAAAGTACGCAGTGTAGTTGAGCCTTATATACACGAAGCTTTGGGCGATCTTCCGATTGCCGAATATTGTGCATGGCATATTAATCCGACAGGCTCGTTCGTTATTGGCGGTCCAGATGGAGATGCCGGGTTAACTGGACGCAAAATTATCGTCGACACCTATGGCGGCGCAGCCCCTCATGGTGGCGGAGCATTTTCTGGCAAAGACACAACCAAGGTTGATCGTTCTGCAGCTTATGCTGCGCGCTATCTTGCCAAGAACGTTGTTGCTGGTGGTTTGGCCGATCGATGCACGATCCAATTGTCTTACGCTATCGGTGTGGCACAACCGCTTTCCATTTATGTGGACACCCACGGAACAGGAAACGTGGACGAAGCTATGCTGGAAAAGGCAATTGCAAAATCGATGGACCTGACACCGCGCGGTATTCGCACCCATCTTGATCTTAATAAACCTATTTATGCTCAGACAGCTGCTTATGGCCATTTTGGCCGCAAGCCTGGTCGCGGTGGTTCTTTCTCATGGGAAAAAACTGACCTCGCCAAAGTGTTGAAAGCCAATTTGAAAGCGATTGCTTAAGGCTTCCAATGACGGCAGACGCTCCCGATCAAGAAATTGCCAGCCATCCAGAACGGGCGGCTGGCAATTTTTATGGCCGCCGGAAGGCCAAAACGCTAAAGAATGAGCAGGCCGAAGCGTTGGTGACGCTTTTGCCAGAACTGAAAATTGATCTTGGAGTCCCTGCACCTAGCCCCCTCAATGGATTGTTCCCTGATAGTCCAGACAACATCGTTCTTGAAATTGGTTTTGGCGGTGGTGAGCATTTGATCCATCGGGCAAAGCTGCACCCAGAGATCGGCTTTATAGGTTGCGAGCCGTTCATCAACGGAATGGCCAAGGCCAGCCAGTCAATTGGGGTGAACAAACTTACGAATATTAGGCTCTATGACGAGGATGCCACCCAATTGCTGGAATGGCTCCCCGACGCATGCCTGTCACGCATTGATTTGTTATATCCTGACCCTTGGCCAAAAAAACGCCATTGGAAGCGGCGCTTTTTGAACGAAGACAATGTGAAACGGTTCCACCGAGTATTGAAAGCTGGCGGTGAATTTCGTTTTGCCTCAGATATTGAAAGCTATGTGAATTGGGGATTGCGCCATGTGTTTAATCATGGCGGTTTTGACTGGACTGCGAACAAGGCTCCCGACTGGCATGAAGCCTGGGCAGAATGGATTTCAACCCGCTATGAGAAAAAAGCCATTCGTGAAGGGCGCACGCCCTGCTACATGATTTTTGAGAAACACAGTTAGATTCACGGCACTTGCAATTTAGCAAGTCTGGCAGTATATGTAGTTCAAATTCTCCGATGTCCGAGGGAGTGGGAGCTGGAAAGCACCCGCTCTTTTTTATTGCCTGAAGCACAGACAATAAAAACTAGGCCTATCGCAACTCTATTGGTCTTACACACAGGCGAAACTGAATGAACGACGACAGATTTATCACAGAGCAGGGACAGGAAGCACAGGTCGCCGCTATTATTGCGCCCGATATCCATGCTCTTGGTTTCCGTCTGGTTCGTGTTCGCCTTTCGCAAATGAACGGCTTGACACTGCAAATCATGGCTGAACGCCCTGATGGGTCTATGAGCGTTTCGGATTGTGAAGCTGTTTCGAATGCGATTTCCCCTATTCTTGACGTGGAAGACCCCATCAACGCAGCCTATCATCTTGAGGTGTCTTCGCCAGGTATCGATAGACCTTTGGTAAGACGGTCAGATTTTGATCTCTGGGCAGGGCATGTAGCCAAGCTTGAAACCTCGCAAATGGTCAATGATGCATCTGGGCGTGGCCGCAAACGCTTCAAGGGCCGGATCATCAAAGTTGATGGCGAAGGTGTCTTGTTTCACCGTGAAGATGCGGCCAGTGACGAAGAGCGCGAATTTACTTTAACCTTCAATGATATTGCTGATGCAAAGCTTGTGCTTTCTGATGATCTCATCCGTGAGGCTCTCAGACGCGATAAGGCATTGCGCAAGGCAAATGGCATTGAAGACGATGAAGAGACAACCCCGGACAATTAAGCCGGGAAGAATTGAAAACCAGACTACCATCATGCGCCCCTTGGAGACCTTCGGGAAATGGGACGCGACAAGATGGGCCAACAGGAGAATATAATTATGGCTGTTAGTGCTAACCGGCTGGAACTGCTTCAAATCGCTGATGCGGTCGCGCGTGAAAAATCGATTGATCGCACCATCGTTATTCAGGCAATGGCAGATGCTATCCAAAAAGCTGCTCGTTCGCGCTATGGTCAAGAAACCAATATAAAAGCTGATATTGACCCGAAAACTGGCGATATCAAATTGCAGCGTTTGCTGGAAGTGGTTGAGCAGGTCGAAGACTATACAACACAAATTCCACTTGACCTTGCGCGCGACAAAAACCCTGATGCGCAACTGGGTGATCAGATTGCAGAGCCGCTTCCTCCAATGGATTTCGGCCGTATTGCAGCCCAATCTGCCAAACAAGTGATCGTGCAAAAAGTTCGCGAAGCTGAACGTGATCAGCAGTTTGATGAGTTTAAAGATCGCGTAGGCGAGGTTATCAACGGTACGGTTAAACGTGTTGAATATGGCAATGTCATTGTTGATCTTGGTAAAGGCGAAGCAATCATCCGCCGCGATGAAACCATTCCTCGTGAAAACTTTCGTTACGGCGATCGTGTTCGCGCTTATATCTACGATGTACGCCGTGAGCAGCGTGGTCCTCAGATTTTCCTTTCCCGTACCCATCCACAATTCATGGCGAAACTCTTCACCATGGAAGTACCTGAAATTTATGATGGCGTGATTGAAATCAAATCCGTTGCCCGCGATGCAGGTTCCAGAGCGAAGATTGCCGTTATTTCCAATGACAGTTCTATTGATCCGGTTGGCGCCTGTGTTGGTATGCGCGGCTCACGCGTTCAGGCTGTTGTGGCCGAATTGCAGGGTGAGAAAATTGATATCATTCCTTGGTCACCAGATGCTGCATCGTTTATCGTGAACGCATTGCAGCCTGCAGAAGTTGCAAAGGTCGTTTTGGACGAAGATGCCGAGCGTATTGATGTTGTGGTGCCTGATGATCAGTTGTCTTTGGCAATTGGCCGCCGCGGTCAGAACGTGCGCCTTGCCTCTCAGCTAACTGGCTGGGACATCGACATCATGACTGAGCAGGATGAGAGCGAACGCCGTCAGGCTGAATTTACCGAGAACACTAATAAATTCATTGAAGCGCTTAATGTGGACGAAATGGTTGCTCAGCTGCTAGCTTCAGAAGGCTTCTCCTCGGTTGAAGAAGTTGCCTATGTGGATACAGACGAAATCTCTTCTATTGAAGGCTTTGACGCTGAAACGGCTGAAGAGCTTCAGGCCCGCGCACGTGAATTCCTTGAGAAGCAAGAAGCTGCCCTTGAAGACGAACGCAAAGCATTGGGCGTTTCCGATGAATTGCGGAAAGTGGACGGCATCACTTCAGCGATGATGGTCACATTGGGTAAAGATGATATAAAATCACTTGAAGACTTTGCCGGATGTGCTGTTGATGATCTATGCGGCTGGACAGAACGCAAAGACGGTGAAGTCAAGCGTTTTGAGGGAACTTTGAAAGACTACAAGATTTCCCGCACCGATGCAGAAGAAATGATCATGCAAGCTCGAATTCAGGCTGGCTGGGTAACTGCAGAAGAATTATTGCCAGAGATTGAAGAAACCGAAGGTGAAGAAGAAGCGCCGCAAGCAAGCTAATCTTTATAAAAGATTGGATTGCCTTTAGAATGGACAGGGGCGTTTGGTATGAAAAAGCAGCAGGGGGATGATGAATTGAACCCGCGAAGCTGCATCGTTTCACGCGAGCGCCTTGAAAAGGAAAAGCTCATCCGGTTCGTTATTGGACCCGGAGATGAAGTTTATCCCGACCTCAAGGAAACACTACCCGGGCGCGGTGTCTGGGTAGAGGCTAAAATGTCGAGCGTGCAAAAGGCCGTTGAGAAACGGTTATTTGCCAAAGCGTTCAAGCAAGATGTTCAGGTCCGCGATGATTTGGTGGGGCTGATCGATAAATTGCTGAATGAGCGGGCATTGCAAGCGCTGGCAATCACTAAGAAATCGGGTCTTTTATTAACCGGGTTTTCAAAAGTTGATAGCGCAATACGGTCGAACACAGTTAAACTTCTGCTACACGCAAGCGATGCGGCAGAAGACGGAAGAAGAAAACTCTCCTCGGCAACCGCTTTTGTGGTTCATATAGGAGGCAAAGAAACGCCATTGTCCAATTACTGGTCATGCGATGAATTGAGCGTAGCGCTCGGATTGGGTAATGTAATGCATGCTGCGGCTTTGTCGGGTGGTGCAACCCGCAACCTGATCGCTGCAATTGAAAGACTAACCCAATACCGGGCGTAAAAGCGTTCGGAAAGAATACTGTGTGACAACAAAAGGCGTCCTTTTCCATTTGGGACTGGATTTTTTACCGCGAAAGGTTCAAAAAGCGCCCAATAGTCGAACAGGTATGCAAACCAACTGGAAACAAGTTTTTTATGAGCGAAGATAACAACGACGATAAACTCAGCGTACAGCCTAAGAAAACATTGAGCCTGCGCGGCTCTGGTGTTTCTCAAGGCACGGTAAAGCAGAATTTTTCCCATGGCCGGACCAAGGCTGTGGTCGTCGAAACGCGTAAGCGCCGGATCAACAAGCCAGGTGACGTGGTAAGGCCAGCTGATGCAACGCCTGCGCCAGTTGCGGCAAAACCTGCACCAGGGGCAGCGCCAACACCTGAGCCAGCACCGGCACAAAACAGTTTCCCTTCCAATCTTTCGAAAAACGAAATTGAAGCGCGCAAACGCGCATTGGAAGAAGCAACCGCACGCCAGAGCGAAGAACAACGCATTGAAGCAGAAGAAGCTTCCAAACGCGCTGAACTGGACGCCCGCCGCAAAGCAGATCGCGATGAGCAAAAACGCCGCGAAGAAGAAACTGCCCGCAAAGAAGCCGAAGCCCGCATTGCTGCCGAGCGCGATAGTGCTGCTGAAGCATCTGCAGCCTCTGCCAAAGCGGATCCTGATGCGATTAAGAAACCTTCACGCGAAGAGCCAAAGATAAAAGAACTCAAGCCGTTTGAACGCAAGAAGGTTGATGAACCTGAAAAGGTCACACGCCCGAAAGAGGAAGATCGTCGCCGGACCAAATTGACACTTACCAACGCGTTGGATGAAGGCAGCAAACGCGGCCCGTCTCTTGCTGCATTGCGTCGTCGTCAGGAAAAGGCAAAACGGGCAGCCCTTGGCAAATCTGGACCAAAAGAAAAGATTTCCAAAGAAGTGCAATTGCCTGAGACGATTACCATTCAGGAACTTGCCGCTCGTATGTCTGAACGCTCGGTTGATGTTATCAAATACCTCATGAAAGAGGGACAGATGATGAAACCCGGCGATATCATTGATGCCGATTTGGCAGAACTGATTACGTCCGAGTTTGGCCATACTGTAAGACGCGTTTCTGAGTCAGACGTTGAAGAAGGTCTATTCGATACAGAAGACAAAGAAGAAGATATGGTTGCGCGCCCACCAGTGGTGACAATCATGGGCCATGTTGACCATGGTAAGACTTCGCTTCTCGACGCTATCCGTAACGCCAATGTTGTTAAAGGCGAAGCGGGCGGAATTACGCAGCACATTGGTGCTTATCAAGTTGAGAAAAACGGCCAATTGATCACCTTTATCGATACGCCTGGCCATGAAGCATTTACGTCCATGCGTGCACGCGGTGCGCAGGCGACGGATATCGCCATTCTTGTGGTTGCAGCCGATGATGGCGTGATGCCGCAAACGGTTGAGTCCATCAAGCATGCGAAAGCTGCTGGCGTCCCTATTATTGTTGCGATCAACAAAATCGATAAGCCTGCTGCAGAGCCGAGCAAGGTTAAAAACGAATTGCTTCAACATGAAGTGTTTGTGGAAACCATGGGTGGTGAAGTTCAGGAAGTTGAAGTTTCTGCTCTTAAAGGCACAAATCTTGACGGTTTGCTGGAAGCCATCTTGCTACAGTCAGAATTGCTTGAACTAAAAGCCAATCCGAACCGTTCTGCTGAAGGTACGATCATCGAATCGCAGCTGGATAAAGGCCGTGGTCCTGTCGCAACCGTTTTGGTTAAACGCGGTACGCTTAAAACCGGCGATATTGTTATCGCAGGCAATGAGTGGGGCCGTGTTCGCGCATTGGTCAATGACAAAGGCGAGACACTTGGTGAGGCTTTGCCTTCCATGCCAGTTGAGGTTCTTGGTCTTTCAGGCGCTCCAACGGCTGGCGATCCATTCGCCGTTGTTGAAAATGAAGCACGGGCGCGTGAAATTTCAACCTATCGTCAACGCTTGGCCCGCGAGAAATCTGTTGCCCATGCAGCAGGCTCCCGTGGTTCACTCGAGCAGATGATGAACCAGTTGCAGACCAATGAGCTGAAAGAAGTTGCCGTTGTTGTTAAAGGCGATGTACAGGGTTCTGTAGAAGCTATCCAGCAATCTCTTGCCAAGCTTGGCACAGAGGAAGTTGCGGCCCGCGTTATTCACGGTGCTGTGGGTGGTATTACCGAATCTGACGTATCGCTGGCGATTGCCTCTGATGCGCCGATCCTTGCGTTTAATGTTCGTGCCAACAAGCAAGCCAAAGATATGGCCGAACGCGAAGGCATTGAAATTCGCTATTACTCGATCATCTATGATTTGGTCGATGATATGAAGAATGTTATGAGCGGCATGTTGAAGCCGGAACGTCGCGAGACTTTCCTTGGTTATGCAGAAGTTCTCGATGTCTTCAACGTATCGAAAGTCGGCAAAGTTGCCGGTTGCCGTATCAGCGAAGGCAAGGTGGAACGCGGATCAGGTGTTCGCTTGCTGCGTGATAATGTCGTTATCCATGAAGGCAAATTGTCTACCCTCAAACGCTTCAAAGACGAAGTGTCTGAAGTTCAGGGCGGTCAAGAATGCGGTATGGCGTTCGAGAATTATCAGGACATGCGCAAGGGTGACCAGATCGAATGCTTCCGCGTCGAACATATCGAGCGTTCGCTTTAACTAGCTCTGCTTGATCAAACATATTGGCTTTTGGGGTCCTATTCCCCAAGAGCGAAGAGGATTATTTCATGAGTAAATTTGCGCCTAAATCAAAAGGCCCTACACAACGCCAATTGCGCGTGGGTGAAATGGTGCGTCATGCGTTGACGCAGATTTTGCAGCGGGGCGATATTCCAGATCCCTTGCTTGAAAAAACTGTGATCTCGGTAACGGAAGTTTCCATGTCTCCCGATCTGAAGATTGCCACCGTGTTTATTTCTCCTTTGGGAATCAAAGACCCGCAACCCGTCATCAAAGCACTGGCCGTAAACCAGAAGCTTATTCGTGGTAAAATTACCCCTGCTCTGCGCCAGATGAAATATATGCCTGAGTTTCGGTTTCGCCCTGATACAAGTTTTGACAATTACGCCAAGATTGATGCGCTATTGCACCGTCCAGAAGTGGCACAGGATCTGGACGAAGAAGAGGGCGAGGCATGAGCCGCCAGCGCGTTAAAAAAGGTCGGACGATTTCCGGCTGGATCATTTTGGATAAGCCCCTGAACATGGGCTCCACCGATTGTGTTTCGAAGATCAAATGGCTTTTCAAAGCACAGAAATGCGGCCACGCAGGTACGCTCGATCCGCTTGCAACTGGCATGCTCCCGATCGCGCTAGGCGAAGCAACAAAAACCGTTCCCTATGTGATGGACGGGCAAAAAACCTATCGTTTTGCTGTTACCTGGGGCGCAGAAACAAATACGGATGATCTTGAAGGCGAATTTATCAACTCATCTGACAAGCGTCCAAGCGAGCAGGAAGTTCGCGATGTGATGGCCAGATATATGGGCGAAATCGATCAGGTGCCGCCACAATATTCAGCCGTGAAGATCAATGGCGAACGCGCCTATAAATTGGCCCGCGATGGGGAAGAAGTGGTCATTGAGCCGCGCAAAGTAGAAATCCATCGTTTTGATATCATTGAAACACGTAGCGAAGACGTTACAGTCTTTGAAGTTGATTGTGGCAAGGGCACTTATGTTCGGTCTTTGGCCCGGGACATGGGCCGTGATCTTGGTTGCTATGGGCATATCAGCGAATTGCGCCGCACAGCGGTTGATCCGTTCAACGAGGATGATCTCATTCCCTTGCAGGAATTGATCGATCTGGAAGGTGATCTTGAAGCACTGGACAGCGAAGTGCTGGCTACTGGTATTGCTCTTGAAGACCTGCCGGAAATACCCGTGACCAAAGAACAGGTCATGCGCATCCGTTCTGGTAATCCCGTATTATTGCGCGGCCGCGATGCGATGACTTTTGCTGATGAAGCCTATGCCACATCTGGCAATGATCTGGTGGCAATTGGCAGCGTTGACAAAGGGTCGTTTTTGCCGAAGCGGGTGTTCAAAGTTTCGGGGGTTTAAGTTATTGATTCAAGATGTTTTTGGATGCTATCTTTCAAAGGGGCATACAACAACAGGATTGAATATGATTTTCAAAACCTTCATCGCTTCAAGTCTCTTGGCAGCCAGCTTTACGATTTCAGCCCCTACGCCAGCAAATGCACAAGCCTGCGGTTATTATATAATCCTTGGTTGCTTCAAAAATGCCAATAAGGCGTTTGAGCGCCTCAACTATATTGGCGGTCCGGGCGCTGGCGGCGGCGCTGGTTCGAATGTTTTAGACACCAACCAATATCCGAACTTTCGCAATGGCTGGTATTGCGTTGGTGATGGACCCTATGGATCGAAACAACAGGCGCAGAGCATTGCTTGGAGTGAAATGATCCCAGATGCTTATGTGAAGAATGCCTGCTGAATAAAATACTAGCAATTCGCCCAAAAATCACCTATACGAACGCCAATAGCGGGTCTTTTCAGGCCCGCTGTTTTTTAGTGGGCTATATGCTCACATTTAACGGCCTTTGCTGGACGACATCCCGGCCTTGGCGACCAGACTAACTCCCCGGCGGGGCAATGCTGAATTAGCCGCCTCTCCCGTACAACCAAAAGGAAATCCGATGTCGATTACTGCTGAACGCAAAGCTGAACTAATGAAAGAATACGCTACCAAAGAAGGCGACACAGGTTCGCCGGAAGTACAGGTTGCCATCCTCTCCGAACGCATTGCCAATCTTACAGAACACTTCAAAGGCCACAAAAAGGATAACCATTCCCGTCGTGGCTTGTTGAAGATGGTTTCTCAGCGTCGTCGCCTTCTTGACTATGTCAAAGGTGTAAAAGAAGAGCGTTATACCGATCTGATTAAACGTCTCGGACTACGCCGCTAAGGCCCAAAAGGTTCCGGCGGGCTTGTGTTTCAGGTCCGCCGTTTTTTCATGTTGCCAATGGCGAACGCCATGCACATTGTCCAACATGACCACCGGTTTCCATATGGGGGCAGGATTACCAGACATCTGATAGTGCAGATTTCTCGTTGTCTTGCCCGTGGAAACCAAAATTACTGCATGGCACCTGAACCGATTGTGATGGCATGACGCCCGCAATCCGTTCCACAACAAGGACAAGATATGTTCGACGTAAATACAATTGAAATTGAATGGGGCGGCCGTCCGCTCACCATCGAGACAGGCAAAATTGCCCGTCAAGCAGATGCTACTGTTATCGTTACTTACGGTGAAACAACCGTCATGTGCGCTGTTGTTTCTGCTAAGTCTCCAAAGCCTGGTATGGACTTCTTCCCGCTAACTGTGAACTACACAGAAAAAGCTTATGCTGCTGGTAAAATTCCTGGTGGCTTCTTTAAACGTGAAGCGCGCCCGTCAGAAAACGAAACATTGGTTTGCCGTCTTATTGACCGCCCGATCCGCCCGCTTTTTGCTGCAGGCTACAAAAACGATACTCAAGTTACCTGCATGGTGATCAGCCACGATCTGGAAAACAATCCAGATGTTGTTGCCATGATCGCAACTTCTGCAGCATTGGCTATTTCTGGTCTGCCTTTCCAAGGTCCGATCGGCGCTGCACGCGTTGGTATGATCGACGGAGAGTATATCCTTAACCCGAATATCGATGAGATGGACGAATCAGATCTTGATCTTATCGTTGCTGGTACCAATGACGCTGTGTTGATGGTTGAGTCAGAAGCTAAAGAATTGTCTGAAGAAATCATGCTTGGCGCTGTGATGTTTGGTCATCGCGAATTCCAGCCTGTTATCGAAGCGATCAATGGCTGGGCCAAAAAATCTGCTAAGCCAGCTCGTGAGCACAATGCACCAGATCATTCTGATCTTGCTAAAAAGCTTACAAAGCTGGTCGGAAAAGATATCGAAAAAGCCTACAAGATTTCAGACAAGCAAGACCGCTATTCTGCACTTGATGAAGCCAAAGCTAAAGCTAAAGCTGAATTCCTGTCAGAGGATTCTTCTGAAGATGAAACCAATACACTTGGTGAAGTTTTCAAAAGCGTTCAGGCAAGTGTTGTTCGCGGCTCTATCATCAAGACTGGTAAACGTATTGATGGCCGTGATCTTTCAACCGTTCGTGCGATTGAATCTGAAGTTGGCATCTTGCCACGCGCCCATGGTTCATCTTTGTTCACACGCGGTGAAACACAGGCTCTTGTTGTTGCAACGCTCGGCACCGCAGATGATGAGCAGTTCATCGATGCACTGACTGGAACCTACAAAGAAACATTCCTGCTGCATTATAACTTCCCGCCATATTCTGTCGGTGAAACTGGCCGTGTTGGCTTTACTTCACGCCGCGAAATCGGTCACGGTAAGCTTGCTTGGCGTGCTGTTAAGGCTGTTTTGCCTAAGCATGAAGATTTCCCCTATACGCTTCGCGCTGTATCTGAAATTACCGAGTCTAACGGTTCATCTTCCATGGCAACGGTTTGCGGCACATCGCTCGCATTCATGGATGCTGGCGTGCCTTTGAAAGCACCTGTTGCTGGTATCGCAATGGGCTTGATCAAAGAAGGCAAAGACTTTGCTGTTCTTTCAGACATCCTTGGTGATGAAGATCATCTTGGCGATATGGACTTTAAAGTGGCTGGTACACTTGAAGGCATCACATCACTTCAGATGGATATCAAAATCACAGGTATCACCGAAGAGATCATGCAGATTGCATTGGATCAGGCTAAAGGCGGCCGCGCGCATATCCTTGGCGAAATGGCGAAAGCCCTTTCAGAAGGTCGTGCAGAACTAGGCGAATTTGCTCCACGCATCGAAAGCTTCAAAATTCCTACGGATAAAATCCGTGAAGTGATCGGTTCGGGCGGTAAAGTTATCCGTGAGATCGTTGAAAAAACCGGCGCTAAAGTTTCTATCGAAGACGACGGCACTGTTAAAGTTGCTTCTTCTTCCGGTAAGGAAATTGATGCTGCTGTCAAATGGATCCGTTCAATTACGGATGATCCGGAAGTTGGCGCGATCTATCAAGGTACAGTTGTTAAAACCGTTGATTTTGGTGCATTCGTGAACTTCTTCGGCGCTCGTGATGGCCTCGTGCATATCTCACAGTTGACCGATGGCCGCGTTGCAAAGACAACAGATGTTGTCGCTGAAGGCGCTAAAGTCTGGGTAAAATTGATGGGCTTTGATGACCGCGGAAAAGTCCGTTTGTCCATGAAAGTGGTTGATCAGGAAACTGGTGAAGAAATCACTGAAGAAGCATCTAACGAAGGCGATGATGAATAGGCTTTCATCTAAAACGTCTCACTGAATTCAAGGCCGGGGAAACCCGGCCTTTTTTCTTGCACCCAATTGTTCGCTATGGCAAAAAAACAACGGGGCATGAAAACTAATAATTATTGAGCTGTTATGATCCGTATTTTGTCCTTTGTTGGCCTTTTGGCGACCTCCCTTTTTCTCGTTTCCTGTCAAACACTCTCCAAAGATGAATGCATCGCCGCTGATTGGCGCGTCATTGGTGAGCAAGATGGATCGGCTGGCCACGATCCACAAAGTCAATTTGGAAAACATGTTAAAGCTTGTGAAAAAGCTGGCGTCATTCCGGACCAAACCATGTGGAACCAGGGCTACCAACAAGGCCTACTTCAATTTTGTACGCCGTTACGTGGGCTTTCACACGGTCAATCTGGTGGGCCATATAACCGTGTTTGCCCGCCCCATCTGGAGCCGAGTTTCTTGAATGGTTATACCCTTGGTAATAGTGAATATCGCAAACAACAGGATATTCGCAATTTGGAAAGTCGCATTCAATCCAATGACCGCGAAATCGATGAACTTGATGACAAATTAGCTGACGGAAAAATCGGCCAACGTGATGGCGAGCGCAATCTTCGCCGGAAACAGAGAGAAAACAGAGAGTTGAACCGTGACATCGGCAGAGCTGAAGCCGACCTTGCCCAGATCCGGCGCGAAATTGAATATTTCAGGCAAAACCCGCCAATCCCAACTCCATTTAATTAAGACCCACAATAAGCTTTTTGCTTTTCTGATTTATACAATAATCGGTTAGTCCATCATATTGGAACGCTTCACATAAAGCCATGCGAGCACGCCTAAAACGCCCAAGCCAGCGCACACGATCCAGAACGCTGCTGGATTATCTGCGCCCGGCATACCGCCTACATTTATACCCAAGACACCAGTAATCAGTCCCAGAGGCAAGAAGATCGTGGTGACGGCCGCCAGCAATAACATTGTTCTGTTCATGCGGTCGGCACGTTCAGAGAGGATTTCATCATGGGCGATCATTGCACGGTCTTTGAGGGCATCCAACTCTTCGCCAAGACGCGTGATACGCTCTGCCGCTTCTCTGATGCGCCCTGCTTGTCGATCATCCAGCCAGCTCAAATCTTCAATTGCCATGGTGGTTAAGGCGTCCCGCTGCGGCACCAGATAGCGTCTGAAATTGCTAGAAGATTGGCGAATTTCTATAAGCCCCTTGCGGGACCTGCTATAGGATGTTTTTTCCGCGATCTCTTCGAGCGCATCCATTTTTTCACTTAAATCAGCAATGATCGGCTCAGCGCGATCAGCAAGGCGGAAGCAAATTCTAGAAATCAGTTCTGCCGGAGATATGGGTAAATTGCCACGTTCGATGGAATCAACAACATCTGAAACGGCAAAAATCCGACGTGACCAAACACCGATAACCAGATCCCGCTCAATCCAGAAACGCACGGAGACCATGTCATCCGGCTCTTCTCCCTGATTTAGATTTACGCCCCGCAGAATTAGGATTGCCCCATCGCCATGTACGGTAAAGCGTGGACGTGTATCTTCAGCCAATAGGGATTCAACGATGAAATCATCACAACCTGCAGCCAACAAGAGAGCTTCAGCATCATCCCGCTGACGATTAATCTGAAACCAGTCAAAGTTTTTGGACTTCGAACCTTTGGAGTTTCTTCTAGCCTTAGTGAAAATCTGATCACTATCGCGGGTTTCACCATAGCCGCCTTTTCCATCAAATCGGATTTGCAGAAAACCGGTAATGTGATGGGCTGGTGGACTAATTTTCGCACCTATGTCGGATTTATCTGATTTCACTTTCTTCACCACTTTTAGATTTTGCGCGATACTCGAAACACTATCGCACTTTTCTGCACCAATCGTCAGAAATTCTTTACGCGCTTTTATCATTGTCTTGCGTGAATCCGGTTTTTGTGGCTTGGCTGGTGCCATGAAACAAGATCGCAAAGACACACTTATTCTACCTTTTGAAAAAGGTTTGATCGACCCGCCAACAGGGTCGGAAAAATGGCTTTTTTTAAATGCTGCATCGTTAGATGCTGATGCTGGGTTCAAGCAATTCCTGATGTGCGAGCAGGGATTTCGCCCTGAGTTTGTTGCGTTGGAGAAAGCAGGCTTTGGTGCTGTGCCGCTGATTGAATCGACTGAGACTTTCGACGGCGCGTTCATCCTGACTTCACGAGTGCGCGCTGTGAACGAACAAAATATCCAACGGGCTGCAAGCCAAGTCAAAGCAGGCGGGGTAATTCTCGTCTGCGGCGAGAAAGCAACTGGCATTGCAGCCATTCGCAAATGGGTTGGAAGCCGGGTCGAAATCACCGACAGTCTTTCGAAGCATCACGCTGTATGTTTCTGGTTCAAGAACGATGTTGAAACCTTTGCCGCCGATGCCCAAGAAGGTCATGCAAATGGAATGTTTTCAGCATCAGGACCAGACAAGGGTTCGGAACTACTAACCCGTCACTTCGACAATCGTATTAAAGGCAAGGTAGCCGACTTCGGTGCTGGATGGGGTTATCTATCGCAAGCCTTGTTGGAGGCATCTGAGCGGATCGATAGCCTCGATCTGTATGAAGCAGAATGGCTGGCGCTAGAGGCTGCAAAGAGAGAATTAAACCAAGACGGGCCAGTACCCATCGGTTTTCACTGGATTGATATTCAAAGCGAGTTTCGCAAGAAACCGTTTGAATGGATTGTCATGAACCCGCCATTTCATCACGGACTTCATTCGAGCAGAGCACCTGACGCCCAGCTTGGTAGAACCTTTATCCAAACCGCTGCATCTTCTCTGGTCAAAGGTGGCAAGCTATTAATGGTTGCCAATCGCAACCTTCCCTATGAAGAAACACTGACAAGCGCTTTTCGCAAAGTGGTGAAACTTGCTGATGACGGCGGATATAAAGTGATCGAAGCGACGAAATAAAAAAGCCGGGAAGCGCATGCTTTCCAGCCCTCGTGATTGGATAAAATGCCCTAAATCCAATCATGAATTTTTATTAAGACTTCAATTTAAGCTCTTTTTGAAGTCCTTGATTAGCAAAAAAATTTGGCGCTGGTCGTTCTTGCAATTTCTCATCAATGCCAAAGTCCAACCATTTCCGGCAGGCATCCGTATGGCTGTAACTGGCGCAACGGTGGATGGCCTGCCGGAGGGAGGGAACCGATTGGAATGACTGATCTGACCCGCCAAGCGCACCAGTTTACTGGAACATTTCCTGCATCATATCGAGATGCGATCCAACTTTCGAAAACAACCCCATAACGCTCTCCCAACCTAATTCGTTAAGGAGAGGCTATGGCAAAAACCTGAAAGGGAAATTGATCTGGATCAAGCAGAATAATTTATTGAGCGGCCTCGTCGACAATTTCTTTTAACAATGTTTCAATGTCTGAAATGGCTGCATTGCTCGCAGATGTATCCACACCGATTGGTCGACGATAACCAATTTGAACAGGATTGCCGTCTTCCGCCACCTCATAGACAAAAACCACATAGGGACAGATTGCCAGATTTCTTACATCAGCTGCCACGGCTGCATGTGTGTGTTTTGCCGAGCAAAAATGTACATATTGCGCGTTCTTGTAAGGTGAATTGGCTCCAACCGCTTCCCCGGTTCTGGCCAGCATATCACCAATATATCCTGTATAATCAATCACAAGGCCGCGATTGATGACAGCATCTTCCAAACTAGACGCGGTATCCTCGAAACTACTATCGGTGGCAATTAAGAAAAAACCGGATGACATCTCTTCCGTCTGTGCATCTTTACTACCAAAAAGAGCGATTGCGCTTCCTGCCAATATCAAGCCCATAGTCATCAGGCTTCTTTTTAGAATTCTTTGCATTGTGGCTCTCCCATCCGATGTGAACTGTCGTTAGTATCCGTTGGAACAGTTAAAGCTATACCGACGCTTTGTCATTGACATGAATCAATTGTCGAAATGTGGAGGGAGTGCGAAGTCCTAGCCGTCGGCTTCCATAGCTTTCAAACCTTCGATATGAGGCATCGAAATAGTTGAATATCCTGAATCTACAAAATGAATTTCACCTGTTACGCCCGATGACAGATCAGACAATAGATAAAGCGCAGATTTGCCGAGATCCTCAATGTTTACTGTGCGGCGCAGAGGCGCATTCTTTTGTTGAAAATTATACATCATCCGGGCATCAGCAATACCGGCGCCAGCTAGGGTGCGCACGGTTCCAGCTGAAATAGCATTCACACGAATGTTTTGCGGGCCGAAATCTGAAGCCAAATAACGCACTGATGATTCCAAGGCAGCTTTCGCGACGCCCATGACGTTGTAGTTTGGCATCACACGCGTCGAGCCGCCATAGGTCAGGGTCAATAGTGAACCACCATTTGGCATCATCGCTGCCGCGCGTTTGGATATTTCTGTGAATGAGAAACAGGAAATTACCATAGTGCGAGAAAAATTATCCCGTGTCGTATCAGCATAGAGGCCTTTCAGTTCGTTCTTGTCTGAAAAGCCGATTGCATGAACAACGAAATCGAGCGTGCCCCATTCCTTTTCGAGCGCGCTAAAAACTGAATCAACGCTGGCGATATCTTCGACATCACAAGGCAGCAACAGCTTTGCGCCAACGCTTTCGGCTAACGGCTTTACCCGTTTACCAAACGCTTCTCCCTGAAAGGTAAAGGCCAATTCGGCGCCTTGTTCAGCCAGTGCTGCAGCGATGCCCCAAGCGATCGAATGATTATTGGCAACGCCCATAATCAGTCCGCGCTTGCCTTGCATAAAGCCGTTTGGTTTTACCGTGTCACTCATCTTAAATTCCTTGGATATGTCATATTATCAGCCGTTATAGCGCTGCAATGCGAGGGTTGCATTGGTCCCGCCAAATCCAAAGGAATTGGAAATAACCGTATCGATTTTTGCATTGTCGATGCGTTTGCGGACAATATTCATATCAGCAAAAGCTGGATCTAAATCTTGAATATGCGCACTCTCACAGATGAAATTGTTCTTCATCATTAACAGCGAATAGATCGCCTCTTGAACGCCAGTTGCGCCAAGAGAGTGACCTGTCAAAGATTTCGTTGCAGAAATCGGTGGGCTTTTATCACCAAAGACAGCCCTGATTGCACCGCCCTCTTTATCATCACCAACAGGCGTTGAGGTACCATGGGCGTTGATGTAATCAATCGGCGCTGAAATGCCAGCCATAGCCTGTTTCATGCAGCGCTCTGCGCCTTCACCGGATGGGGCAACCATGTCACTGCCATCTGATGTTGCACCATAACCAACGATTTCACCGTAAATTTTTGCCCCGCGCGCTTTGGCATGTTCAAGCTCTTCAAGAACCAGTACGCCCGCGCCGCCAGCAATTACAAATCCGTCGCGGTTTAAATCATAAGCGCGTGAAGCGGTTGCAGGTGTGTCATTATATTTTGAAGACATGGCGCCCATAGCATCGAAAATATTCGACATGGTCCAGTCGAGATCTTCAGAGCCGCCAGCAAAGACAATGCTCTGTTTGCCCATTTGGATGGTTTCATAGGCATTGCCAACACAGTGGTTGGACGTAGCGCAGGCTGAAGTGATCGAATAATTCACGCCTTTGATTTGGAACTGGGTACCAAGCACAGCAGAAGCTGTTGAACTCATAGCTTTAGGAACCGCTGTCGGCCCAATGCGTTTGGGACCTTTTTCTATCGTGGTTTGCGCCGCTTCGAAAATTACCCGAGTAGACGGCCCGCCTGACCCCATGATGATGCCTGTCATCGGGTTGATGATATCACCTTCCTCAAGGCCCGAATCTTCAATGGCCTGCTGCATGGCAATATAATTCCAAGCAGTCCCCTTGCTCATGAAGCGTGTTGTGCGACGATCAAGAATTTCAAACGGATCAAGCTTTGGTTCGCCATGAACCTGACTGCGGAAGCCATATTTTTTATAATCTTCTGCAGCAGTAATTCCTGATTTTGCCTCCAACAGCGAGGTTAGAACTTCATCGCTATTGTTTCCGATGGAAGAGACAATGCCCATTCCCGTAATCACGACACGTTTCATTCTCAATTCCTTTTACCAGTTTACTAGTGCAGTTTTGTTTTTTGACTTAAGATGCTTTTTCAGCAGAAAGCCCGACTTTCAAATCCTTGGCGATATAGATCGTCTCACCATCGGCTTTCAACCAGGCATCAGCGATCCCAAGATTGAGACGGCCCTTCATCACACGTTTGAAATCTACGCCATATTCAACCAATTTGGTTTTAGGTGTAACCATGCCTTTGAATTTTACTTCGCCCGTTTGCAACGCCATGCCATAGCCAGGAAGGCCAAGCCAGCCAAGATAGAATCCAGTCAACTGCCACATGGCATCAAGACCAAGGCAACCAGGCATGATTTCATTGCCAATAAAATGGCAGGGGAAGAACCACAGATCGGGCTTCACATCCAGTTCTGCGCGGATATAGCCTTTGTCAAATTCACCGCCGGTTTCTGAAACTTCCGTAATGCGATCAAACATCAGCATTGGCGGGGCAGGCAGTTGGGCATTGCCCGGGCCGAATAATTCACCGCGCCCGCAAGCAAGCAACTCTTCATAGGTGTAACTGGATTTTTGAGTGGTCATAAGTCCCCGCATTATTTAATCAATGTTTGTTTGATAAAGCTTTACCACAGGGTTTTTGCCTGTCCAAAGAAAGTTTCGCGATTTTCCGTAGATGATTTTGGACAATTTATACAAACCAGCGCAATGGAAGACATATTTGCGCGTTTTGGACGCATGGTTCTGCGTATTGCGCTATTGAGCGTGACTAATTATATCTTAGACTAGATATAGCGTAGCTCAGCCATGAATTAGTAAAATGTGTGGCGAACTAGGAACTGCAAATGAACACAGTGACAAGATCCGTATCCGCGTCTAAAGGCTCCGATGGCCAGCCTGAGTTCTGCCCGGTTGAGAAAGCTTGCGACGGTTGCCACAGCCATTGCAAAAATCTGCGTAAAGCGGGTTTGCGGCCTACCCGTCAAAGAGTGGCTTTGGCTGAATTATTATTCAACCAAGGTGACCGTCATATTTCTGCAGAATTGCTATTTGATGAAGCGCAGAAAGCAAAAATACCGGTTTCTTTGGCAACCATATACAACACACTGCATCAGTTTACAGAAGCAGGCCTGTTAAAAGCCATTTCAATTGACAGCTCCAAAACCTATTTTGACACCAATACAGGCGACCATCATCACTTCTTTCTGGAAGACAGCCAGGAAGTGGTGGATATGCCCGAAGGCTTTATCTCGGTTGCCAATCTGCCATCACCGCCAGACGGCACAGAAATCGCCAGCATTGATGTTGTGGTGCGGGTGCGCAAGAAGCGGTAGCACTGGCTATTCCGCAGCAACACCTGTTCCAATTGGACAACTCACCCCAGTTCCGCCGATGCCACAATAACCGTCGGGGTTTTTCGCAAGATATTGCTGATGGTAATCTTCTGCATAGTAGAATGTCGGCGCATCCAGAATTTCTGTGGTGATCTTCACGCCCTTGCCCGCTGCGTCCAACGCACTTTGATAAATATCGCGGCTGGCTAGAGCCTGGTCTTTATGTTCTGGGGAATAGGTATAAATTCCGGAGCGGTATTGCGTTCCCGTGTCATTGCCCTGGCGCATGCCTTGGGTTGGATTGTGCGCCTCCCAGAATTTTTTCAGCAATGTTTCATAAGAAACAGTTTTTGGATCAAACACTACCAGCACAACCTCATTGTGCCCGGTTAGACCTGTGCAGGTTTCCTGATAGGTCGGGTTTGGCGTATGCCCGGCCGCATAACCAACAGCAGTTGTCCATACGCCATCCATTTCCCAAAAGATGCGCTCTGCGCCCCAGAAGCAACCAAGGCCAAACATGACCTGTTGCAGATGCTCGGGAAACGGACCTTTCAACGCCGTGCGTTTGACGAAGTGTTTTTCGGCCGTTGGCAGCGCATCGGGCCTGCCCGGCAATGCTTCATTGGCCGCTGGAATTTTCATCTTGTTCTTCAGCATATTTATCAAAAACATTATATTTCCTTTCGAACCAAATAGAATCGACCAGTCACATTACACTTAGCGGCTATAGCGGCCTTCCCAGCGACTTCTCCGGTTTCTACCCAACAAAGTGAGTATTAGCCAAAGCACAGAAAAGACAAACCAGCTTGGCGCCAGCAAAATCGTTTGTATGACCGGATCCCATAAAATCGGGTGAACATAGTTTTTTATTGTATCTTGAGAAGCATTTAGGGTGGTTGGCGATATATTAAACCAATCAAGCCCCAATGGTGTCATAACCAGCGTTGAATCGGCTATCGATCTCGTGATGTCCAGCACCGCCGTGATCAGCGAAGTGGCTAAGGCAAAAAGCGCCAGTATTCTTAAAATGGGTTTTAACATGGGTAATTTCCGCGATTGAACTGATATGAAAATAGGATTTTGCGATCACAAGTGCAATGGGTGAAGAAACTTTCGCCCATTCGTTGTATTTCAAATTTCTGTGCTTGAACCGTTTGGGTTTATTTGTATAAGTGCGCGCGCGTCAACCGAATGGTTGGCTTGGACAGGTGGCCGAGTGGTCGAAGGCGACTTGTTCTTGCACACAAGAACCTTTTTAGGTGAAGCGTGCGCTTTCTTCGACCCACTCTGGTGCAAAGCCAGCGTGAAAATTGGACAGGTGGCCGAGTGGTCGAAGGCGCACGCTTGGAAAGCGTGTAGGCGGCAACGTCTCCAGGGTTCGAATCCCTGTCTGTCCGCCATTACTTTCAATAAAATCGTTTTATATCAAATACTTATAGGGATAGCTTATTAGTTCGTCCCCATTTTAGTCCCCAAATTAGAATTTGTCTTATACTGACAATCTGGCAAAACGGCTTCTGTTTTGAATAGTTATTGACAGTTATCGTCGTAATGTCACTCAATGGCGATATGACAAATCACAAGAAATCATCCTCGCTAAAGCAAAGAATGTTAGAAATTCGGGATCGCTATTCAATTCTTGGTGATAAACCCCAAGATTTGTCATTCCCCGAGATTCAGGCGCGTGTTCAAGACTTCTTGATCGATCAAGAAGATCAAAAAAATGCATTTGCTTTTGGTGAAGGCATTGCGGTTGGCAATGCTTCCGAAAAAGATGCGCAGTTTGACCCAGTTAAGGAATTCGAAGCCGACCCCAACAAACTTGATGAATTAATTATGTATGTTGAATTCGACATGGAAATTCGTGAACACGAATTACTCAAGGAAGCGGGTAGCTTCGAATCCTCATATAATACTCTGCTCTTTGGTGCTGCCATGAAGCTGGCACGAAAAGAAGACATTTCGGATGATCTAAGAGAATTTTTGGTCAATCATCTGATTAGTCCACTCAAGAAGTGGGAAAAACGTGGTGGCAGGCCGAAGATCACCAAATTGGACGAAAAGTTCCGTTACTTCGCAATTGAGTTTGCGCGTAAGCATGGACTTTCCGCTACAAGACATGATGAGAAGAGGGATCGAGACAGTGCATGTGATGTCGTGTCTGCTGCTGCATTAGCTTTGTATCATTCCGGAATGACAGAATTCGGAACGGGATATGGCTTTGATAACCTCAAAAAAATCTGGATGAAATACTCCAAGCGATGACCACCCTTTGTGGGTAGTAAACTGATATGTTTTCTATACCTTCGTCAGGGCATGGAATATGCTTTAATCCCGTCATAACAACAATATGAGGGTGCTAATCATGCGATTTCTACGCCGCAAAGATGTCGAAAAAAGAACTGGGCTTTCACGCTCTTCGATTTACGACCACATGTCCAAAGGAAACTTCCCGCAGAATTTTAAAGTCGGCCATAGGGCCGTTGCTTGGCTGGAAGAAGATATTGATAAGTGGATGCAATCGCGAATTCCAAACGGATAGCGTTGATTGATCACAGTATACGATCTGATCCTATTTCCCGTGCGTTTGCTTATCGGCAAATGCGACACTTATTATGAAGTGAAATGAAACGAAGTAAAAAATATGATATAATTATTCTGTTTCGAATGAGGGAACTCATTGTTATTTGTATAATCAAAAAATACAAAAATATAAATAGAGTTATAGACACGACCAAAACTTGATGAACACCTGAACGTCACATTTCTGATGTTCTCTTTATTATTTGAAGCCGGAAAAATCCGCACTCTGATTTTATCAAGCAGCAAAACTATAACATTCGCAGTGCTTCCGCTGCGTCTATAGTTCAATAGTGAATTAAGAAAACGAAATGAAATCCAATGAAAACGATTGGGGCTGTTGCTGAGTTTGAGAAAGAAATCATGATCGACCGAACGCCAAAAAGGCGGTATCGTGAATGCTAAAAAGTCTGGCGTTAAGTTTGGAAGAAAACCAACTGCAAGAAACAAGAAAACCCAGATCAATAGTTTGAAATATGATGGATTAGGCGCTGCCGAGATTGCATCAAAACTGGGTATATCCCGCGCGTCAGTATGCCGCCTATTACATTGATTTATATAGACAAATTGTTAAAAATGTGATATATATAAATAGATATTAACGACTACATTGAAGCATTTTTTATTATATGTAGCGTACGCTACTTTTGGGCTTTTAATCTTCGATATTTTAAACCGATTCGCTGTATTTTATACGCGTCTATGATGAAGCTATACCAGATAAAGAAACAAAAAATGAATATACAAACATCCATTCTTAAACAAGATAATCTGATAGATTCAACTGTTACAAATGTACTGGAAAAAATAGAAGAAAATCCAAATCTAGTGCCGTACTTTGTAACTGTGAAATATATCGATTTTGACAAACTATCACATCATCAAAAAAAAGCTGAAAGTGCAATTGAACTAATGTGGTCGCGTCATGAGAAAATTCATCGTCACATTACTGCAAATATGCTGAAAAATTTTACTAAGAAACCACATCTGCATCCCATAGCATTTGATTTTGTTGATGTGCCTGGCACCAGACAAAGAGCCAATATTGATCTTTACAACTCAAGATCATTTCATTCACACGGGATTTGGTTGCTCGACAAATCCATTATCGAGAAATGGGACGCACTAATAAGCGATGATTTCAAGAAGATAACAACACACAATTCTATGCGTTATCTTGAAAGTATTCATGCAGAGCGAGTTCCAATAGATGAATTAAAGAAGACAGTTTCCTACGCTACTAAATTATTCGATTTGAATAGCCCCTAGAATTGTAGACACCTTGTACCTTAAAAATGAGGACAAGGAGACTGACATGGGCAAGCCAAGATTTACCGAAGATTTCAAGATTGATGCCATCAAACAGATTA
>JAFMHL010000032.1 GCA_017854535.1 Nitratireductor sp.
GACCATAGCTCTGGAACACCATGGCAATGTCGCGATCTTTAGGTTCAAGATTGTTTACGACTTTGCCGCCAATCAAAATCTCGCCTTCGGTGACATCTTCGAGCCCTGCAACCATCCTCATAGTAGTGGTTTTACCGCAGCCGGAAGGTCCAAGCAGGACCAAAAATTCGCGATCGGCTATTTCAAGATCGAAGTTCTGAACGCCAACAAAACTCCCCCACCGTTTGGAAACATTTTTGAGTGTGATGCTTGCCATGGGATTATCCTTTGACCGCGCCAGCGGTTAGTCCGCTGACAATTTGACGTTGAAAGAAGAGTACGAGAACAAACAATGGAGCGGTTGCCGAAACAACGGCAGCAACCGCAAACATGACATTGCCTTCTTCTTGAGTTGAACCCAGGAAGCCAGCGATCTTGGGAACCATAGTCTGGTTTTCTTTTGAAAGAAGAAGCACGGTTACTGCAAAATCATTGTAAGCCAACAAAAATGAAAACAGCCCTGTTGTAATGACACCCGGCCACATCACAGGCACAATCACATATCGGAAGGCTTGAAAGCGCGTGCAGCCATCTACCATAGCGCTTTCATCCAAATCCTTTGGTATATTTTGAAAGAATGAATGCAACATCCACAAAGTGAATGGCTGATTGATCGCCACCAAGACGATAATGGTCGTTGATAAATGACCCCACAGATTCCACTCAAAAAATGGTAGCAGATAGCCAGAAACTAGCGTGATATGGGGCATGGCGCGGAACACAAGCGCTATCATCAAAAGCCAAAATACATATCTGAAGCCAGAACGTGAAAGGGCGTAGCCGCCAAGCGCACCAAATGTCAGAGAGATGATGACAACAAAAAACACTACAGTGCCGGTGTTTAAAACCGCCCGCCAAAACTCTTCCTGAACCCAAGCGCCATGGTAGCCATTGCCAGTAAAGCTGGCACCGGTTTCAACCAAAGTTCTCACGCCAAATATAGCGTTCGTCCAATCTGCTTTTGAAAAAAAGTCACCTTGAACTTTGAAAGAACCCCATAAGGTCCAGAAGAAGGGAAAGGCTGCAAGGATCAGCCAGATAATCAAAAAGGCACCTGCAGCGAACTTAACAGCCGGTGATTTTCGCGTTGCTATTGAAGACATCGCCGGCTCACTTCCTGTTGAAATCGCGCCAAGTGCGGATCAGCACAGGCGTCAAAAGAATAGCTACACCCAAAACAGTCAACATGGATGTTGTTGCCGCAGAGTTAAGCAGTTTGGTATCTTGGTTCATGTCATTGTAGATAATGATAGAAAGGGAAGTTGCGTGAGCACCGGCATTGAAACTTACCAACGGCTCAAACACCCTAAAATTATCCATCAATTGTATTAGCGCGACGAACACCATAAGCGGCGCCAGATAGGGAATGATCACATAGCGAATGCGCTCCCATCTTGTGGCACCATCTATCATTGCAGATTCAAGCGTATCTTGGGGAACGGTCTGGAGCCCAGCGTAAAACACCACGAAGGCAAAAGGCGCGGAATGCCACACACCGTAAACAAATAGCATAATCCAGGTAAGACCCGATGAGGCCTTTAACGACAGATCGGGATTATCAAACATCCATTGAAGGGATGCACCAATAATGCCGCGCGCATCAATCATCCAAAATAAGATAAGTGAACCCACTAGGGGCGTCACAATCATTGGAAGCAGGGTAAAAAAGATCACGGGACCTTTGAGAGCGCTGGATAAAGTGTTTACTGCAACGGCAATCGTAAACCCGAGGATGATAACCAGCGGCGTGACAATGAATGTATAAGAGAGGGTAAAAGCAAGAGCCCTATAAAATGGCAGGTTATAAATGTTGGAGAAAAAATCGCTCAACCCGGCCGATGTATTCCAAGCCTCTGCGACTTCTGTAGTCGCCAAATGTGCCCTATTAAAATAATTGCTCAATCCGACAAATCGTCCTAACGGGGCCTCATCGTACAACTTTTCAGTTGCCTCATTGTCGACCATTAGCTGGGTCGTACAATTAAACACCGAACAACTTTCCACTTCGCGCACAACCTGTTCATGCTCAGTATAAAGCGACTGCATAAGCACAGACACAATCGGCAACGCGATGAACAACAACATCGCTAATGCAGATGGAAGAATAAACCAAAAAAAAGTGCGATGCGGCATGAGCTTTCCAGTCCTTACAGATCACGGGTTTATCAAGAACCAAGTCGCTTCAAAAAATTGATTTTGATGCTTGAAAAAAACGAGACCATTAAACCAGAAAAATAAATAAAAACGGGAAGGCTGAAAGCCTCCCCGCATTCCACTCAAATAGGCTTATTTAAGGAAGCCTTTTTCTTTCGCTGCTGTATTGTAAGCAGCTTCGATATCAGACAATGCCTGCTCAGCGCTTTCTTTGCCTTGCAAGAAATCCGAAAGTTCATCGCCTGCTGCAGTGTGAAGCAACCCACCAAATGGCAGCATTGGATATGGAACCGCACCTGCATTTGCTGAAGCAAAAACACCCGCTGCTGTTGGGCCAGGCTTAAAGCCATCAATCAACCAAACAGCTAGGCTAGAGGTCTCATCATTTAGAACTTCAGGGCGTACACCATTCATCAAAGCAACAAAAGTTGCTTCCGCATCTTCATCAGAGATGTTTTTGGAAATGGTGAAACCATCCCACCAAAGGGTAGTAGCTGGAGTTGATCCTCCTGCTACGGTAGGTGCACCTGACATCATGGTAGCAGAAACAACTTCTGGAGTAGACCCTTCATTGTCTGTGATTGGCCCAGCGCGCGAGCCCCACATATTCATGATAGCAACATTGCCGGCTTCCCACTCAGCCGCCGCAGCATTTGAGTCAAATGTCAAGAAATCCGGGTTCATATAGCTCGTTAGCTCTTTCATCATATTCAGAGCTTTGATTCCGTTTTCATTGTTTATGGATAACTCAGCTTTACCCGGTTTGAACATATCGCCACCAACACCTGTATACATATTGACGAATTCTTCACCAAGGTTCCAACCGGTTTTGTAGGTTCCTGACAAAGGATAATCCATCAGGCCTTTTTCCTTGATCGCTTTGGCAGCAGCCACAACTTCTTCATAAGTCGTTGGAACAGCAACGCCAGCTTTTTCGAGAATATCTTTGCGATACATCAGGTGCTGAGCATTTGCCATAAAGGCGACCGCCATGATCTTTCCGTCGATCGTAATCAACTGGTTCTTTTTCAATCCCTGACCGTATTTGGCAACCAAATCATCAAGCGGACGAATAAGGCCATCGTTCAAGAGAGGAACAATTGAGCTGTTTGCTACAATTGCTGACGTATATTCAGCCGGGTTTGCGGTCAACGCAGAAACCTGAAGGTCTCTGTGCTCTTTTGTGAGATTTGAAGTTACCGTCACGCCATCGCTGGCACATTCAGCAGCACCAGCCATCACAGTCTGAATAGCAGGAAATTCATTTCCAAGAACATTCACACGGCCTTTTTCAATGCCGCATTTAGCGTGCGAACCGGCACTTGCCATTGAGGTAAGCGCTGCGGTGGTCGCTACAGAAAACGCCGCAGCCATCATAAGTTTTTTTAACATTAAATTCTCCCTGAATAACAATCGAAAGCCCTCCAGCCTTCGTTCATATGCGCATGATTATTGGCCTGAGTATACCAATTAGCAAAATCGCTGCATAAAGATTGACAAATATTGAATACGAATGCAAGAATTTTATTTCATGTATTACACGCTGACACGCATGTGTTCAAAGCATCGTGGATTTTTCAGATATTCACCAGGCTACCAGCCTGCTAAACATAGTGCAAACGAACTTCAAACCGCAGGCAATTGCAATGACCGAACTACAAAACGCGAAAAAACTGGTTCGCGATTTTTATGAAGCTTTGGACAAGCAAGAGACAGAATGCTGCATTTCTACAATGCAGACTTATTGTTCAAGTGACCTGCTTTGGCGTGGCTTTCACCCGTTCAATGAAATTCAAGGGTCAGAAGACGTTGCGAAGCTGTTTTGGAACCCTTTGAAAAAATCGCTCCGCCCCATCCAGCGCAGATTAGATTTATTTTTTGCTGGGCATAACGCGCTTGATGGTGGCAAATCAGTTTGGGTCGCTTCTATGGGGCATCTCATGGGATTGTTTGATGATGCCTGGCTAGGGATTCGACCAACGCGCAAAATGGCGATGCTTCGCTATGCAGCTTTTCATAAGGTCGAGAACGGTAAAATCAGCGAAACTGCCATGTATTTTGACATTCCACATCTTATGATTCAGGCTGATCAAAACCCATTCCCCCCTCAAACAGGGGCTCATCTGGTTCAGCCCGGGCCTATGGGACATCACGGCCTGTTATTTGATGAGCAAGATCCTGAAGAAGGTCGCAAGACCAATCAGGCAATTGAACATATGGTCAATGATATCAAGACTTGGAAGGGCGGCCGCGAAGAGCCGCTTGTCGATGAGCTTCGTCGCTCTTGGAATGAAGATATGATTTGGTGGGGGCCTGCCGGGATAGGTGCAACTTATACAATCGAGCGTTATGCTGAACAGCATTCCGGCCCCTTCAGAGCGGCCTTTGTAGACCGCAAATTTAACGGGCATATCTGCCGAATTGCAGAGGGCAGCTTTGGAGGCTTTTTCGGGTGGCCGAACTTAACACTTACCCATAGAGGCGGATTTATGGGTATGCCCGCGACCAATCAAAAAGGCGATATGCGGGTCATTGATATGTATCGGCGCAGCGGTGACAAGTTGACGGAAAATTGGATATTCATTGATTTGCTCCATTTTTGGAAACAGCAAGGACTGGATGTGCTTGAGCGTATGCGTACGATTTCCTGAAACTGAAATAATTCTAATATGCGCTTACACTGCAACTACACTCGTTTAAGCTTTTGGAATTCTCGCTGATCCACGCAATACAATTTTAGCTGGCAAGACAGCAGCACGTTTGCGTACTGCCCTTTCCTCGATCTGCTCTGTGAGGATCGCCACCGCTTCTTCAATCATCCTTTTTGGTGATTGGGAAACAGTTGTCAGATCATAGGCTTTCCAGGAAGCCTCCGGCACATCATCGTAACCGACGATAGAGATGTCTTCGGGAATGCGAAGCCTAGCTTCATCGCGGATAACATCCATCACCGAAAATGCCATATGATCATTGGCAACAAAAATTGCATCAGGCTTTTCTTTCCGGGATAACAAATCGCGCGCGGCAGCGGCAGCTCCCTCAAAGGAATACCCGCCAATTGCTCGGCCAATTGCCGTCATACCATGTTCTGCAAGCCCTTTATAAAATCCGGCTTCGCGGTCACGATTGGTAGACGCATCTTCTGCCCCTGCAATATAGGCAATTCTCTCATGACCACCGCGGACCAAAAAATCTGCTAACTGCCGCCCACCTTCGATATTGTCTGAAGTAACACTGCTCGCTGATGATGTTGAAACATAACGGTTGAGCATCACCACAGGTATGCCCGTTTCTGCGCATTCCTTTGCAAGGTTAGAAGACATGGTGGCAGATGCCATAACGATGCCTTGAACCTGATATTGCATGATTTGACGAACGACTTCATCCTGACTGCCCGGCTCTGTCATGATCAAAAGTATCTGATAACCACGCTCTTGTAGCGATCTCGACAAATGTTCCAGCAAAATGGGATAAAATTGATTATCAAGGTAAGCTACCAGCATTGCTATCAAGCGCGACTTGCCTGAAATCACAGCCCTGGCCAATGCGTTAGGTCTATATCCAAGCTCTTCAGCGGCAGCATTTACTTTTTCACGGGTTTTTGCTGACACGCTTGCGCCTGGGGTGAATGTGCGACTGACAGCGGATTGGGAGACTTTGGCAAGTCTGGCAACATCAGTAGAAGTAACAACAGGTTTGTTCATGGGAACAATTTGCTCGAATCGCACAATTAATCAAGCGCCATCAAACGAAGCTTCAAATATGCGCTTAAATGTCGAGAAATTTAAGATGGCTGGAGTGGTAGGAGTCGAACCTACGATACACGCTACCAAAAAGCGTTGCCTTACCACTTGGCTACACTCCAACAATCGAGAGACCCTATACAAAAGGATTCTATCCTTCGCAAGGCTCGAATTTATCATTCTTTCAAGAAACTGGCATGATCTGTCGTTTTAGTGCCTGCGGATGGGCTTATGTGCTTACCACGATCGAATTTTGACATGGTTGGGCAAATGAGCTGCGTGAGATTGCATTGATTTGAGACAGCGCGAATCTCTTTCCGGCGACTTTCAATTGTGCAAACAATTGTGCAAAAAAATATCGCCAATGCTTCCGGAATAAAAAACCATAGCACTCCTCCCAAAGTAATCTACAGTCTTGAAACGTCGGAAATATTGGCGACAGAGTGTTGATATCGCTATTTTAATTTCCAGTCCAGTGGAAATTGGCTTGAAGTTTAATTCTTGATAAAAAATGTGGAAATCGATCCAGGTGGGTTAAAAGAAGCTTAGTTTTTACAAGGAATTTGTTAGCTTCTAGCCTCGCTCAAGAATTGCCAAGAATCATATCTGCCACTTTTTCAGCGATCATTATTGTTGGTGCATTGGTATTGCCGCCAATTAAGGTCGGCATGATAGAGGCATCCACAACCCGCAAATTTTCAACACCATGCACCCGCAACTGGGGATCAACAACCGCCATTTCATCCACGCCCATTTTGCATGTGCCGACTGGATGATAAATGGTGTCGGCCCGATTTCTGATGTGTTCTTTTAATTCCTCGTCACTTTCATCACCTCGCAAATATAGTTCTTTGTGATGATAAGGTTTCATCGCATCACCTTTTATAATTGAGCGAGTGATTTTTGCGCCTTTCAAAAGCAGATCAAGATCGCGTTCATCTGACAAGTAGTTCGGATTAATTGCTGGCGGATCCTTGGGATTGCTGCTTTTCAAACTAACCGATCCACGAGAATGAGGGCGTAACACACAGACATGGCATGAATAGCCATAGCCAAAATGAAGCTTGCGCGTATGGTCATCAACCAGCGCAGGAACAAAGTGTAATTGTAAATCAGGATCAGAAAGAGATGGATCGCTTTTGAGAAAGCCTCCAGATTCGGCAAATGTTGTCGATAAAATGCTCGGCCTACCCTTTCGCCAATTCAATATCGACTTAATGATATTAATCGTCCCGCCTAGCCCAATGCCAAACAGTGAACTGTCCTTGGATTTGTTCAAGAAAATAAAGTCGAGATGGTCTTGAAGGTTTTTGCCAACACCTGGCAGATGATGGATCACCTTGATGCCATGCTTAGCAAGCTCGTCTTTGTCTCCGATACCGGATAATTGTAAAAGTTGCGGCGAATTAAATGCGCCGCCGCATAAAATAACTTCGTGCTTTGCACTTATTTGTTTCGTTTCACGCTTTTGGGAAAATTCAACACCAACTGCCTTATTATCCTCAAACAAAACACGCGATGCGAGCGCGTGCGTTATCACGGTAAGGTTTTTTCGATCCATTACCGGATGCAGATATGCCGCAGCAGCCGAGCAGCGCTCGCCTTCTCTGCCAGCTTCGTGGAATTGAGTGACCTGAAAATGGCCTACCCCTTCTTGGTCAGGGCCATTGAAATCCTGATTGTGTTTAATTTGATGCTCGCCCGCAGATGCCAAAAAGGCATCGTTGATTTGCATGGGCGCGCGCGGTTCAGAAACTTGAAGCGGGCCATTATTGCCGTGAAGCAGATCTTTTCCACGTTGGTTGTTTTCTGATTTTAAGAAATAAGGAAGAACCTGTTTCCAACTCCATCCCTTGGCGCCATCAGCTTCCCATCGATCATAGTCACTGGAAACGCCTCGAACATATAACATTGCATTGATAGCGCTTGAACCGCCTAGAGCCTTGCCTCGCGGCTGGAATCCCTTCCGCCCGTTCAAGCCTATTTGCGGTTCGGTATTAAACGCCCAATTATTGATACCAAACAATCCACGTAGGAAAACGGCTGCGCCAACGGGCACTTTGATCATTAAATCCTTGCCATCACCGCCAGCTTCAAGAAGGCAAACTTTGTTCTTCGGATCTTCGCTCAACCTGTTTGCCAAAACACAACCTGCCGATCCGCCCCCGACAATTACAAAGTCAAATTCTTCCATGGCATTTCTCCCGTTCATGCAAAACCATCATACCCAATAAAGAAAGTATCACCAGCATTGAAACACTGTGCTTTGAATGATACCTGATTGATGAAATTTACATACTGACCTGGAGTATTTTATGCGTTTTGAAGGCACCAAATCCTATGTTGCGGCAGATGACCTGACCATCGCCGTGAACGCTTCTATTGCATTGGAGCGTCCGCTATTGGTCAAGGGAGAACCTGGCACGGGTAAAACCGAGCTGGCCAAACAGGTATCGGATAGTCTTGGGCTTCGCTTCATCGAATGGAATGTCAAATCCACCACCAAGGCCCAACAGGGCTTATACGAATATGATGCGGTATCTCGCTTGCGGGACAGCCAATTGGGCGATGAACGGGTTAATGATGTAAAAAACTACATCCGTAAAGGAAAGCTATGGGAAGCGTTTGAAGCCGATGAAAAAGTTGTTCTGCTTATCGATGAGATCGACAAAGCTGACATCGAATTTCCTAACGATCTTTTACAAGAACTCGATAAAATGGAGTTCCATGTTTATGAAACCAATGAGACGATCAAAGCCAAGCAACGGCCGATTGTGATCATCACCTCCAACAATGAAAAAGAATTGCCAGACGCATTTTTGCGCAGATGCTTTTTCCATTATATCCGCTTTCCAGAAGCCGATATTCTTCAACAGATTGTCGATGTTCATTATCCGGGCATCAAAAAGAAACTGGTTCAGGAAGCGCTTAGCCAGTTCTATGAGATTAGGGAAACTCCTGGATTGAAGAAGAAACCTTCAACGTCAGAAGCCTTGGACTGGATCCGCCTGCTGGTTTCCGAAGATGTCGATCCTGCTGATCTTCGCGGCGATGCCAAGAATGCGCTTCCGCGTTTGCATGGCGCTTTACTCAAGAATGAGCAGGATGTTCATTTGTTTGAACGGTTAGCATTTTTGGCGCGTCAAAGGGGGAATTGACCGCGCTATTGGAAATAAAGTAGGATTGGTCTGTGGTGATTTGCCTATCTGAAAAGATAGCCGGCTTGCAGCCACGTTAAATAAGTCGCTAAAAGGGCCGCCTGTTCATTCAGGCATGGAACCGGCAGCGATGGCATGCCGGTTTTTTTGTGTCCATATATTTGAGTAAAGCCATGCCAATACGTATTCCTGATAAACTCCCTGCCCGCGACACGCTGATCAAAGAAGGCGTGATGGTGATGGATGAAACCATCGCTACACGACAGGATATTCGCCCGATGCGCATTGGCTTGCTTAATCTAATGCCCAACAAAATTCGCACCGAAACACAGATAGCGCGACTGCTTGGCTCTTCGCCCTTGCAGGTTGAGCTGACACTCGTGCGAATTGGTGGCCATACGGCCAAAAACACTTCTGAAGAACATCTGATTGATTTTTATAATACCTGGGATGAGATCAAGGACCAGAAGTTTGACGGTTTTATCGTTACTGGTGCACCGATTGAGACGCTTGAATTTGAAGAAGTGACTTACTGGGATGAATTGCAAAAAATTCTGGATTGGACAAAAACCCATGTCCATTCGAGTTTTTTCATTTGCTGGGGCGCTATGGCTGCCATCAACCATTTTCATCAAGTGCCAAAATATACGTTGGAAAAGAAAGCTTTTGGCGTTTATCGCCATCGCAATCTGGTGCCCTCCTCGCCCTATCTTGCAGGTTTTTCTGACGATTTCTCCATTCCTGTTTCTCGATGGACGGAAATGCGTTCTGCAGATATAAAGCCTGTGGAAGGATTAGATCTACTCATGGAATCAGATGTAACCGGCCCCTGCCTGATCTCAGAAGAAGAAGGGAACAGGCTCTATATTTTCAACCATATTGAATATGACTCTACCTCACTCAAGGAAGAATATGACCGTGATGTGAGCACCAATGTTCCTATCGATGTGCCGCATAATTATTATCCAGCAGACAATCCCGCCATGCCTCCGCAAAACCGTTGGCGCTCCCATGCCCATTTGCTTTTTGGCAACTGGGTCAACCGGATGTACCAGACTACGCCTTATAACTTGGATGAGATTGGGAATTGAGTATCTCGGTTCAAAAACCATTGCCCTTTAATGCGGAAAACGATTAAATAGTTTTATGTTCATTCCTTTCTTTCTCCAACTTAAAGCCGCAAAAATTCCTGTATCTCTTCGGGAATATCTAACCTTGCTTGAAGGCATGGAAAAAGGTCTGGTGACCTATGATGTTGAGGGGTTTTATTTTCTCGCGCGCGCATCCCTGGTAAAGGATGAGCGCAATCTTGATCGCTTTGACCGCGTATTCTCCGAAGTCTTTAAAGGACTTGAGGCCATATCTGGTGCAGATGGTATTGACCAAGTCGATTTGCCAGAAGAGTGGCTAAAAAAGCTCGCGGAGAAAAACTTATCTGACGAAGACAAGAAAATGATTGAGGCCATGGGCGGATTCGAAAAGCTTATGGAAACACTTCGTGAACGCTTGAAAGAACAGCATAAACGCCATCAGGGCGGCTCCAAGATGATCGGTACCGCAGGCACTTCGCCCTTTGGCGCTTATGGCTATAATCCCGAAGGGGTTCGCATTGGACAGCACGAATCGCGCCATCGCAAAGCGGTCAAGGTGTGGGATCAGCGCAATTTCAAAAACCTAGATGACAATGTTGAATTGGGAACCCGCAACATCAAAGTTGCCCTTAAACGCTTGCGTCGCTGGGTTCGCGAAGGTGCCCATGAAGAGTTGGATTTAAACGGAACGATCAAAGCTACCGCAGAGCATGGCTATCTCGATGTGAAGACGCGCCCAGAGCGCCGAAACTCCGTTAAAGTCCTCTTGTTTCTTGATATTGGTGGATCGATGGATGATCACGTCAAGGTCGTTGAAGAGTTGTTTTCTGCTGCACGCACAGAATTAAAACATCTGGAATATTTCTATTTCCATAACTGCCTTTATGAGGGCGTTTGGAAAGATAACAACAGACGACATTCTGAAGTTATCCCAACCTTTGATGTGCTTCACAAATATGGTCCTGATTACAAAATCATCTTTGTGGGTGATGCCGCCATGAGCCCATATGAAATTTTTTATCGGGGGGGATCGGTTGAACACTGGAATGAGGAGCCGGGCGAGGTATGGTTGCGGCGTGTGGTTGATCAATGGCGGAATGCTGTTTGGATCAATCCGGTTCAGGAACGCTCATGGAACTATACACAATCGACCCAGATGATCCAAAAATTATTCGGCGGACGGATGTTCCCATTGAGCCTTTCAGGCCTTGATGGAGCCATGAAAGAACTGTCCCACTAATTTTCGAATTCAAACCGTAAAAAAGCCCGGCTAAGCGAAATGCTTGCCGGGCTTTAATGTGTATTTAACACAGATTACTTTTGAAGCAGTTTAGCCATTGCTGGGACGGCAAGAGCGGCAACGGCAATCTTGACCAGATCGGCCAGGAAATATTGGTTAACAACACCATAGGCAACGCCTGCGCCCAAAGTTGTTCCAGTCTTGGCTGATACAAACATGAAACCAAGCCAGATAAAGCCAAGCGCAAAGCAAAGTACATCTGCAAACAACATCGTTCCAAAGAGCTTTGCAGGGTTTTTAGCCCAGCCCTTGTCAGCTGCGTATCCAACGATGGCTGCAATTACTACAAAACCCAAAAGGAAGCCTGCTGTTGGACCAGCGAAATAGGCAGGACCAGCAATTGGTCCGGCGAAAACTGGGGCGCCAGCAAAGCCTGCAGCCAAATAAGCCAGAATTGTTGCTACACCCATACGTGAACCATAAGCCGCGGCAACGCCCATCACAGCCAATGTTTGAAGTGTCATTGGGACAGGCCAAAAGGGTACTTGTATCTTTGCTGATACGGCCAATAGAGCGACACCGAAAACAACCCATAGGGCATAATGGATAGCTTTTCCTTTGGTGTTGCTAAAGACGCTTGGCGCCAACGCGAGAGAGTTGTTCATAGAGTTCATTTTCTTTTCCTTAAGGAGTGGAACAGCTTAAACACTGATACTAATGACCTCTTTTATCCGGTTTTGGGTTTGCCAATCAAGCTAAACCGTGCAGACTATGGTGGAAACATTAACGAATTTTTTAAGTCATTTTGATGCAAACTATCCCATTTAAAGCAGAGTTTGAACCTCGTCATGGGGAGGCTGTCGATTTAGGCAATGATATCATTCGCATCACTGCGCCAAACTCAGGCCCTTTCACTTTTCACGGTACCAATACATATATAGTTGGAAAAAAAGAAGTGGCGGTGATTGATCCCGGTCCTGAAGACGGCAGTGACCATTTCAAATCTCTGATAAAAGCAATCAAAGGCAAAACCGTCAGTCATATTTTGGTGACTCATACGCATGTTGACCACTCGCCGTTGACCCGACGTTTAGCAAAAGAAACCGGAGCACCTGTTTTTGCTGAGGGGCCACATCGCGCAGCGCGTGAACTGCATCTTGGTGAGATTAACGCTCTTGATGCATCAGGCGACAAAGACTTTGAACCGGATCATATTATTGCTCATGGCGAAGAAATCAAAGGAAATGGCTTTGCTTTTGAAGCCGTGTTCACACCGGGCCATACGGCAAACCATATGGCTTTTGCCTTGAAAGGCACTAATAAACTGTTTTCCGGTGATCATGTGATGGCATGGGCTACCTCCATTGTCGCGCCGCCCGATGGTAATATGGTTCAGTATATGAATTCCCTTGAGACATTACTGGCTCGCGATGAAACCAGTTATCTTCCTGGACATGGCGGACAATTGGATAAAGCTAAAGAGTTTGTGCGCGCTCTTCGCACCCACAGAAAAATGCGCGAGGCAGCTATTCTTCAGCGCATTCAAAAAGGTGATCGGACCATTGGTGAAATTGTAGCAGTTATCTACAAGGAGACTGACAAACGATTGCATGGTGCGGCTGCGCTTTCCGTTTTTGCCCATATGGAAGATCTTATTGAGAAGCGGATGGTTGGAAGTGACGAAACGCCTAGTTTGACCAGCAGTTATTTTCCCTTGGAAGCGCAAAAAATTTGAAAACACAAATTTGTTAGTTTTTGTTGATTAGCGCAAAAGCGGATCTTGTGAGAGACTGACGACAAAACGAAACCTTTTTTCGACGTTATGCGTATACTAGACAATGAATAATTCGGGAGACTAACAATGCATATGACCTTCAAAACATTGAAACAGACGGTTTTGGCATTCGCCATTTCGCTGGCGCTTCCGGGAATGGCATATTCTGCTGGTGGCGGAACAACAACACCTGTGGCCAAGCCATCACCTGAAATGCTCTGCATGAGACAAGGTAAAGTCTACAACAAAAAAACAAAAAAATGCGAAGACAAAAAGGCCAGCCTCGATCAAGAGAGCATTTTTGAAAGCGGCCGTGAATACGCAAATGCTGGACAATATGAAGAAGCTTTGTCGATTTTTGCACTTGCGCCTGACCAGCTTGACGCTCGCATTTTGAACATGAAGGGCTTTTCGCACCGCAAACTCGGCCAGATCGAAAAGGGCATGGCCTTTTATAAGCACTCCATCGCCGTGGACCCAACCTACACATTGGTTCGTGAATATTACGGTGAAGCATTGTTGCAGATCGGTGATGTGGCTGCAGCACAGAACCAATTGAATACGATCAAGGATATTTGCCAATCAGATAATTGCGAACCTTATCAGCAGCTGTTTGCGGCAATTTCTAATTACCAAACGGGAAACCAGAACCAGCCAGTTGCCAGGTGGTAATATCGCTGGTTTACCAATTGATCTTCTGAATTAAGATTAGGGCGCTTTTGGCGCCCTTTTTGCTATCTCAATCTTAGCCCAAAGGGCTGTTAGATTTCCCCGGCAAGTCCAGCTAAGGATAGATCCAAGGCATCTAGAAACTGGGAGATGTTTTTTGCGTTGGTTCCAAAGTCATGCTTTCCCCAAAAGCTGGCTGAGCGCATGTCCACCAAGGTTGTGTTATCACTCGATGACAAACGAATGACTTGATAGGAAGGCAGTTTCATCAAGAATGATTTTGCTTCTGTTTGGATGATCATATCCTCAAGCACTTCATTGGGATTGGTTTCAGGTTCAACAGCTCCCGCAAGTTCTTCTTCACTTCCCTCTGGTTTTTCTGTCTCAACCTCAATAACAGGCAGGTTTTTGCTGGTTGTTACTTTCCAATCCCATTGTTGTAAAATCGCCAAGGCACTGGAGGCAACACGCTCTTGAGGTGCATTGTAACGGCGGGAAACCAATTCTGGATAAAACGACACGATTTGGCGAGCGCTCAAATCATCAAATTCAGTTTTTGGCTCATCAACTTTGTCTGCGCCAACAGGTGACAGATAGACAGGCGGTGAAAGCACATCCGTTGTAACATCACTAAGCTGAGGATATTGAAGCGCGTTAGAAAGCTGAATACCAAAAGGGATCAACAGCAAAACGGAAAGCACTATTCCGTTTACGGTCGCTCTGCCGCCTTGGTATCCTTTTTCCCAAAGATCAATGGATGCGCGCAGCCCGAAAACAAGGCTTGCAAGAAGGATGGAAATACCGAAAGCTATTAACCAGAAAGCCTGAGGCGTAGTTATACTCGCGCTACGATGCATAAAAATCGTGAGAATGAAGAATGGAACCGCAATAACGGCTAAACGCAAGCACCAGATGGCAGCTTTCGATTTTCTTCTTTCATAAAAGCCCGCCAATTCGGCACTCCTTTTTCAAACCGCAATGGCAGCCATTATTAGTGATTGCGAAATAAACCAATTTCAAAACAGATCAGTAACCCAGTTTATATACAGGCTTTGTTGGAAAACCAATGCGGATGGTTTTGTGAATCATATTTTTATCCAACTCTCTATTCCTTAGCGCTGGCTTAATCTCACATCTCAATGTTTCAAGACGAAAACATTTGTGAAGTATTCGCCGCTTTTTAAACGCAAACTCGCCATGTCTTTTTGTTCATCTAACTCGAAACAATGGAGGCGACCATGACTGTCCACACAAGAGACATTTCTTCTGCTCAAGGCCAATTGCCCGAGCAAATAGTGAACCTGACATCCAATACTCCGATGACCGGAAGATCAGAATTGCCCAACTCACTTTCTGATATCGAACAGTTATTGGGATTTGAAGTTTCTGAATGCCGCTTTCTCTTTAAATTCCCAGCTATACTGATTGGCGAAGAAGCAAATGGAGCAGCGGCCATCTTATGCCGTGACAAGGACGGCATGCGCCTTGTCTTTTTGGTTTTGAACCAAGAAGGAACCGAGATCAATGTTTTTGAAGAAGCAGACGTATCCCAACAATTGGCAAACTTCACATGGTCATTCGCCAATATCCTGTCCGTGATGCCAACATGCGAAAGCCTAACATCTCAATAACATTAAATAGGCGTTGAGACGTTTTATTTGCCGTATTTGATTGTTGCTTGGGCCGCTGCAAGGCGCGCAATTGGCACGCGGAAAGGTGAACAGGAAACATAGTTTAGCCCTATGCTCTCGCAAAAATTAATCGAGTCAGGATCGCCGCCATGCTCCCCGCAAATGCCTAACACCAAGTTCTCACGGGTAACCCTGCCACGTTCGGTTGCGATTCTCATCAAGTCGCCTACACCATCCAGATCGAGCGAAATGAACGGATCGCGATCAACAATTCCTTTTGCTTCATAAGTAGGAATGAATTGTGTGGCGTCATCGCGGGAAATGCCAAATGTCGTCTGGGTCAAGTCATTGGTACCAAATGAGAAAAACTCTGCGGCTTCGGCAATTTCACCTGCCCTGATTGCAGAGCGTGGCAATTCAATCATCGTACCAACCTGATACTCAATCTCTTCGCCTTTTTCTTCAGCTACCTGTTTGGCTACAGCATCAATTGTTGCTTTCACATAGTCCAACTCACGCTTGAGGCTAACCAGCGGTATCATGATTTCTGGAATTACTTTTGAGCCTGCTCGGCGTCCAGCCTCAATCGCAGCCTCGAAGATCGCGCGGGCCTGCATTTCTGCTATCTCTGGGTATGAGATCAATAGGCGGCATCCACGGTGGCCGAGCATCGGGTTAAATTCGTGCAAGATTGTTGAACGGCTTTTCAATTTTTCAGGATCAATCCCCATGCTTTGCGCAACTTGAATAATGTCGCTTTCTTCATGAGGCAAAAACTCATGCAATGGCGGATCCAGCAAGCGTATCGTCACTGGCATTCCGGCCATGATTTCAAACAACTCAATGAAATCGTTGCGCTGCATGGGAAGCAATTTATCCAACGCCTCACGTCGCTCAAGCTCGGTATCGGCAATGATCATATCGCGGACGATTCTTATCCGGTCTTCTTCAAAGAACATATGTTCTGTTCGGCAAAGTCCGATACCCTCTGCACCAAATGAGTGAGCAGCTTTTGCTTCTTTTGGCGTATCAGAATTTGTACGGACTTTCATGCGACGGATTTCATCCGCCCAGCCCATTATAACACCAAATGCGCCTGAAAGCTCTGGTTGCTGCATCTGCACGCGGCCATCCAAAACCTGGCCCTTGCCACCATCGATCGTAATGATGTCGCCTTTTTTAAACACGCGCCCCTGGCACGATAATTCACCTTTGTGGTAGTCAACTTTGATCATTCCCGCGCCAGAAACACAGGGTTTACCCATGCCGCGAGCAACCACCGCTGCATGGCTGGTCATACCACCGCGCTGGGTTAAAATCCCTTGAGCTGCATTCATGCCGTGAATATCTTCGGGGCTGGTTTCAACACGAACAAGAATGATGTCCCTGCCCTGATTTTTAAGCCCTTCAACTTCATCAGGATTGAAGACGATCTCCCCTGTCGCGGCTCCCGGAGATGCAGGCAAACCAGTTGCGATGATCGTTCTGACAGCACCATCAGCAATCGTTGGATGTAATAATTGATCAAGAGAACCGGGCTCGATGGCGCAAACTGCTTCTTCTTTGGTGATCAACCCTTCTTCAGCCATATCGACAGCAATACGCATGGCTGCTTTGGCAGTGCGTTTGCCTGAACGGGTTTGGAGCATCCACAGTTTACCACGTTCAATCGTAAATTCTACATCTTGGACGTCTCGGAAATGGGCTTCTAGTTTTGACGCAACAGCGTTTAGCTCGTCAAAAGCTTCGGGCATCAGTTTTTCCAGCGATGCCTTATTCGAACCAGCCTCCAGCCGTGCCTTCTCGGTCAAATCATGGGGAGTGCGAATGCCCGCCACCACGTCCTCGCCCTGAGCATTAACAAGGAACTCGCCATAAAGCGCGTTTTCACCGGTAGAAGGATTTCTGGTAAAGGCTACGCCTGTAGCCGAATCCTCGCCCATATTGCCAAAAACCATCGCCTGAACGCTCACCGCTGTTCCCCAATTAGATGGAATACGGTTGATGCTGCGATAGATTACAGCCCGCTGGTTCATCCAGGATGAAAAAACTGCTTTAATAGCGCCCAACAATTGTTCATGGGGATCTTGAGGAAACGGCTCGTCGAGCTCTTCTTCGATAACTTCCTTGTAGCGAGCGATAACTTTTTGCCAGTCATCTGCTGTCAATTCGGTATCGTTTTCATATCCATTGACGTCTTTTGCGTCATCCAGAACTTCTTCAAAGAAGTCATGATCAACGCCTAGCACCACATCCGCATACATCTGAATGAAGCGGCGATAACTGTCATAGGCAAATCGCGCATCGCCGGTTTTTTCTGCAAATATCTCGACAGCTTTATCATTCATGCCAAGATTGAGAACGGTATCCATCATGCCCGGCATAGATGCTCGTGATCCGGAACGAACTGACACAAGAAGCGGATTTTCAGGATTGCCAAACTCACGGCCCGTCGCTTTGTTAATTCCGGCGATGGCGGCAGCCAATTGATCATCAAGTTCTGGTGGAAGCGTCTTGTTATTTGCGTAGAAATAGCTGCACACATCTGTCGAAATGGTAAATCCCGGTGGTACAGGCAATCCCATTACAGACATTTCTGCCAAGTTTGCGCCTTTGCCGCCCAAAAGAGCGGTCATGGAGGCATCTCCATCAACCAAACCAGCGCCAAATGTGTAGACCCACTTAGCCATGGTGGCGAGTGCTCCCCGAAATTATTCTTTCGCACAAATGCCGCGATGCGGCACTAAATTGCAAGCCCCAATTTAGTAATAAACGGCTGAAAAACCGTCGATAGCACCAGTTGCGAGTTTTATATTGAACAAATAAGCGGTCTATTCGAAATTTTACCCTGCATCTCGAATTTCCTGAGCCTGCTCAAGATCAACTGAGACCAATTGGCTAACGCCGCGCTCAGCCATAGTAACACCAAACAGCCTGTTCATTCGGGCCATGGTGATGGGATTGTGGGTAATGATGACAAAACGTGTGTCGGTTGAAGCCGACATTTCATCCATCAAATTACAGAAACGCTCAACATTGTGATCGTCCAGTGGTGCATCGACCTCATCCAGCACACAAATAGGTGCAGGATTGGTCAAGAAAACTGCGAAGATCAGCGCCATCGCGGTTAGCGCCTGCTCACCACCGGATAACAACGTCATAGTTTGTGGCTTTTTACCGGGCGGGCGAGCAAGAATTTCAAGGCCAGCTTCCAGCGGGTCATCCGATTCGATAAGTTGTAACTCGGCAGTTCCGCCGCCAAACAAATGCGTAAACAAACGCTGGAACTGTGCATTGACCACGTCAAATGCTTCCAACAGGCGCTCACGCCCTTCCTTGTTCAAACTACCAATGCCAGAGCGCAACCGACGAATGGCTTCAATCAAATCATCGCGTTCAGCAATCAACGCTTCGCGCTGTTCAGATATTTCTGTTTGTTCAAACTCAGCGCGCAAGTTGACCGCACCCAGCCGCTCGCGCTCGCTTTTCAGCTTTTCCAATTTGGCTTCAACAGATGCCAAAGGCGGCAGCTCTTCGCCGTCTGCTAATTCCGCCAAGGCCAAAGTCTGGTGCGGCTGACACTCCATCTCTTCGATGATTCGGGCCTCAACTTCTTCACGGCGTTCTTTTGCTGCGTTCAAACGCTCTTCTGCTCGCGCACTTGCTTCACGCGATTCAGACAGTGCAACAATTGCATCCTTGGCCAATTTGTCTGCCTCAGCAAGGTTGCTTTCTGCTTCGGCAAGCTTATCAGCCGCCTCTTTGCGGGTAAGTTCAGCATCTTCCACCTGACGTGAAAGCTCTCGGCGTTTGTCGTCAACTTGCTCAGGCGTATCTTCAATGCCCGCAAGTTCTATCGTGGTCATTTTACTGCGCTTGGTAAGTTGAGCAATTTGCTTGGAAGCATTTTCAACGCGGCGCTGCCAGTTTTCACGCTCGACTTTAATCGTCTCAAGACGGCGGCCCCTTGCTTCCGCATCTCTGGAAAGGCCTTCAAACTCGGCGCGAACTTCCGCCATATGGGCACGGTCTTGGGCAACAGTGGTGCGCAGGGTATTAAGTTCTTGCTCCAATGCGCCGACATCTGACACGCTGGCTAATTGCGCTTCAGCATCGCTAACGGTTGCCAAGGCTTCCTGCGCATCAACTGATAAACGATTTTTAGCTTCTTCAAGTGCAGACTTGCGAGAGGTGAACTGGCTGGCTGCGCGTTCAGCTGTACTGATTTCGTCGCGAATATCACCCAGTTCTTTTTGGGCGATACGCCAATTTTCACGAATAGCACGGGTGTTTTCTGCTGCGCTGGCTGCAGCTTGTTTTGATGTTTCATAGGCGGTTTCGGCAACGCGCAATTCTCCAGTTGCCGCAATTGCCTCGCTATCGAGCTCCGCCAAGCGGTTCTTTTGTGCAAGACGTTGAGCTGCCGCCGTCGGCGCTTCACTGGAGGCTTGGTAACCATCCCAACGCCAAAGATCACCCTCAACTGAGACAAGACGCTGGCCTTGCACCAATAGTTTTTGCAGCTCGTTCCCGCGTGCCTGTTCTACGATAGCAATTTGAGACAGACGGCGGGAAAGCTCTTTCGGGCCTTGAACCACAGAACTTAGAAGCTTCATGCCAGCTGGCATTTCCAAACCGGAAAATTCACCTTCCAGTATTTTCCAACGAACGGGAGCTGCCGCGTCCGTTGAGACATCAAGGTCCTCGCCAAGCGCTGCGCCAAGGGCTTTTTCAAAGCCTGGCTCGACTGTGATTTTCTCTACAACAGCTGCGAACAGGTCTTGGCCACCTTGGTTTAAAATGCGATTAAGCGTTCTTGCTTCAGTTTCGATAGCGCCTATTTTTTCGCGATGAACCGCTAAAGGTGCGCGCATTTCGCGTTCTGCCTGTTCAGCAGTTTCTGCTGCTTTTTCTGCAGACAGCAAATCGCCTTCACTGTCAGCAACCCGCTTTTCAAGCAAATCAGCGCGGCTTCTAATGTCTTCATGGCCAGCAAATTTGCTGATTTGGGCAACCACTTCGCGCATTTCAGTGTCAACGCGCTCCATCTGTTCAGAGATGCGGCGACGACGATCACTAGCATCTTTGATATTACGCTCTAGTAGTGATTTTCTGGTCGTCTCTTCAGCAACTTTTGTCGTCAGATCCCCAAGCGCTTTTTCGCTAATCCCGAGTTTTTGCGCTGCAGCTTCAAGACGGGTTTTTGATGTAGCTTCTGTTTCTGTGACCAGATTGGACTGCCGGGTCAGCTCGTTTTCTTCTTCGTCAAGCCGCTTGAGCATATCCGTGTTTTCAGACACCATCGTCTCTTCACGGCTGATATCCTGCTGCAACTGATTGATGCGGTTTTCAAGTTCGGTTTTGCGGGCTGCCAAACGGCGAATTTCTTCATCCACCTGATTTCTGGCAATCGTTATACGCTGTAAAGCTGCTGCTGCACTTGCTTCTGCCTCACGAAGAGCAGGCATTTTATGGAACAAAATTCCCTGAGCCTTAGCGGCCTCTGTCTGAAACTGAGCGCGTTCACCAACGGTTTTGGTTGCTGCTGATAGTTTGCTTTCTGCGTCGGCTTCTGCTGATTTGGCAGCGCTCCAACGCAGGTGAAAAGCCAATCCGCTGGATTTACGAATATCATCAGAGATCGAGCGATAGCGGTTGGCTTGCCGTGCTTGCCGTTTCAAGCTGTCCAACTGGCTATCGAACTGAGCAATAACGTCTTCCAGACGCTCCAAATTTTGATCTGCAGCACGCAGACGCAGTTCCGCATCATGGCGACGTGAGTGCAATCCAGAAATGCCGGCAGCTTCTTCAAGCAGTGCGCGGCGAGCCTGTGGTTTGGCTGAAATCAATTCACCAATTCTGCCTTGCCCGACCATAGATGGGGAACGCGCACCTGTTGACGCATCTGCAAACAGCAATTGCACATCTTTGGCACGCACATCTTTGCCATTTATGCGGTAAACTGAGCCAGATTCACGTTCGATACGGCGCGTGATTTGCAATTCATCCGCATCGTTAAACGCAGCCGGAGCTTTTCTATCCGAATTGTCCAGAAACAACCCGACTTCAGCAGAATTGCGCGAAGGGCGATTGCCTGAACCGGAGAAAATTACATCGTCCATGCCAGAGGCGCGCATGTTTTTGTATGAGTTTTCACCCATTACCCAGCGCAGTGCTTCAACAAGGTTGGATTTACCGCAACCATTTGGCCCGACAACGCCTGTCAGTCCTGATTCAATCAGAAATTCTGTTGGCTCGACAAAGGATTTGAAGCCCAAAAGGCGTAATTTATTAAATTTCATGGCCGCAGACCTGAATGACTAAGGATGCGGCCACTATTTTCGGCTGACAACAGCGAGAAGAAGGCATAATCGTACCCTCTCCAGCGCTTGGAGGTACTAAAGCTGGGCGTCGATAGCCTCAGACAATCCTTCAACGGATATTGCACCACTGTATTTTTCGCCATTAATAAAGAAGGATGGCGTTCCCGAGACGCCATACACTTCAGCCGCTTTTTTTCGTGTTGAATTCACATTGTCGAGAAGCTCCTGATTTTTCAAGCACTCCTCGAAGCTCTCCTGTGTAAAACCTGCCAATTTGGCAATTTGGAGCAACGGTGGACGTGGATCTTCAGCTCTTGCCCATACGCTTTGCTGTTTGAACAACACATCAATCATCGGGAAAAAGAAGTCGTTATCTGCACATCTGGCCAACATGGAGGCGGCATAAGCACGAGGATCGAGGGGAAACTCGCGGAAAATCATCTTTACTTTGCCTTTGTCGATGTAGTTCTCTTTCAAAGAAGGCAAAATCGTCTCATGAAAACTTGCGCAATGAGGGCAAGTCATGGATGCATATTCAATAATCGTCACAGGGGCGTTCTCATCGCCTAAAAAAACGTCGCCCATCGGGCCAGCTTCCATCAGATCAGACAGGTTTTGCGCCTGAGCTTTGCTTACCAAATCCACAGTTTCGGACGCTCCAAGCAGCCAACCTGCAGTACCAGTGGCGATGAGAGCAGTTGATGAAAGCAGAATATTACGACGCGAGATACTCATGAAAACTCCTTAGGACCGATTTTACAACGCTTTAGCATTATATATGGATTCGAAATACTTATACCAGTTGTGGGTCCAGATAAACCGAGACACCACTCAACATATTGTTATGATGTTTAACGCATTGTCCCTGAACCTGAGCTGAACCAGTTTTGTGGCATCATTTCGAATTCTTATTTCTCAAAATGACGCCTCGCCCAAATTTTTCAAGCTTCTGGCGTAATTTTGGGTCATCAATTTGGTTTAACACATCACCCAAACGCTCTTTCTCGCTTTGATCCAGCACTTTTGGAATGATGCGCTTTGGCAGCGCTTTGGCAACAGGCTTTTGAACCAGCTTGATCTTCTCAATCGCAATAAAGCCAAAAAACAGATTTAATCGCTCCAGAATTTGTCCCGTTTCATGTTGAAAAAACAATGCTTTGGCGCCATCACAGGCAACAACCAAAACGCCGGGCTGAAATGGGTCTGCATCTGAAGACCGCTTAGGCCAGATAATTTTTTCGGGCATTGTACAAGAGGAATAGGCATCGCCAACAATATCTTCCCAACCGGCAATCAGATCCATAGTCATGCCAGTCCGTCTTCCGATAACGTCCTTCAAGATGGACGCAGCGAATTCCGAGACATGTTTTGCCCTTGTTCTTTCCCTCAAAGGAATAGGCAATGGGCGGAGATTTTTATCTTTATCTGTTGATGACACGGATTGCTTGCCTAAATGCAGATGAACGGCTGTTACAGTTGCTCATATGAATACACCACAAAACCCCGAGATTAAACCTATGACAAGCAAGGCAGATTTTTCAACCGATCTGCTCCAATGGTATGATCATCATGCTCGGGTTTTGCCTTGGCGTGTTCCACCCGCAAAAAGCAAGGCTGGTGCGTTGCCGAACCCCTATCATGTTTGGCTATCTGAAATAATGCTGCAACAAACGCAGGTAGCAACAGTTCGTGATTATTATCTCAAATTCCTTTCTCTCTGGCCGAGTGTCGATGACCTTGCTGTGGCAGAGACAGAAGATGTCATGAAAGCTTGGGCTGGGCTGGGCTATTATTCGCGTGCGCGAAATTTGAAGAAATGCGCCGAGATCGTTTCAGATGAATATGAAGGCATTTTCCCGCAATCCTATGATGCGTTAAAAAAGCTCCCTGGCATTGGCGATTATACTGCTGCTGCAATATCAGCGATTGCCTTTAAACAGCCCGCCGCTGTGGTGGATGGAAACATTGAACGCGTCATTACTCGACAATATTCGCTCACAGAACCTGTTCCCAAAGTAAAAGGTCAGGTTCGCGGCTTAGTGTCCAACTTGCTTCCCGTCGAGCGTCCAGGTGACTTTGCCCAAGCAATGATGGATTTGGGCGCAAGCTTATGCAGCCCTAAAAAACCGGCCTGTTCATTGTGTCCAGTTGGCTCATCCTGCGCCGCCCACTTAGAAGGAAACCAAGAGACGTTTCCGGTAAAATTACCCAAAGCAGAAAAGCCTTTGAGACGCGGGGCAGCATTTGTAATTCTCAATAAAAGTGGCGAGCTCTTCTTGCAAAAGCGGATCGACAGTGGCCTTTTGGGCGGCATGAGTGAAGTTCCGGGAACCCAATGGGCCGCCAGACAGGATGGCCATTTGGGCGAACAAGCTTTACCGTTTAACGCGGAATGGAAACGATGTGGCACTGCGAAACATACCTTCACGCATTTTCATTTGGAATTGGAAGTCTGGTCCGTTTTGGTGGCCGAGCCTAAAACTCTAACTGAGGGTGGCTGGTGGGTTCCGCAAAAGGATCTTGGCGACGAGGCATTGCCGACTGTGATGAAAAAGGCGATATCAGTCGCCTTGCCGGAAGCATTCAAGGATAAAAAATGACGACACCCATTGAGCATATTGTATTCGATATTGGCAGCGTCCTGATCCATTATGATCCTGAAATTCCATTCAAGAAACTAATCCCTGACGATACCGAACGGCGCTGGTTTTTTGACAATGTCTGCACATCAGAATGGAACTTTGAACAGGATCGCGGGCGTAGCTGGCCTGATGCAGAAGCCTTGTTGATTGATCAATATCCAGAACATACTGATTTGATCCGCGCTTTTCGCCGGAACTGGAGGGATATGGTCCCCTATTCCTATTCAGGTACAGTTGCGATTTTTGAGCAGTTCATTGATGGCGGTAAAGATCTGACAATGTTGACCAATTTTTCTTCAGACACGTTTAGAGAAGCACAGGAAATCTACCCGTTCTTAAAACGCCCACGCGGTGTCACTGTTTCCGGCGATGTCAAACTTATAAAGCCAGACGCAGCCATCTACGAACTTCACACCAATTCATTTGATCTTAAAAAAGAAGCCACGTTTTTCATTGATGACAATCCGGCAAATATCAAAGCTGCCAAAGCACATGGTTGGCAAGCGGTTTTATTCACATCGCCAGGGCAATTGGCGAGGGATATCGAGCAACTGAGGTTCAAGTAAAAAAGACGACCCTAAGAAGGATCGCCTTTTTTATTGCGCTCATAGGCAGCCGGATTAGGCTAACCAACGAGACTTTGCCTGGTTCAGGGGCGTATTCTGTTTTTACGCTCCCGCAGGGAGGACTTCCTTGCGGTATTTCTTGCGAATTTCATCGATCTGCAGCAGTTTTCCAGCGTCTTCATAATGCCAGAATGTCCAGCCATTGCAGGCATCAAGGCCTTGCACTTTGGCACCCATGCGATGGATTGAAGCGCTTTCGCCGTCCATTTCAAGGGAGCCATCGAGGCGCACCGTCGCTTTCCAGCGTTTCTTTGTATCCGTAAGGATGGTTCCAGCTTCAAGCAAACCAGATTCAATCAATGCGCCAAAAGCAACCCGCGGCTCAGCGCGTTTTCCAGTTGTAACAGCGAGCGTTGGCTTGTCGATCACCTCAACAGCTGCAATGCGCGCAGTTGCTGCATCGATATAATCCTGCTGGCGTTCAATGCCGACAAAATTACGCCCAAGCCTCTTGGCGACAGCGCCAGTCGTGCCTGTGCCAAAGAACGGATCAAGAATGACATCGCCTGGCTTGGTCGAAGACATCAAAACGCGGTGCAACAAGGCTTCGGGTTTTTGCGTCGGATGGACTTTGGTGCCCTCTTCATTCTTCAAACGCTCATGGCCCGTGCAAATCGGGAACAACCAGTCGGAGCGCATCTGCACTTCGTCATTGGCCATTTTCATAGCTTCGTAATTGAACGTATATTGCTTGGCATTTTGGTCGCGAGAGGCCCAAATCATGGTCTCATGGGCATTGGTGAAACGACGACCGCGAAAATTTGGCATCGGGTTGGACTTGCGCCAGATGACATCATTGAGAACCCAGTAGCCAAGGTCCTGCAAGACAGTTCCAACGCGGAAAATATTATGATAGGAGCCGATAACCCAAATCGTGCCATTGGGTTTCAATACCCGGCGTGCAGCCATCAACCAAGCTCTGGTAAAAGCATCATAGGCAGCAAAATCGGAAAACTTGTCCCAATCGTCATCAACAGCGTCGACCATGGATTGATCAGGGCGATGAAGATTGCCCTCAAGCTGAAGATTGTATGGCGGATCAGCGAAGATCACATCGACCGCATTTTCAGGAAGTTTCTCAAGGGCTGCAACGCAGTCCCCTTTGATGATCGAATTCATCCAAGCAGGATGTTTCGCATTTTTATTTCCAACATGCCCGTTTGATTTTTCAAAAGGACGAATATCGGCCAGACTCAATACACTCATGGCTCACCTGTACTTGTTACTAAACAGGCACCTATGGTTACTGAACAGGGTTAAGGAAGAGTTGATGGGTTTGATAAAGTTGTATTTTTTATTTCTGCTTTGAGAAAAAATCTCTTAACCGTCGAGTGAATGGGCCAAAGTTCGTGAAATCGCAGTCAGTCCCAAACCGCTTTCGTCCATCCATTTATTGAAAGCCGACTGCGTTGCCAGCCGTGCCTTTTTGGACGTTGGATATTTGTCAACGACCCCTGCTCTCACAAGAGCCGCTGTCACGTCCCGCGAGAGAATGAAACAATCCTTGCCCATAAACCGCAGAAAATATTGACCCGTCATCGCTCCAAGGCGCGAACCTCGTTTGTGCAATTGATCCATTAGCCCAATTTGATCTGTTGAAGGCCAATTGCCGATCCAAGCGCCAACTGAACCATATTCTTTTGAGATTTCTCCAAAAAATCGTGCGTTTTCCGGAACGGTTTTAATCTTCATGCCATTGCGAATAATTCTTGTATCTGAAACCAATCGCCCAAGATCGTCCTCGTTTGAAAATATCCACCTCCCCAGATCAAATCCTTCAAAGGCCTCTTCAAATCCGTCCCATTTGGCATTGACTACCCGCCAGTTAAATCCGGAACAAAAGATGCAGTTTGTTGCCATGGATAGCCAACGGTGATCGGGGATTTTCGTTAGTTCAGAAGGAGTAAGCGGCGGCGGGGGTGCCATTCGTATCACCATATTTAACAGGCACGCCACCGTCTGGTTTGCCTTGAATCCGCGCAACAAAAACTTCGCCATGGCGCTCAATCGCCCGTTTTTCAATTTCTTGAAATGAAGTCACCGACATCAAACTTTATTGAGTGTCATAGGGGCCTTCGTCATAGCCGACATAGATGATGATGTTTTCAGAATCTGGCTTGGGAATGGAGATATTCTCGTCAACATAGGCGAAGTTGGCGTTTTGCTGACCAGGTTGCAAGGTAGCTGGAATTTGGTGCAATGTGCTGTACAAAACTGCATCGCCTTGGGTAACTGCCACACGAACCGGCATATCAAACGTGCCAGTGTTTCCCTGTGGACCAGAAAGATAACGGCCGCGAACACCCACACGGATGTTCAGAAACGTCCCTGCCGAATTACATTCACGCACTACCTCTGTGATCGAACCGCGATAAAGCAGCTTTGAACTTGCGCCCTCATCGTCCTTCGTCACCCCTTTCGGGTACACATTATATGTCTCAGTCCCAGCACGTATCACTGTTTTGGGGCAATAGGCTCTTGGATCCTGATAAGTATCTTGGGCAGGTTGATTGGAAGCTAGCTGGTTGTTTTGCGGTGTCACATTCAACGCATCATCGACGTTATTGGTGCCAGAAGAATTGCAAGACGCCAAAAACAGGCCAGCCACCGCAGCAATAATACACCTACGAGAAGCGATTGGCATTTTTGCCGTTTTAGGCGAATGTCGTTGTACTGAAAATTCCATTAGTTGTCCGCATCCAAGTTACGCAATTACATTGTGGGTTTATTTCCGTTGATGCAACGGCACTCTACCCCATCCACCATTCCAACCGTTTGTAGCTCCCATCAGCGGGACGCAAAACGCGCTGCTCTCAATTTCCAGAGCTGTCTATAACAGCTTGTCGGCAAAATTGCGAAGCTAGAAAATTAAATCAACGATTTTCCTGTGTTTTTTGCCATAGCAAATAAATATTACAGGCAATCCTGCATCAATCTGCCAAGTTTTATTGCAGCATGGCTTTAATATGTCTAAAAGACAGAAACTTAGGTGTATTAAAAAACTTTGAGCCTCCGCCCGCCTACCGTTAGTGAAATCAAATAGCATCCTATCAAGTGCAGCCATCAGACTTTAGAGACGCGTTATGAAATATGTTAGTACCCGTGGCAGTGCCCCGGTTTTAGAGTTTAATGATGTATTGCTGCAAGGACTGGCACGTGACGGCGGACTGTATGTTCCCGATGTTTGGTCTGTTCTTGACAAAACTGTTATTGCGAAAATGGCTGGAAAACCCTACGCCGAAGTCGCCAAAATCGTTCTTGCTCCCTTTGTTGAAGGTCAAATTGCCACCGCAGATTTTAACGCGATGGTGGATGATGCTTACAAAACATTTCGCCATGAGGCCGTGACACCTTTGGTTCAGGTTGCGCCAAACCAATTTATCTTGGAATTATTTCACGGCCCGACAATGGCTTTCAAAGATGTGGCCATGCAATTATTGGCCCGATTGATGGACCATGTTCTTACGTTGAAGAACGAACGGGCCACCATCATCGGTGCTACATCAGGTGATACAGGTGGAGCTGCCATTGATGCCTTCAAGGGCAAAAAGAACACGGAAATGTTCATTTTGTTTCCTGATGGAAAGGTATCAGAAGTTCAGCGTCGTCAAATGACGACAATTAATGATAATGCAGTTCACCCATTGGCGGTCAAAGGTAATTTTGACGATTGTCAGGCTTTGGTTAAAGCGTTGTTCAACGATCATAAATTTAGAGACGATGTTCAGTTGTCCGGGGTTAACTCGATTAACTGGGCGCGTATTATGGCGCAGGTTGTCTATTATTTCGTTGCTGCCACCGCTCTTGGCGCACCCCATCGAAAGATTTCGTTCAGCGTACCAACAGGCAATTTTGGTGATATTTTTGCCGGCTATGTTGCCAAACGCATGGGTCTGCCAATCGACCGTTTGATCATCGCAACCAACAGCAATGATATTTTGGCGCGTTGCATGGATACGATGCGGTATGAGGTGACTGGGGTTTCTCCTACCATTTCACCATCTATGGATATTCAGGTTTCTTCCAATTTCGAACGGTTATTGTTTACTGCAAGCAATCGTGATGGCGATGCAGTCGCAAGAATGATGGATGGGCTAAAGCAATCGGGCTCTTTCACCATTCCGCAAGCGGCCTATCAAACTATCGCAGACGAGTTTTCTGCTGGGCGCTGTGATGAGGCGCAAACTGCGGCGGAAATAAAGAAAACTTTGGAAGCCTCAGGCTATCTGCTTGATCCACATACTGCTGTTGGACTGAAAGTTGCCCGAGAATTTGCACATGCATCAACGCCGATGGTGACGCTTGCAACTGCGCATCCAGCCAAGTTTCCAGATGCAGTGAAGGCTGCAAGCGGTATCCATCCTGATCTACCCAAATGGCAGGGCGATTTGATGACACGCAAAGAGTTGTTCGATGTGATAGAAAATGACGAAGCAGTGCTGAAACAACATATTTTATCGATGATGAATATGTAACCGCGAAAGCAACGTGCAATAGATTGGAACAGGATAGACACTTTTTCGGTGTTCTATCAGGGAGGTTAAAAGCCAAAACGCGATGAGTATTGAAGTTACAAAACTGAGCAATGGCTTAACCGTTGCATTCAATCATATGCCCCATTTGGAAACCGTTGCTTTTGGCACCTGGGTAAAAGCTGGTGCGCGCAATGAACTCGTCAACGAGCATGGCATTGCGCATCTTTTGGAGCATATGGCTTTTAAAGGTACGAAAACACGCAATGCACGGGAAATAGTCGAAGAAATTGAAAATGTTGGCGGCGATATCAACGCAGCAACAAGTGTTGAAACAACTGCTTATAATGCAAGAATGATGAGTGATGATATCGAAATGGGGATGAATGTTCTCCATGATATTTTGAAAAACTCATTGTTTGACTCCAAAGAAATGACCCGTGAAAAACACGTCATTCTTCAGGAAATCGGCGCAGCAAATGATCTTCCTGACGATCTGGTTTTTGATATGTTTCAAAACGCTGCCTATGGTGGCCAGCCAATTGGGCGTCCGATTTTAGGCACGCCTGAAACAGTGAACGGCTTCTCCCGTGACGACCTCAACTCATACCTCGGCAAGCATTATCGCGCGCCCAATATGATCATTGCAGCGGCAGGTAAAATCGATAGCACAAAGCTGCTTTCACAGATTGAAGATTTGTACCAGGACTATGGAAGCGAGATCAGCGACACACCAGAGCCCGCAAAATATGTGGGTGGGCAATCGATGATTAATCGCGACACCACTGAGACCCAGATTGTTCTTGGATTTGAGGGACGCGCTTATCAGGCCAAAGACTTTTACGCTTCGCAGCTTTTGTCCATGATTCTTGGCGGCGGCATGTCGTCCAGACTGTTCCAAGAGATACGGGAAAAACGCGGATATTGTTACTCTGTCTATGCTTTCCATTGGGGGTTTTCTGACACAGGCGTCTTCGGCATCAATGCTGCAACAGGCGATGATGATTTGCCAAAATTGATGCCGGTCCTGCTGGATGAGTTGAAAAGAGCTTCTGAAGATATCACAGAACAAGAGGCTGATCGCGCTCGCGCGCAAATCAGAGCCGGTTTAATGATGAGCATGGAAAGCCCAGCTGCAAGGGCAGGCACAATTGCAAGGCAATTGCTGCTTTTTGGGCGGACGATATCCAATCAGGAACTTATGGAGCGGTTGGAAGCGATTTCAGCAGAGCGTCTTCGGGAATTAGCTGGGCGGTTATTTTGCGAAAGTGTGCCTACCCTTTCGGTGGTGGGAAGCACCTCAAAAGTGATGGATATTGATGCTATTTCGAAATCACTTGGGATCCCACAGTCAAAAGCCGCCGAGTAAGCCTTTGCAATTTCCAGAAGATGTTGGGACTTGCTGCAATTAAAGCTTTGGCACATGGTGTTTAAGGGCTATAAAATCCGAAATGATAAACAAGACGGTACCCTTGAAACATACCTTTCATCATATCCTTCGTTGTACGATGATATGCTTGGCATTTGCTATGGCGTTGGCAATGGGACTTCAATCAGCTCTGGCTGTTGAGCCCGTCAGCGTCTCGAAAGAACTCAAAGCTATTGATATTACCAATACTGGCGATTGGTATCGCGGTGTCGAAGGAAGCTTGAAGGTTTCCACTGCGCCTGACCCCGATGGAATTGTACGCCGTGTTGAAATCCGTCCGCAAAATGCCGAAGGCGAATCCAATTGGTATGTATTTGCGCTTGCCAATGACACCAATGAACAAATCGACCGTTTAATCGTTGCGCCCCATTATAGGCAGGTGAATAGCGGTATCATGTCTCCTGATCTGGATACCCAGCGTATTAAAGCAATTACACCAAGTGAAGGCTTTTCCTTGGAAGCCCAGGAAGACCGTGAAGCGGACGTGTTTTTGATAACGCTAAACCCTGGCGCTGTGATTACACTTATTGCGGAATTGAAAACGAATAAACTGCCCCGTTTGGTTTTGTGGGAGCCTTCTGCCTATAAAGACACAGTCAACAGCCTGACGTTATATCGCGGGATCGTGCTGGGAATTTCTGGTTTGCTGGCAGTTTTCCTGACCATTCTGTTTTTCGTCAAAGGAACTGCAATTTTTCCCGCAACAGCGGCGCTTGCCTGGAGCGTTCTTGCTTATGTCTGCGTTGACTTTGGCTTTTGGGACAAAGTGGTATCCATTACCCAGGCCAGTGAACCGGTATGGCGAGCGGGCGCGGAAGTATTTCTTGCAATAAGCATGTTGGTTTTCACCTATGCGTATTTGCGGCTTAACCGATGGCACAGAAATTATACCTTTATCGTGGTCGCATGGCTCTTATCGCTCAGCATCTTACTTGGTGTTGTCTTGTTCGATCCAAAAATCGCGGCAGGACTAGCCCGACTTTCATTTGCTGCGACAGTGGCGGCAGCAAGTCTGGTGATATTGCATCTTGCCTACAAACGCGATGATCGTGCGATCATGCTAATCCCAATCTGGATTTTAACAATAGCGTGGCTTATCGGATGTTGGCTGACGGTTACTGGACGCCTTTCCAATGATATTATTCAACCTGCACTGGTCGGTGGCCTCGTACTGATTGTTCTCCTTATTGCCTTTACGATTTTGCAGAACGCCTTTTCCGGTGGCGCATTGGCGCAAGGCCTCGTTAGTGACGCAGAGCGACAGGCCCTTGCTCTGGCAGGTTCTGGCGATATCTTGTGGGATTGGGAAATTGGAAAAGACGCGATTTACGCGGGGCCAGGTTTATCGGAGACCTTAGGCATATCACCTGCCCAGATTAATGGGCCTTTGCAAAAAATGCGCAATCTGATTCACCCCAATGACAGAGAGCGCTTTCAGTCAACTCTGGAAAGCGTACTTGAACATAAGCGCGGCAGAATCTCTCAGTCGTTTAGAATTTGCGGCGATGATGGGCATTATCACTGGTTCCGTCTAAAGGGCCGTCCTGTGCTTGGCATCAATGGTGAGGTAATGCGCTGCATTGGAACTCTTTCGGACATAACTGATGCAAAAAATGCTGAGACGCGGCTTTTGCAAGATGCGGTTCGAGACAATTTGACCGGACTGGAAAATCGCGAATTATTCGTCAATCGGTTGGACACAATCATGCAGCTGGCCAATCGTGGAATGGCTATGAGACCATCCGTAATTCATATCAATATTGATGCTTTTAGAGATTTTAACACACGGGTTGGGTTTGCAGTTGGCGACACAATTCTTCTGACAGTTGCGCGCCGCGTTAGCCGGGTATTAGGGTCATCCGACTCGATTGCGCGGATCGGCGGCGATCAATTTGTGATATTACTCCTGTCAGAAACAGAACCGGACAGAATTGCAACTTTTGCTGATTCTGTTCGCAGGACGTTGCGTGCTCCTATTGATTTTGCAGGGCAGGAAATAAAACTAACTTCATCCATGGGCATTGCCACCTGGACTAAAGATCAAACGCAGCCTGACTTGCTGATGCGCGATGCTGAATTGGCAACACTTCATGCAAAACGCTTGGGCGGTGATCGCATTGAACCATTCCGCCCTGCGTTCAGAACGGGCAAAGACGATACCAGTTTATTGGTTGATGATCTAAAATCAGCGCTCGAACACGGCGTTATCAATGTTGTGTATCAACCGATTGTAAACTTGGCCGATAGATCAACGATCGGGTTCGAGGCGCTTGTTCGCTGGAACCACCCAAAGCTTGGACTGATTTCTCCAGCAGATTTTGTTCCTGCTGCAGAGCGCTCGGGTTTGATTACTCAATTAGGCGTTTATGTGCTCAATCGCTCGATGCAAGATTTCAATAGAATTTATGAGGCCTATCCTGACTTTAAGCCTTTTGTAAGCGTGAACGTTTCGAGCCGAGAGTTGTTGGAAGATGATTTCGTGACTGACATCGACAAGGCAATGCAGGAAGTGGATTTTGATCCATCAAACTTAAAACTGGAACTTACCGAGAGCATGGTCATGGAGAATCCAGAGCATTCGGCTCAGGTACTTGCCAGACTTAGAGGGCTGGGTATTGGCTTGTCGCTTGACGATTTTGGAACCGGTTATTCGAGCCTTTCCTATTTGCTTCGTTTCCCGTTTGATACGATCAAAATTGATAGCTCCTTCATTCAAGCGCGCGAACGCAAAGAGCGTTTAATCGTGTTGCGATCCATCATTGCCATGGGACATGGGCTGGAACAGTCAATCATAGCCGAGGGCGTTGAGCGCGAAAGCGATGTTACTGAGTTGATGCAGCTTGGCTGCGAATGCGCACAGGGATTTTATTTTGGCGAGCCAATGGAAGCTGAGATGATAGACAAGATGATAAGTCGTGAAACACGCCTAGCTGGACAATAAGCCACACTATCCTAACATAGATCAGGCATGACCTGTTTCTCCAGAAATCAACCGCGGATCAATCCCCATTGATCGCATGATCTGGTGGTATTTGCCGTCATGATCGCGGCTATAGATTATCTCAGGACAGTGTTGACTGGTTAGCCAGCCATTGGCAGCAATCTCATCTTCCAATTGACCTGCCCCCCAACCCGAATATCCCAAGGCCATCAAGAAATCTATTGGGCCTTTTCCAACTGCGATATCTCTTAGAATTTCCAGGGTTGCGGTCAGGCTGACCTGATCATTTACTTTCAACGTAGTCTCGGAACTATAGTCAGCAGAGTGCAAAACAAATCCGCGACCTGGCTCTACAGGTCCACCCGTATTCAGTTCACTATTGGCTACCTTTTCAGGAATTTTGGGGCTGTCCAATTCCGTAATCAAACCTAGTTTAACGAAGAATTCGATAGGCGTAGGCGATGGCAGCGGACGATTGACAATAAAGCCCATAGCACCGTCTTCATTGTGGGCGCATATGAATATTACGGTATTCTCAAAGCGCGTATCCCCCATATGAGGCATGGCGACCAAAAATTGACCTTCAAAATATGTGGGTTCTGTGATCATTTCAAACAAACGCTCCTGACGTGTCTTTAGCAATTGTCTGCGAATATTCCCAATGAAAAATGACGTTTGTTTATTTCATCCATCACGGTGGATTGAACGGGCGTTATTCAATTCGATTGGTCTTGTCAGTGAATAACTGGTAAATCCTAAGCATGACATCAATATTGAAAATATGTATCGTTTTATTGGCAAGCCTGACATTGATCGGGAAAACCAGCGCTGCAAGTTCCGATTGGCAGGATCTTGGCGGCGGCAAAGCACGAATTTTCGCAGTCAAAGACCCTCTAACGAATATTGTGGATGGCGTTATCGAGGTTAAACTGGATAAGGGTTGGAAAACTTATTGGCGCTCGCCGGGTGGATCGGGTATTCCGCCCGAATTCAATTTTGATGGCTCCAATGCCTTCTCTTTAACCCATGTAACATTTCCGGTGCCTGAATGGATTGAGTTAAATGGCGCAGCGTTCTTTGGATATAAGGACCATGTCAGTTTTGTTTTCAGCGGAATGGCAGAGGATTTTTCGACCTCCATCAATCTGGACATGCTTATTGGTGTTTGCGAAGAGATTTGTATTCCTGCAACCGCCAACATGTCTCTTTCATCAGAAGCGCTAAACTCAAGCGATCCACAAGTTCCCATCCGCATCAGTTTAGCCAAATCGAAACTTCCAATTGACGGTGACAACCAATCTGGAATCGTCGATTTTCAACTAAACGATGACATGATAATCGCAACGCTTTTATCCATGGGAAAATCTGACCAATCTCGTATCGTCATAGCCATTGATGGAGTATGGACCTCTGATCCAATTGGGTTTAGCAAAGACGATAAGGGCGACTTTGCAGCAGCGATCAAACTACCTCCAGCTATAGTCCAGTCGGGTGCTGTCATGCAAAACTGGGAATATTCGCTTATCCAACAAAGTGGTGAAGCGCATCAGGTGATCAACGCGATCGAAAGCCCTTTCACCATTAGTCAGAATTAGGCTTCACCTTACAAGCGCAACAGATAAAATCCGTCTGCCAAACATTGCGAAAATATTGAGCCTTGAGATTATTTCTAAAGTTAGAGGTGGATTTTGATAATGCCTCTCGCATTTGATGAAACGGACGCTATAAATAACAACACAAATCAATCATTGGAGTGAAAACATGGCGATTACTGCTGGCGACAAACTGCCTGATACAAAATTCAAAATTATGGGCTCCGACGGCCCGCAAGAAGCATCAACAGCGGAACTTTTCGATGGCAAGAAAGTTGTTGTGTTTGGTGTTCCCGGCGCTTTCACCCCGACTTGCAACATGAACCATCTACCAGGATTTTTGAAAAATCTTGATCTAATAAAGGCCAAGGGCGTGGACGATGTTGCCGTTATTTCGGTCAACGATGTTTTTGTGATGAATGAATGGGCAAAAGCCTCCGGTGGAAAAGGTAAGATTCATTTTCTGTCTGATGGTGCGGCTCATTTCACCAAAGCTGCTGGACTTGATATCGACTTAAGCGAAGTTGGACTGGGTGTTCGTTCGAAACGCTATTCCATGATTGTTGAAAATGGTAAGATTACAAAATTGAACGTTGAAGAGTCACCAGGTGTAGCTGAGCTATCAGGAGCAGCAGCAATTCTTGAGCAGCTCTAAAATTATCGATTTCAAGTGTCGTTGATCAAGAACGACAGCATTTCAACACCAAGAACAGGAGACTTACTTTTTGTAAGGTTCCATTCCAAGGCGGGCGAGTTCGTCCGCCTTTTCGTTTTCAGGAATACCTGCATGTCCCTTGACCCAGTGCCATTTTACCTGATGTCGTGAACGTGCTTCATCGAGTTGCTGCCATAGCTCTGCGTTTTTGACGGGCTTTTTTGCAGCGTTTTTCCAGCCGTTCTTTTTCCAGTTAAACATCCACTCTAAAATGCCGCCTTGTACATATTTAGAATCGGTATGAAGATGCACTTCACATGGGCGCTTTAACTCGTTGAGTGACATGATCGCGGCCATCAATTCCATGCGATTATTGGTGGTTTCCAATTCGCCACCATACAATTCTTTTTCATGCTCGCCAAAGCGCAGCAGGGCACCCCATCCGCCGGGACCGGGATTGCCAGAGCAGGCACCATCTGTCCAAATATCCACGCGCGCTGCCATTAATGATGCTCGATCCCATATAATTCGGTGCGCTCGATGCCCCGATGAAACTTCAGTTTGGTGATATATTCAGCGGGGTTTTTTGGCACTACTAATGCACCGGGTGGCACGTTGAGCCAATCATAAAGACGTGTCAGCATGAAGCGCAGGGCAGACCCTCGACTCAAAACAGGAATTGCCCTGAATTCATCTTCTGATAAGGGGCGAACGCTTTCATATCCTTTCACCAAAGCCAGCGCTTTTGTGGTGTTGAAGGCCCAATCAGGCTCAAAGCACCAAGCATTAATGCAGGTAACCAAGTCATAGGCCAACAGGTCATTGCAAGCGAAGTAAAAATCAATGATACCGGATAATTCATCTCTGAGAAAAAAGACGTTATCGGTGAAAAGGTCCGCATGAATAACACCTTGCGGCAAAGACTTCGGCCAATTGGCCTCCAGAAAATCCAATTCTGTCTCAATAAATTTACGCAAGCCAGGTTGAACCTCATCAGCGCGATCAGCTGATTTTTCAAAAAGCGGACGCCAGTCTTCAAGGGTAAGGCCATTGCGGCGGGTCAACGCGAACCCCTCACCTGCCAGATGCATTTCGGCAAGTGCCTTACCCACTTCAAAACAATGTTTGGGTAAAGGGCGTTTGATCTCAAAGCCGTCCAGAAAGCTGATAATGGCCGTTGGCCGGTTTGCAAGCAGGCCAAGCGATTCGCCATTTTTCATCTTTATCGGCAATGGGCAGCTCATGCCTTTTTCAGACAGGTGCTCCATTAACCCCAAAAAGAACGGCAGGTCTTTTGCATTCACGCGTTTCTCATACAAAGTCAGAATGAAATTACCTTGATCGGTCGTCAGCATATAGTTGGAGTTTTCCACGCCTCCAGCGATGCCTTTCAACGAATGCAATTCGCCGATGTCATAGAGCTTCAAATATGCAATTAGCGCTTCGTCGGTAACTTCAGTATAGACTGCCAAGGTCAGGCTCCATTCACAAAGGCCATATCGGCAGGCAAGAGATCAACATCGCGAAGACCTTTTGACACCGGAAAATTCTCTAATTCCTGAACCGTCTCGGTCAATTCGAGCGTCGCATTGAACCGGCTTTTGAATCCTTCGATAATTTCATTGACGAGAATTTCGGGCGCAGAAGCGCCAGCAGATAGGCCGACGATATTTGCCTTGGCAAGTTCGTCCCAAGGCACTTCATGGGCGCCTTGAACCAACATCGCTTTCTTGGCTCCCGCCTTCAAGGCAACTTCTACCAAGCGCATAGAGTTGGACGAATTTGGCGCACCCACAATCAAAAAATGATCCGCGCCTTTTGCGGCAAGTTTCACCACATCCTGACGGTTTGTAGTAGCATAGCAGATAGATTCTGCTGCTGGCTCAGCCAGTTTTGGAAACCGTTGTTTCAGTTTGCCTAATATTTCTTCAGTGTCATCCACTGAAAGCGTTGTTTGGGTAACAAAGCCCAACATATCGGCATCTGCCGGCTGATAGGTTTGCGCCTGCTCTACAGTTTCGATCAGTGTCATGTCCTTGCGGTCAACCTGCCCAAGGGTTCCTATCACCTCTGGATGTCCTTCATGACCAATCAGCAAGACATGCCTGCCATGACGAATATGCCTCAAAGCTTGTTTATGTACTTTCGAAACCAGCGGGCACGTGGCGTCAAGATACATCAGGTTGCGGGCTTTTGCTTTTGCGGGAACCGATTTAGGAACACCATGAGCAGAAAAGATAACTGGCTGATCTGTTTCCGGAATTTGATCCAGTTCCTTAACAAAGACAGCACCTTTGGCTTCCAAGCCTTCAACAACATACCGATTGTGAACAATCTCATGGCGGACATAAACGGGTGCACCGTATTTCTTGATAGCAAGAACGACCATTTGAATGGCCCGATCAACGCCAGCGCAAAAACCTCTAGGACCACATAGGCGTAGTTTCATCTGATGATTACTGTTCGAATTCACGCCAACTCTCCGGTCAAATTTTTGTGCCACGCCGTGCATCCAAGAAATAGCCACCAAAACCAAGTAACGCGAGGGCCAATCCATACCAAGTTACAACATATTGCAGATGGTTGTTGGAAAAGGAAACAATGGTCGTCCCTTGGATAGGATATTGTTTCTCAAGATCAGGCTGACCGGGAATACCCGCATCGACATACCAGGGTGAAACCTGATTTGGAGCAAGCTTCGCCATCGAAGTCATGGAAGCCAAATCTCGCCAATAGTAGATATCTTCTAACGGGTTGTTGTCCGGCATAAACCGTCCGGGCTTTTCATCTGGAGGTGAGCGCAACAATCCAGATATGGATTGCATACCTTGAGGCAGACGAGCAATTTCACTCCAGGTAGATTTGGCTTCATAAGGAATGAACCCACGATTGATCAATGCAAACTCAACGCTGCCGGAGCGCGATTGATCATCCAGACGCAACAGGTTGAATATATTCCAACCTGATTGGCCTTTATAGGTTGTAAACTCGAAGAAAACCCGATCTGGCACATAGTGCCCTGAGACAGTGACTGGCCTGTAGTCAATCCCGCCATCGCTTCCAGATGCTTCTTGCAATACATCAACGACTGGTCTCGGTTTGCCTTGAAGTTGGACATTCACCCGTTCGATTAGTGCCTCTTTCCAAGCAAGGCGCTGAACCTGCCATGTACCCAAAGCAATAAGCGCGGCTAGCACCAAACCAATAGATGAGATAACGATAAAAGTTGAAACGCGCATCAATGTTTGTCTTTATCCGTTACAAGCTGACCCTCAGCCGCTTTAGTTTTGTACTGAGAAGCAATCATCACGCCTTTCATTGCCCGCAGAGCAAAGACGGCCAAAAATATGGTTACTGGCAACCAAATCAGAATATGGAGCCAGATTGGCGGACGCACTAGATTTTCAAACGCCAAAGCCAATCCTGCAATCACGCCGCCCAATAGCAAAATCACAAGAACAGCTGGGCCGTCGCCTTCTTCAGCAAAGGACATATCCAGACCGCACATGACACATTGATCAACAGGTTTGAGCATTGACTTGTAAAGCTTACCTTCGCCGCAGCGCGGGCAGCGTGCTGCGAGGCCCGTATTGAGAACTAACTGGTCTGGGTAGTGAGCGGTATCTTGGACGTGTTTTGTCATATGGTTCACTTGTAATCGAAAAAGAAAAAGGCGGCCGATACGAATTTCGCGGGCCGCCTGTTTGGTTTGTAACTTAACGCTCGTTTAGTGTGCGTAAATCGGCGCGCCCCATGAACCCCAAATATAAATCGCGAAGAAGAGGAACAGCCACACCACATCGACGAAGTGCCAATACCAAGCTGCTGCTTCAAATCCGAAATGTTTTTCAGGACGGAAGTGACCTGCCATGGCACGGAACAAGCAAATCAGAAGAAAGATTGTACCTACAAGAACATGGAAACCATGGAAGCCGGTTGCCATGAAGAAGGTTGCACCGTAGATCGATTCTTTAAAATTGAATGGTGCCACTGCATATTCATAGCCCTGAACACAGGAAAACAAGATACCCAAAGCTACTGTAATCGCCAACATGCCTTTAAGCATGCCGCGCTCATTGTGGATCAAAGCATGATGGGCCCAAGTTACAGTCGTGCCAGAAAGCAGAAGAATAATCGTGTTAAACAGCGGCAAATGAAGCGGGTCTAGCACTTCAATGCCTGCAGGAGGCCATGTGCCGCCAGTATAGGCCATACGAGAAGTTTGGACTACCTCATCCGGATAAAGGCTCGCATCAAAGAATGCCCAGAACCAAGCCACGAAGAACATAACCTCAGAGGCAATAAACAGGATCATGCCGTAGCGAAGATGCATGGAAACAACACGGGTATGGTTGCCTGCATGGCTTTCTTTGATCGTATCAGCCCACCAAGCATACATGGTGTAAAGAACTACCAAAAGACCGACGTAAAACAGCCAAGGATTTGCAAGATTGACGCTTCCGAAAGACAATTCAGCATCATTGAGCCAACGCATATAGGCAACGCCGCCAATTGCCATCAACAATGCACCTATGGAACCAATGAATGGCCACGGACTTGGGTCAATAATGTGATAATCGTGGTTTACTTTATGGGCATCGGCCATAGTTTAGCTCCCGTCGTTTTCTTGCGTCTTACCGCAGTATTTTCAAATTTCAAAGTCGTAATCAGAGTTACTTTCCAATTGCACATTCTTTTCCAGTTCTAACCCAGCCAAAGGCTTTGATGTCGGTTCTTTTGGAAAGAAAGTGTAAGAAAGCGTAATGGTCTGAATGTCTTTGGTTTCCAAGGTGTCCATGATTTCAGGATCCACAAAGAAAACTACTGGCATGTCTAGTTCTTCACCCGGCTTAAGCGTCGTTTCAGTAAAGCAAAAGCACTGGATTTTGTTAAAGTATGCTCCCGCTGATTGCGGCGTAACATTAAAAGTAGCAGAGCCTGTAAGCGGCTTGTCCGATAGATTTTTAGCCTTGTAAGAAATTTGCATTTGCTCACCAAGCTTAACAGTCACGTCGCGCTGAACTGCGGCAAAATCCCAGCTCAATGCACCGGAAATATTGGCGTCAAAGCGGACCTTCATGTCGCGGTCTATGATTTGAATACCATCAGCACTTTCAACGGCACGGGTGGTTCCACCATAGCCAGTTACCTGACAAAACAATTTGTAAAGTGGAACAGACGCATAAGCCAATCCACCCATACCCGCGACCAATGACAGACACATAACGGCAATTTTTACATTGCCTTTGCCCTCTGGTTTGCTGCTGGTAGAAATGTCGCTCACTGCTGTTTCCTTCTTTATGAATAATTAGAGGGGTCTGACCATTACATTGGCGCCCAGTTTAGCCCAGGTGGCCACATATAAAATGATGACAAAGGCAGCCAGGCAAAAACCAATGGCGACATTACGGGAACGCTGCGCTTTTTTGCGCTTTGCGTCGACATCGTCTGGCGCAGCCATAGCATCTTTTTTTACGGTCTCATTCATACGAATCTCGCAATCAGGTTAGGCGCTGCTACCTCCAAAATCATCACCCCGAAAAGGGCGAAGAGATAAAGGATAGAAAACGCAAAAAGTCGTTTTGCAGGTTTCATGATCTTGTCATCTGAATCCATCTGCCAGCATCTAAATGCAAACCAGACAAAAGCAGCGCCTAAGACAGCTGAAACCACACCATAAGTCAGGCCGACAAACCCCATCCAATATGGTAAAAAGCCGATAGGTGCCAAAAGCAATGAATAGGCAAGAATTTGATTTTGGGTGGATCGATTACCAGCAACATTTGGCATCATCGGAATGCCGACACTTGCATAATCACCTGACTTGAAGAGAGCCAATGCCCAAAAATGCGGCGGCGTCCAAATGAAGATGATTGCGAATAGAACTAAGCTCTCAATGGTCACCGAATTTGTCACTACGGCCCAACCAATCATAGGCGGGAATGCACCTGCTGCACCGCCAATGACAATGTTTTGAGGCGTTGAGCGCTTCAACCACATGGAGTAGACAACAGCGTAGAAAAAGATGGTGAAGGCAAGTAGCCCGGCGGATAACCAGTTTGCGATCACGCCTAATGTAAAGATCGAAAAGAACGACAGAACCAGACCAAAAACCAGTGCTTCGCTGCGGCTTACCCTGCCGGATGGAATCGGCCTTTTGGCTGTGCGTGTCATGACCGCATCTATATCTGAATCATACCACATATTGAGCGCACCGGACGCCCCAGCACCTATCGCAATGCACAAAATCGAAATAAGCGCCAATACAGGATGCAGTTGGCCAGGTGCGATTACCAGCCCTGCGATGGCAGTAAACACAACAAGGCGCATGACACCTGGTTTCAGCAATTCGAAATAGTCAGCAGGCATCGCCGTCGAAACGGTAAAATCGCTTTCTTTCTCAATGCTTGTGTTCATGTTCATACCGATGGTTAATTCTGTTTTCAAATTAAACCCGCCGGGGAATACCCCGACGGTGTGTTTGTCATAACTGCCTTATTTGATTTTCGGCAATGTTTCCCACTGGTGGAATGGCGGTGGAGATGACAACTGCCACTCTAGGGTTGTTGCGCCCTCACCCCACGGATTATCACCAGCAATGCGCTTTTTCTGGAACGCTTCAACGATAGCAGCCAAGAAGATCAGAACTCCAAATGCCGAGATATATGATCCCCAAGATGAAACAGCGTTCCATCCAGCGAAAGCATCAGGATAGTCGATGTAGCGGCGAGGCATACCAGCAAGACCCAAGAAGTGCTGCGGGAAGAATACAAGGTTCACGCCTACGAATGTTACCCAGAAGTGTGACTTGGCCAAGAATGAATTATACATATAGCCAGTCATTTTCGGGAACCAGTAATACCAGGCTGCGAACATTGAGAACACAGCACCAAGTGACAGAACGTAGTGGAAGTGAGCTACCACGTAATATGTGTCATGAAATGCGCGGTCCAAGCCAGCGTTAGCAAGCTGAACGCCAGTTACACCACCTACTGTAAACAGGAATATGAAGCCGATAGCCCAAAGCATTGGTGTGCGCATGGTAATCGAACCGCCCCACATTGTGGCGATCCACGAGAAGATTTTGACACCAGTTGGCACAGCGATAACCATGGTTGCGAACACGAAGTAACGCTGGGTATCAAGCGACAAACCAACGGTATACATGTGGTGCGCCCATACGATGAAGCCAACAGCGCCAATTGCGATCATTGCCCAAGCCATACCCTGATAACCAAAGATTGGCTTTTTGGAGAAGGTTGAAACGATGTGGCTGATGATCCCAAAGCCAGGCAAAATCAGAATATAAACTTCAGGATGACCGAAGAACCAGAACAAGTGCTGGAACAAGATCGGATCACCGCCCCCTTCGGGATTGAAGAATGCTGTACCAAAGTTGCGATCTGTCAACAACATGGTGATTGCACCAGCAAGAACTGGCAATGACAAAAGCAACAAGAAGGCAGTGATCAAAACGGACCAAGCGAACAACGGCATTTTAAACAATGTCATGCCTGGTGCACGCATGTTGAAAATGGTTGTGATGAAGTTGATCGCACCAAGGATCGAAGAAGCACCAGCAATATGCAGAGACAAGATTGCCAAATCCATTGCCGGACCAGGCTGACCTGTTGTGGAAAGTGGTGGATAAATCGTCCATCCACCGCCAACGCCATTAGCACCAGCCGGACCTTCAACAAACATGGAGAGAATCAATAGGAGCAAAGCAGGCGGCAGAAGCCAGAAGGAGATGTTGTTCATGCGCGGGAACGCCATATCCGGTGCGCCAATCATGATTGGAACCATCCAGTTGGCAAAACCGCCGATCAAGGCAGGCATAACCATAAAGAAGATCATGATCAGACCATGGCCGGTCACGAACACGTTATAAACGTGAGGATCAGAGAAATACTGCAAACCCGGGTGATGCAATTCCATACGGATCATCACCGAAAGGAACCCACCGAAAATACCCGAAATGATAGCGAATATCAGATAAAGCGTTCCGATGTCTTTGTGGTTGGTTGAATAAAACCAGCGTTTAAAAAATGCTGGCTTGTGATCGTGAGCGTCACCATATCCCGCTATTGCCATGATCTACTTCTCCTACTGTCTCTTCAGACCTTATTTTACCTAATCAAAAAGCTTTTCAGGCTCTTAGTTACCGGCAAGCTTAATGTTTGTTTTTGTTTCAACTGCAGCCATCAACGCTTTGTTGGCATCTTCAAGATTACCAGCAGCGGCTGTTTTCCAAGCGGCGAACTGTTCTTCAGAAACAACACGGATTGCAATTGGCATGAAGGCATGGTCGCGACCGCATAGCTCTGAACACTGACCATAGTAAAGGCCTTCACGTTCTGCTTTAAACCAGGTTTCGTTCAAACGGCCTGGGATACCATCCATCTTCAAGCCAAACGCTGGCATTGCAAAGTTGTGAATAACATCAGCTGCGGTTACCAAAACGCGAACCACTTTGCCCACTGGAACAACCAATTCATTATCAACAGCAAGAAGACGCGGATATTGAGCCAAATCGCCCTTACCGATCGCAGCGCCTTCGCCATCTTTCAGCATGATTGAATCAAAGGTCAGTTCTTCACCATCTTGATACTCATAACCCCAATACCACTGATAACCAGTTGCCTTGACTGTCATTTGAGGCTCTTCTTTTGGAGCTAACTGACGATCAAGAAGATCAAATGATGGAATTGCAATAGCAACCAAAATAATGATCGGAGCCACAGTCCATACGACTTCGATCATCGTATTATGGCTGGTGCGTGAGGCTGTTGGGTTATTTTTAGCGCTGAATTTGGTCACAACAACCAAAAGCAGGATCATCACGAAAATGGTAATCGGTGTGATAAACCAGAAAGTGTATAGATCGAACCATTCGATGCGAGCCATCATATCTGAGCCCGCTGGCTGATGCCACATCTGCCAAGGCTCGGGCTGCGCTGCCAAAGCCGATGAAATTCCTGTAAATACCATGCCTAGAGCGGCTGTAAGTAGTGAAACGAGCTTCATCCCGTCCATCTCCCGTAATTATAATATAAGCCTGATAAGCAGGTCTTGAATGCGTCTTTGTACCAACATAAGGCGTATAGATCGAAATGACAGCCGAATCCACACGTAATCACAGTGTTGATAATTCATCCCACAAGGTAAAACCATATCAAAATGAGCGGGGCAATGGGTTGTTGCGCCGCAGCTATGCGGCATTTGTGCATTTTTTCGAGCTTTTAAGGCGATGTGACCAGCAAATTGTCCCGTTTTTTTAGCGAACTCACGCTCCAATGCGCCCTATTATTGACGTTTTCAAGCTTCATTGGATGCTCTCAGAGGGATTAATTCAATAACGAGACCTGTCAAAATCGCCTCAAGAGAAGGTTGTTCGTTTAATATCGGGCATAATTGTTTTATAGAACGTCAAAGTGCCAAGTTTGATTGCCAGAGCAATTCAGGCATGCTTTGAGGAGTTTGTAGTTGATTCGAAAGTTTGCCATGCCAGCCCAAAACAAACCTAATTTTGAGACCAGCAAGATGTTTTTCCCATTTCTTGCAGCCATAGTCGGTTTTTCGCTTATGTTCATGAGTATCTTGCTTGCCAATGCGCAAGGTGTGATGAAGTCGCGATTTGGCGAATGGGCACTTGTTTGCGATACGCCCCCAGGTGCAAGCAGCGAACAATGTGCATTGGTCCAAAACGTGGTCGCTGAAGACCGTCAGGAAATGGGCCTTTCTGTTGTTGTCCTTCGCACGGCTGACCGCAAGTCTGAATTACTTCGGGTATTGGCACCCCTTGGCGTCTTGCTGCCAAACGGCCTTGGCCTTTACATCGATGACAAGGAAATCGGCAACGCTTTCTTTACACGCTGTTTCAATGACGGCTGCTATGCGGAAGTTGTGTTGGAAGAAAAACTGCTGACTGCTTTAAAGAGCGGCAAGACAGCAACCTTCATCGTGTTTCAAACACCTGAAGAAGGTATTGGTATTCCAATCGAGCTGGAAGGCTTTACGGACGGCTTTGCTCAACTACCGTAACACTTACTGGCGATATCAATCGCGGTTGTTTTAATCCGGTCAACGCCATAGTTATGTTCCAACAAACCAGCGGCAACGCAAAAAAGGACATTTGATGGACTCTCTCATTTCCACTTTTGATATAGATAAAGACGCGCTTGAGCGCCAATTGGCCGATACGCTTCGCGGCTGCGATGATGGTGAACTCTTTATGGAGTATTCCCAATCAGAAGGTTTGATGTTTGACAACGGAAAATTGAAGCAAGGCTCGTTTAACACAGGACAAGGATTTGGCCTTCGCGGTGTAGCGGGGGAAGTTTCTGCCTATGCCCATTCCAGCGACTTAACAATGGCGAGTTTGAAGCGCGCTAGTGAAGCGGTATCTGCCGTCAAGAGCGGTTACAATGGCACTTATGCCGATGGACCGAAACGAACAAACCGCCATCTCTATTCAGAAGAAAACCCGATTGGTGAACCGGCATTTGAGCAAAAAGTGAAACTGCTGCAAGAAATCGATGCCTATGCGAGAGCGGCTGACCCAAAAGTTCGGCAAGTAAGTGCATCACTTTCTGCCAGTTGGCAGGTGGTCGAGATCTTGCGCGCCGATGGTCAATGGTTGCGCGATGTGCGCCCTATGGTACGCGTCAATGTTTCCATCGTTGTTGGTGAAGGGGATCGTCAGGAAACCGGAAGTCACGGTATGGGCGGACGACAGGGATTTGGCCAGTTCATCGCGGAAGATAGCTGGAAAGCGGGCGTTGATGATGCGCTTCGCCAAGCGCTTGTTAATCTTGAGGCTGTTCCTGCGCCCGCTGGAACATTTGATGTTGTTCTTGGCGCAGGCTGGCCCGGCGTCATGTTGCATGAAGCGGTAGGCCATGGTCTTGAGGGAGACTTTAACCGTAAAAAAACCTCTGCTTTTGCGGGCCTTTTGGGCCAACAAGTGGCAGCAAAAGGTGTCACGGTTGTTGATGATGGAACGATTTCTGAACGCCGCGGATCGCTTACCATTGATGATGAAGGTACACCCACCAACCGCACGGTTCTGATCGAAGACGGCAAACTGGTCAATTACATGCAAGATCGCCAAAACGCCCGCCTCATGGGGATGGAGCCGACAGGGAATGGGCGAAGACAATCTTACGCGCACCAGCCTATGCCACGCATGACAAATACTTATATGCTTGGCGGCAATCATCAACCTGAGGAAATTTTAGCCTCCTTGAAAGACGGCATCTACGCTGTGTCTTTTGGCGGTGGTCAGGTAGATATCACCTCGGGCAAATTCGTCTTTAATTGTACCGAGGCTTACCGCGTTCGCGATGGTAAAATCATGGAACCAGTAAAAGGCGCCAACCTGATCGGTTCCGGTCCACCCGCCATGAAACGCGTGACCATGATTGGCAATGATATGGCACTTGATCAAGGAATTGGCATGTGCGGTAAGAACGGCCAGTCAGTTCCCGTAGGCGTTGGTCAACCGACGCTTCGCATGAATGAAGTGACCGTTGGTGGCACAGGGGCATAGGCCTCTTGTGCCAATCGCCTATTATTTTATTACCTAATTGTAATCTTTGGCCTGCTTGTCACTTGCTTAAGCTCAGCTAAACTCTGTTTCAGCAAAAGTTCCGCCCAATGCAACACAACGCTGAAGGAGAAGTGACTATGAATGTTAATTCAAAAATTGGCGCACCTGTCGCCAGAATGAAGGCTAGTGATTTTCACCCTGAATTGTTGGAGATCTATGATGGCTACGCCCATGGTCTTCTTACAAAACGCCAGTTTCTAGATAAAGCGCAGCGATTTGCAGTGGGCGGTGTTACGGCTTTGGCTCTGCTGCAAATGCTTTCGCCAAACTATGCCCATGCAAACCAGGTAGCTCCTGATGATCCGGCGATCACAACAGAAGAGATCACTTACAATTCGCCCAATGGACATGGCTCTATTAAAGGGCTTTTGTCCCGTCCTGCCGGAATAACGGGAAAATTACCTGCGGTTTTGGTGATCCATGAGAACCGCGGCCTCAACCCCTACATTGCAGACGTTAACCGCCGCATGGCGAAAGCAGGTTTCTTGTCGTTGGCTCCTGATGGCCTGACGCCTTTGGGGGGATACCCAGGAACCGATGATGAAGGCAAAGCGATGCAAGCAACCCTTGACGGGGCCAAGTTGATGGAAGACTTCTTTGCTGCGACCGATCATCTTTTGAAGCATGATGATTCAACCGGTAAAGTTGGCGCTGTCGGATTTTGTTATGGCGGTGGTGTATGCAATGCCCTTGCCGTGGCATTTCCTGAATTATCTGCGTCCGTGCCATTTTATGGCAGGCAGGCAAAAGCTGAAGATGTTCCAAAGATCAAGGCACCCTTGATGCTCCACTACGCATCTTTGGATGAACGGGTAAACGCTGGCTGGCCAGACTATGAAGCCGCGTTGAAAGCCAATGGCAAAGAATATACTGCCCATATGTATGAAGGCGCCAATCATGGCTTCCACAATGATACCACGCCGCGCTACGACGAGGCGGCAGCAATGCTCGCTCAGGAGCGCACATTGGCTTTCTTCAAAGAAAAACTGGCTTAGGACTTTCCGTTAGAGACTAAATTGAGGTTGCGCTGAACGTTTGTTTGACGCAACCTTTTTCCTATGAGCCACACACTAACGACCATTGCCTTTGATGCCGATGACACGCTCTGGCACAATGAGCAATATTTCCAGCTGACCCAGCATCATTTTAAGATGCTTTTGGCTGATTATTGTGAGCCGGACCATCTGGCAGAACGCCTATTGGCAGCAGAAAAACGTAACCTTTCCCACTTCGGATATGGTGTAAAAGGCTTTACACTTTCCATGATTGAAACTGCTTTTGAGGTGAGCGATGGGAAAGTGCCGAGCAGTGTTATCAAACAGATCATGGACGCAGGACGCGATATGCTTGCAGCTCCCGTTGACCTGTTGCCGGGTGTGGCCGATACGCTTGAAACGCTTGCCGGAAAATACAAACTTGCGGTTATCACCAAAGGCGATCTTTTCGATCAGGAACGCAAAGTTGCCCAATCAGGTCTTGGTGATTTCTTCGATGTTGTAGAGATTGTCAGCGAAAAAGAAACGTCCACCTATACTCGTATTTTCAGAGCGATTGGCGATGGGCCAGAGCACTCTATGATGGTTGGCAACTCGCTGAAATCCGATGTGATCCCTGCCCTTAATGCTGGCGCTTGGGGTGTTTATGTCCCCCATGAGCTGACTTGGGAGTTGGAACATGCGGAAGAGCCTAGTGAGCAAGAGCGCTATAAGAAGTTTGAAAGTTTGGGGGATGTTTTAAGTCTCATATGATTCAGGTTCGCGTAGAATGCTTTGTGAGTGTCGACTCCGCCCCATTAACAATCAAACCCTCACTTCGTTTCTTATGATTTTCGCTCCCGTCTC
>JAFMHL010000033.1 GCA_017854535.1 Nitratireductor sp.
CAAAGTCTCTAACGGCTCAGGTAATAGTCTGTGACAATTTATATGACGACGGACATTCTGTAAGAACCGATAGTCCAGCGTAAATTTTGGAAATTTTGTCTTCAGTTATCTCTGGTCTGAACTTGGTAAGAACAATGTGTCGGATCATTTTTTCTTTCTTATATTAGTAGCCTGATTTTCTAGGTTAATTTGGAATGCTCCATGCAGGAGACTGCGAAAGCGTTGCAAAGATATCAAAATCCTTTTTATAATTTGGCTTTGGGTTATCTATCATGTTTTTGCCCTATCGCCGCCCAATTCTATTCACTTTTGAAAGCACCATTTCACATAATTCGCGAAGCGAAATATGGTTCGATTTCTCAATAGAATACTTGGCGGCAGTCGTTTCAACGAAACGACGAGAGCCTTTGCAGTTCGAAGTTTCATCTTCAAAGCGCATCATTTTCCAATATTCGTAACAAAGATCCGAAGGTATTGGACTTCCGAGCGCCAATTTGCACGAATTTGACTAATTATTGAGCATGATCAGTAAATAGGGCGGCCTGCAGCCCATCTAAAGTATAATGGCGAAACTACGAAAACCCATGTTTACTCCCCAAAGCTAATTTTGATTAGCCTAACAGCAATTCAGGGAGAATTGCGTACGAAATCCTTGGGAGGAATATAAATGTCCAAACTCATTTTTAACCGCCGTGGTCTTATCAAGTCCACTGCTGCCGTTGGCGCTGGTCTTGCCATGCCAACTATTTTCAGCCGCAATGCGTGGGCTTATACAAACGAGCCAAAAGGCGACACTGTTACGCTTGGCTTCAACGTGCCGCAAACAGGTCCATATGCAGATGAAGGTGCTGACGAGTTGTTGGCGCAAAAGCTTGCTGTTGAGCATCTTAATGGTGAAGGCGATGGCGGTTGCTTGAACACATTCACGTCAAAAGCGCTAAAAGGTAACGGTATCCTTGGCAAGAAAGTTGCCTATGTAACCGGTGATACTCAGACAAAGTCTGATGCAGCGCGCGCTTCTGCCAAATCTATGATCGAAAAAGACGGCGCTGTCATGATCAATGGTGGTTCATCTTCCGGTGTGGCTGTGGCTGTTCAGGGCTTGTGCCAAGAAGCTGGTGTGATCTTCATGGCTGGTTTGACCCACGCCAATGACACAACCGGTAAAGACCGTAAAGCAAATGGTTTCCGTCACTTCTTCAACGCGTATATGTCTGCAGCTGCTTTGGCTCCAGTGTTGGAAAAAGAAATGGGTTCAGATCGCCGTGCTTACCACCTGACAGCTGACTATAACTGGGGTTGGACACAGCAGGAATCAATTGCTGCTTCAACTGAGGCTATGGGCTGGGAAACAGTGAACAACGTTCTGACACCACTGGCTTCAACCGACTTCTCATCATATATCACACCAGTTCTTAACTCTGGTGCTGACGTTCTGGTTCTTAACCACTACGGCGGCAACATGGTGAACTCACTTTCAAACGCTATTCAGTTTGATCTGCTAAACAAGCAGGTAAATGGCAAAGACTTCAAAATTGTTGTTCCGCTATATTCTGAGTTGATGGCAGCTGGTGCTGGCGACAACATCAAAGGCGTGCTTGGTTCAATGAACTATAACTGGCAGCTCGACAATGAAGGCTCGAAGCAATTCGTTAAATCCTTCGGCGAGAAGTATGGCAAGCCACCTTCAAACTCTGCACAGACTTGCTACGCGCAGGTTCTCCTATATGCAGATGCTTGTGAGCGTGCTGGTACCTTCAATCCTTGTGGTGTTGTTGAAGCGCTTGAAGGCTTTGATTTCGACGGTCTTGGCAACGGTAAAACATCCTACCGCAAAGAAGATCACCAGTGCTTCAAAGATGTTCTGGTTGTGCGCGGCGCGGAAAACCCGACAACAGCTTATGACACATTGGAAATCGTTGAGATTACGCCAACTGAGCAAGTTACCTATGCGCCAGATCACCCACTATTTGGTGGACCTGAAGCAACATTGGGTACTTGTAACTCAGGTGCATAATTAATTGCGAATGCTCTGACGGGGAGGCTAATCAGCCTTCCCGTCTTTTCAAAAAAAATCGGCATTAGAAATCCAAACCGTCAAGGTGGGACATGGACGCGTTTATTCTCCAAATTCTCAATGGTCTCGACAAAGGCTCTGCTTACGCATTGATCGCCTTAGGCCTGACCCTTATCTTCGGAACGCTCGGCGTGGTGAATTTCGCCCACGGCGCTTTGTTCATGATCGGCGCTTTTGTTGCAGTTACCATGCAAAAAGTGTTGAATTTATCAACTGAATTGGTTGATCCAACCAAGAAGGATTTCCTTGGAAATCCTCTGATGGTGAAAACGCCATATGTTGAAAACTGGTTTGGCGAGAGTGCTGGCCAATTTATCATCAATTGGTCTGTCCCCTTATCAATCCTCGCTGCAATTCCAATTATGCTGGCAATTGGCTTTATAATGGAACGCGGGTTGATCCGACACTTTTACAAGCGCCCTCATGCGGACCAAATCCTCGTAACCTTTGGTCTTGCCATTGTTTTGCAAGAGATTGTAAAAGCATTTTTTGGCGCAAATCCGATTCAAACACCTGCACCTGACGCATTGAATGGTGTGGTAAATATGGGTGCTTGGCTAAACATGTCCCTTAGCTATCCGTTATGGCGGATCGTCTATTTCTGTTTTGCAGCAATTATCATCTTTGGTGTTTTTGCCTTCCTGCAATTCACGACATTCGGGATGGTTGTACGAGCAGGTATGGCTGATCGGGAAACAGTTGGTTTGCTCGGTATCAATATCGATAAGCGCTTTACAATCATGTTTGCTATAGCAGCTTCAGTCGCAGGTCTTGCCGGCGTGATGTACGCCCCGATTAACCCGCCGAATTATCACTGGGGCATGGACTTCCTCGTTCTCAGCTTCGTTGTTGTTGTTGTTGGCGGTATGGGTTCACTGCCAGGTGCGGTTTTAGCCGGTTTCCTTCTTGGTATTTTAGAAAGCTTTGCCTCTACTACTTGGGCAACCACGACAATTCCAGGCATCAACCAGATTATCATTTATTTAGTGGCGATCATCATCTTGCTTACCCGCCCAAGAGGGCTAATGGGACGCAAGGGCGTCATGGAGGAATAGTGCTATGCTCAAACTAGATAAAAAGGATACAACATTATTCCTTGTTGTAATCGCCATGACCTTATTGGCACCCTTCATCATGAATCCGTTTCCTACGGATTCTGGCTTGGCTCAGTTCAATGCGGGTTATCCTGATTTGATGCAGCGCTTTGCCATCTTCGGAATTTTTGCCATTGGCTTCAATATCCTGTTTGGCTTGACTGGGTATTTATCGTTTGGACATGCAGCCTTTTTGGGTGTCGGTTCGTACGCTGCGGTTTGGATGTTCAAGTTATTGAGTTTCAATATTCTTCCGGCAATTTTCCTTGCGGTTTTGGTAGCGGCAATTTTTTCTCTGGCAATTGGTTTTGTTTGCCTGCGAAGATCAGGGATCTATTTCTCTATCCTTACCTTGGCTTTTGCTCAGATGAGCTTTGCAATGGCTTATTCAGTCCTGTCCAATCCAAGTTTCAACCTGACCAACGGTGAAACTGGCTTGCAGGTTTATGCTGATGACCCACAAATTCTGAAAGGATCCGGGCCAGATGCGACCCATCTGTTCGGATTGGAAATGCGAAACACCTTTACCCTTGATGTGGGTGCTTGGGCGTTCCAGTTTAACCTTGGTTTTTATATTTGCGCAATGTTCCTTATCCTGGCATTTTACATCTCATTGCGAATTTTCCGCTCACCGTTTGGTCTGATCCTAAGAGCAATTAAAACCAACCAAACCCGTTTGAACTTCACAGGTACGAATTCCCGTCCTTATACTCTTGCAGCGTTTGTTATCTCTGGAATGTATGCGGGGCTTGCCGGCGGACTTATGGCGGCTATGGATCCACTAGCGGGTGCAGAGCGGATGCAATGGACAGCCTCAGGTGAAGTTGTCTTAATGACCATTCTTGGCGGAGCCGGCACCTTGCTCGGACCTATCTTGGGTGCAGGGTTTATCAAGTATTTTGAGAATATTTTTTCAAAGATCAACGACAGCGTATTGCAAAGCTGGTTTTCGTTCATGCCAGATGGATTGTCAGACTTCTTCGTATCGATAGTTCATCCCTTTGTCGGCAAAGGATGGCATCTAACGCTTGGACTATTGTTCATGTTGGTCGTCACTTTCTTGCCCGGCGGACTGGTCGAAGGCGGTCAGAAAATATGGAGCCGTTTGCGCAACAAAGACAAAGATGGTGGAGCAAAATCCACTGCTACCACACCTGCAGAATAAGGAGCGATACGGATGGGTATTCTTGAAATCAAGGATGTCAACAAACGCTTCGGCGGATTGCAGGCATTAAGCAATGTGAATCTAAGTGTAAAAGAGGGAACTATTCACGCCATTATCGGTCCAAATGGCGCGGGTAAATCCACCTTGCTCAACTGCCTTATTGGTAAACTGATTCCAGACACTGGGACCGTCACATTTGAAGGCCAATCGGTTCTTGGGCGCAAGCCCCATGAGATCAACCAAATGGGGATTTCGAGAGTTTTTCAAACGCCTGAAATATTCACAGATTTGACTGTTTTTGAAAACGTAATGATCCCTTGCTTGGCTAAACGCGATGGTGCTTTTCAATTAAATGCCTTCAAGCCGGTGCTTGGCGAAACAGATATCATTGAAAAAGCTGAGCAAATGCTGATCGATTTGAAAATGATTGATAAGCGCCATGAAATTGCCTCTTCCATGTCCCGCGGGGATAAGCGGCGATTGGAAATGGCGATGTGCCTTGCTCAAGATCCAAAGCTTCTTTTGCTTGACGAGCCGACCGCCGGTATGGCCCGCGCTGATACCAATAACACAATTGAACTTTTGAAAGAGATTCAGGAAAAGCGCGGCCTGACAATGGCAATCATCGAGCATGATATGCATGTGGTTTTCTCCTTGGCAGAACGCATTACGGTGTTGGCTCAAGGTACACCAATTGTCGAAGACGCTCCTGAAAACATTAAAGGCAATAAAAAAGTGCAAGAAGCCTATCTGGGAGGGGCGCACGAATGAGCAACTTTACACAGACCAAGAATCCGAATGTTGCGGCAACTGCACCAGTGTTCTTTTCCGCTTGGGATCTTCATGCCTATTATGGCGAGAGCTATATCGTTCAGGGTGTGAACCTGAATATCCACGAAGGCGAGATTTTGGCATTGCTAGGCAGGAACGGCGCTGGCAAAACCTCGACATTGCGGGCAATCGCTCGTTTGGACAATCCGGCCTTGCGCAAAGGTGAGATCTGGTTGGACCATCAACCCTTGCACACGATGGCAAGCCATGAGGCTTCGAAGGCTGGCGTTGCATTGGTGCCCGAGGATCGTCGGATCATCCAGGGGCTGACCGTTGAAGAGAACATTCAATTGGCTCAAATCGAAAAGCCGATTGGTTGGTCATTGGAGCGCATCTACGAATTGTTTCCCCGTCTTGGTGAACGCCGCAAACAGGAGGGTACAACACTTTCTGGCGGAGAGCAGCAAATGCTGGCGATTGGGCGCGCATTGGCTCGTGATATCAAGCTTCTATTGCTTGACGAGCCTTATGAAGGTCTTGCGCCTGTTATCGTTCATGAGATTGAAAAAACGCTTCAGTTGATTCGCGAGCAGGGCATTACAACGATTATCGTTGAGCAAAATGCGGTAGCCGCATTGAAATTGGCCGATCGTGCAGTAATTCTTGATACGGGAACTGTTGTGTATGACGGTTTGGCAAAAGACGTTTTGGATGACGAAAAACTGCGTCACGAATATTTGGCTATCTAACCTAGTTCTTATCTTTTGCACTCGACTTGAAAGCTGACCTCATTTGGGTCAGCTTTTTGCTTTGAATTCGAGGTCAAACCCCAAGATGTTTCTTTCCGTTTGGGCAATGAAGGTCTCGCCATCCAATTAACGCATTTACTTTTTCCTTTGAAAAAACATCATTTTATAGTGGTTAACCGATAAACTTAGTGTTTAAATCCCAATGAGGAATTAACGCTGAATCTGATATTGATCTTCTGAAAGGGCTGTCGATCTGCCCGATCTGCGGAAATCTCATTGAATTCAGTAAGCCATTTTGGGAGGAATGGATTTGGCCGATTTGCAATTGATCATGAGTGGTCTGGCTAATGGATGTATCTATGGCCTGATAGCTCTTGGCTTTGTTCTAATCTATAAAGCGACCGAAGCGGTAAACTTTGCCCAGGGCGACATGATGATGCTTGGAGCATTCATCGCACTTGGTTTTACAAACTCAGATCGTATGGATTTGCCCTTTTGGCTCGCTGTTCCCATGTCGATCTTGCTGATGGGCTGCTTCGGCTATTTGTTGGATCGTATTATTATTCGTCGCATGTTTGGCCAAAGCCAAGTCTCGGTGGTTATTCTGACGATTGCCCTTGGGTTTGTGTTGCGCTTTGCAGCAGGAACCATTTGGGGTCACGAGCCTCAGTCTTTGGAATCGCCCTTTGCTGGTCGCGATGTCAGTTTTGGTGGGGTTGTCCTAGGGCTCGACGAAGTCGTCGTCATATTCACCACGGTTCTGCTTACCATTGGATTTTATTTCTTCTTCAACAATACCAAATTGGGCGTTGCCATGCAGGCCTCGTCGCAAAACCAATTGGCCGCCTATTATATGGGTATCCCTGTAAAACGTATCCAGTCTCTTATTTGGGCGGTATCGGGCATGATGGCAGCCATTGCCGGCATCTTGTTCGCTTCAAAAGGGTCGATTGATCCAGGTGTTGGATTGGTTGGCATCAAAGCCTTTGCGGCGGCTGTCATTGGCGGCATGGGCAGTCTGCCTGGTGCATTGCTTGGCGGGATCATTATTGGTCTGGTTGAACCATTTGCAGCTCGCTACGTAGCAGCAGGCTATTCTCAGGTAGCACCGTATTTGTTGTTGTTCCTGGTGCTTGTCTTCCGACCTCACGGAATATTGGCTCAAATCCATCGCAAGAAGGTGTAATATGCGGATATTATTTAAGACTTCTTATGATGACGACATCAATCTGTTTAAGCACAACCATCACAGGTTCTGGTACATATTGCTTTTCGTTGCTTTGCTTTGTCTGCCATTCCTGATCAGTGACTATATGGTCGGAGAGTTCACCAACGTGTTGATCTGGGCTTTGGCTGGTATGGGCTTGATGATCTTGGTCGGCCAAACAGGACAGGCTTCTTTGGGGCATGCCGCGTTTCTCGCGATTGGATGTTATTCGAACGTAATCCTGCAAAGCAATTTCGGTCTGCCTTTCGTGATTTCATTTCCTTTGGCCGGGTTAATTTCTGGTCTGGCTGGTGTGCTATTAGCGATCCCGACAACGCGCTTGCACGGCATATATCTAGCGATTGCCACCCTTGCAGCGTCCATTATCATTGAAGACATTATTGTTTTGGCGGAGCCGATTACCGGAGGCGTTAGCGGTCTTTACGCCCCCGACATCAATCTGTTTGGCTATTCGATTAATCGTTATGTGGATCCGTCTGCTTTCTACTGGCTTACTCTAGGCGTGGTTTTGATCATTGTATTGTTTTACAAAAACCTTTTGCGCTCCCCTCTTGGAAGAGCATTCGCAGCGGTTCGCGATTCTGAGATTTCTGCGCAGGCGATGGGCATCAATGTAGCGCGCACCAAAGCGGTCTCCTTCGGGATATCAACTGCGATTACCGGCCTGGCAGGCGCTTTGATGGGCCATTTCGCTGGTATCTTCACCAATGAAACGTTCAATGTGATCATATCCATCACGTTACTCTTGATGATCGTTGTTGGAGGGGTTGGCTCAATACATGGTGCATTTTTCGGCGCAATCATTGTGGCCTTCCTCCCTCAGTTGTTGTCCTTCTTCAGAGATTGGATAGGCAATACATTCGAACTTGGCTCGATTGTTATTCCGGGCCTAGAGTCAGCGGTATTTGGATGTATTCTAATTTTCTTCATTCTGTTTGAGCCAATGGGAATTTACGGGATGTGGCTAAAACTTAGAACTTGGTTTGAGCTATTTCCATTTTATCGCCGCGACATGTTCCGTCGCCAGAAATCTTACTTGAAAACGGAGCGGATGCGTTGAGTTTACTCGAAGTCAAAAACGTAACTCTGAAATTTGGCGGCGTTATTGCGGTCAACGATGTCTCCTTCAATGTTGAGGAAGGCGAGGTGTTTGCCCTGGTAGGTCCTAATGGCGCAGGCAAGTCGACCTTGTTTAATCTGATCTCCAGATTTTATGATCCTTTTGAAGGCGATATTATTTTTGATGGCGAAAGCCTTTTGAAGCATCCGCCTCATGACATTGCTAATTTAGGTATTGCGCGGACCTTCCAGAATATCGAGCTGTTTGAGCAGGCCACTGTATTGCAAAATCTGCTGGTCGGGCGTCATCGCTTCCGCAAAACCAATATGTTTTCAGAACTTATGTTTTTGCCATCGGTTAAAAAGAAAGAACTGGAAAATCGTGCTGAAGTAGAAAAGGTTATCGATTTTCTCGATCTACATCCCTACCGCGATAAATATATTGCAGGCTTGCCCTATGGTGTTCGTAAAGTCGTGGAGATGGGGCGTGCGCTTGCCATCAATCCCAAACTGCTTTTGTTAGATGAGCCGGCTTCTGGTCTTTCGACGGAAGAAACACAGGATGTTGCATTCTGGGTTGAAGATATGAAAAAGCAGATGGGTATTACCATATTGATGGTTGAGCATGACATGCATCTCGTCGCATCTGTTTCAGATAGGGTTCTAGCTCTTTCAGATGGTAAAATGCTTGCAATGGGTACGCCGTCAGAAGTGCAAAATCATCCGGCAGTGATTGAGGCTTATATTGGTGCAAGCGATGATGAGGCGGTAGCATGAGCACTCAAGCAACAAACATCGTTGAAAAAAGCACTGGCACACAGGCTGGCTCAGACTCAGTCTTAAAAATCCGCAATCTGGAAAGTTATTATGGGCCAATCATGGCTCTGCGCGGCGTGTCATTGGATGTTCGTGAGGGGCAGATTGTTACGGTTCTGGGCGCTAATGGCGCAGGAAAAACCACATTGATGAAAACTATTTCCGGTGTCATGGACCCGGAAAAAGGTCAGATTTTCTATGCTGGCAAAGACATTGCTGGCGCTGAACCTAATGAGGTTGTGAACGGCGGCATTGTTCATGTGCCTGAAGGTCGCGAAGTATTTCCGCTTCTTTCTGTCGAAGAAAACCTTGAAATGGGTGCATACACCCGCAAAGACAAAGATGGCGTGAAAGAAGACCGGGAAATAGTGTTTTCCTATTTTCCAATACTGAAAGAACGACGCAAGCAGGCGGCAGGCACTTTGTCTGGTGGCCAACAACAAATGCTGGCCATTGGTCGCGGCCTTATGGCCCGCCCAAAGGTGATGTTGCTGGATGAGCCAAGTTTGGGACTGTCACCTCTCTTGGTGAAAGAAATTTTTGCCATCATTAAACGGCTAAACAAAGAACAGGGCGTTACGATGCTTTTGGTCGAACAGAATGCAAAAGTCGCATTGGATGTTGCAGACTATGGCTATGTCATGGAACTGGGCCGCATTGTGATTGATGGGGAAGCTGCCAAATTGCGCGCCTCTAAAGACATTCAAGAGTTTTATCTGGGGGCATCAACAGACGGGCAGCGCGATCAAAAACGTTGGAAGCAGAAGAAGACCTGGCGATGAGAATGTGTCCGCAATCATCTTGTTTAATTCGACTGGGCAACGGTACTGAGCAAGTGATTTTAAAGGAAGGAAATTTCCATGACCTTACATGAAAAAATCAGTGCTGCTGACGGCGTTGATACCCATGTTGTAAATGGTATTTCAACCAACAAAGATTTGTCCAAAGGTCCATTTGTCATCGATGGTTGTGACACTTTGGTGAAATTGTTCGCCAAACGATGCAAAGAGATCACTTCCAAAACGGCTCATCGTGAGAAAGATTTTGGTATCTGGCTTTCTTATTCATGGAAAGAGTTCTGGGAAAATACGAAGCATATTGCACTCGGATTGCGCTCTCTAGGTCTTCAGCGTGGGGACGTGATTTCGATCCTTTCGGAAGACAATAAAGAATGGATTTATACCGATATCGCAACCCAGTGCATGGGTGGGATTGCTTCTGGCATATACACAACAGATTCGGCTGATCAGCTAAAATATCTGGTGAATGACTCTGACAGTAAATTCCTGTTTGTTGAAAACGATGAGCAGTTGGACAAGTTTCTCGAAGTCCGCAGTCAGATGCCGGATCTTGTAAATGTTATCGTGTTGGACCGTGACGGCTTACATGATTTTAAAGACGATAAAGTCATTTTTCTCGATGAGCTTTATGTCCTTGGCCGGGCATATGAAAAAGAACATCCTGATCTTTTCGAAACTGAAATAGCAAAGTCTACTCCCGGGGACACAGCTATTCTGGTTTATACATCCGGCACAACCGGACCTCCAAAAGGGGCAATGATCAGCCACTCCAACATCATGTTTTCGTTGGCATCCGGCCTTTCATCGGTGCCCACATTTGATACCGATGAACTGGTTTGCTTCTTGCCGCTTTGTCATATTCTGGAACGATTGTTTTCAGGCTTTGCCCCTATTGTCTCACGGGCAACGGTCAATTTTGCAGAAAGCCCGGAAACTGTATTTGAAAATGTCCAAGAGGTCAGCCCTCAAACATTCGTTGCTGTGCCAAGAGTATGGGAAAAAATCTATTCCCGCGTGATGATTTTAACAGGTGATGCGACTCCGATCCAACGCTGGGCTTTTAACAAAGCCATGGCCGCAGGCATGAAGAAAGTTGAATATGAATTTGCTGGCGATCCTGTTCCCGCAAGTGTTTCTCTTGCCTACAAGTTTTGGGATATTGTCGCCCTGAAAAATATGCGTCGTATGTTAGGCATGGATCGCATGCGTCGCGGTGGTTCTGGCGCTGCGCCAATTTCACCTGATCTGCTGCAATGGTATCATGCAGCGGGTATACCCTTGCTTGAAGGCTATGGAATGACTGAGAGCGCGGGCGTTATTTCCATCAATACCATTGAGGATAATAAGAACTCGACCGTAGGCGTTGCTGTTTTGGGATCAGAAATTCGCATCGCCCCAGATGGTGAGATTCAATATCGCGGCGGCAATGTTTTCCAAGGCTATTGGAAGATGCCAGAAAAAACCGCTGAAACGATTACTGAAGATGGGTGGTTGAAAACCGGAGATGTGGGTAGGTTAGATAACGAAGGTTATTTGACCATCACCGGACGCTTGAAAGATATCATCATTACAGCTGGCGGCAAGAACATCACGCCGGCAGAAATTGAAAACCGTCTGAAATTTTCACCTTACGTGTCAGATGCTGTTGTTATTGGCGATAAGCGTAAATATCTTTCTTGTCTGATCATGATTGACCAGGAAAATGTTGAGAAATTTGCTCAGGGAAAACGTGTTCCATTTAGTGATTTCCGCTCTCTCTGTGCAGCAACAGAAGTGGTTGAGTTGATCAGCAAAGTTGTGGAAGACACCAATGAAAAGTTTGCGCGTGTTGAGCAGATTAAGGAGTTCAAGCTTATTGATGTTTTGCTAACGGCAGAAGATGATGAGCTGACAGCCACAATGAAACTGAAACGTAGTTTCGTTGAGAAAAAGCACAAGGCATTGATTGATGCCATGTATTCGAACTAGACTGAATTTAATTGGCCTTTGTGAAAAGGTCGTAACGGGAGGAATACCATGAAGACAAATATTATCAAAAACATTGCGAGCCTTGCCCTTGCTGCCGGTTTGGCTGCAGGCGTATCAGGCGCAGCGTTCGCCCAGCAGGGCGTAACCGACACAGAAATATTGATCGGCTCAAACGGCGATCAATCAGGCATTTTTGCACCCTTTAACGTTCAGGCGATCAAAGCGGCTCAGATGGAATTTGATGCTGTTAACGCAGCTGGCGGTATCCATGGACGTCAGATCAAATTGATCGTTGAAGATCACCAATATCAGGTGCCAAAAGCAGTTGCGAACTTCAACAAGCTAATCAACTCCGATGGCGTATTCGCGATGATGCTTAACCTTGGTACACCGCACAATATTGCTGGTTTCCCGATGATGGCAGCCAAGCAAGTAGCCAATGTTGCACCACTAACCTCTGCACGTCAGATGCTTGAGGGTGATATCACGCTGAAATATGCAGGCTTCTCAACTTACTATGATCAGCTGGTTGCGGGTGTCGACTATTTGGTAGCAGAAAAAGGTGCTGAAGAAGTTTGCGCGATGTATATTCCTTCTGATTTCGGTAAAGAAATCCAAGAAGGCGCAAAAGCACAAACAGAAAAACTTGGCAAAACATGGGCGGCGGAGACAACCCATAAGCCCGACGAAGGTGACTTCGTAGGTGCTTTGACCAAACTGCGCGAGTCTGGGTGCGATGTTGTAGCATTGGCACTGGGTGTTCGTCAGGTAATCATAACAGTTGCAACAGCTAAAAAGCTTGGTTGGAATGATGTAACATTTATTGGTTCATCTGCAGGCTTCCATGAGGCGATTGCGTCTCAGCCAGGTGGAATTACCGATGGTTATTATGCGTCTGCTGGTTGGGCTGACTATAAGCCACGTATGGACAATCCAACGGTTAAAGCTTGGCACGATGCTTATACATCTAAATATGCTGGAGAAGAGCCGGGCATGGCTGCGATCCTTGGCTACGGGGCTGCTATTTCTGTGATCAAGGCATTGGAAGCTGCGGGCAAAGACCTAACGCCTGCGTCATTCCAGGCAGGCATGGAGTCACTTGATTACCGTGACGAAATCGCCGATGCAGATGTTAAAATGGGTCCTGATGATCACCAAGGTGGCGACATCATCGTGATCTCAAGAGTTGAAGGTGGCGTGTTTAAAGAAGTAGCCCGCAAGTAATCTTGGTTTTAATTGCAAAAGAAGCGCCCGGTCGAGAGATCGGGCGTTTTTGTTTTGGGATGCATTTAATAAGGTTGGTGTAACGACAAATATGCGCAACGGTTTAATCACTCGCAATATCATTGTTCAAAAATAAACAATCAATTTCGTTGACTCTTTGCTCTCAGTGTTGGCAAATTAGGTTAGTGGAAAGTCCCTGTATCGCTGAGTTTAACGTCTTATGGTAAGGCTAGTTTAGGTAAAGTAGGGTGATTGGAAGCACAGGTTTGAGGAAGCCTGAAGGAGGAATTTTTTAAAACAATCATCTTGGTCTGCCTAAGGCAGCACGAATTCGGATTGTTTTAAAGCATTGGGAGGAAGGTCCGCGTATGACTACGCAGACATCGGGTTTTAATACTCAACAATTACACAATCAAAACGCGCCGGACACGTTTCCGAAATATCTTTTGGAAAACGCAACGCGCTTCGCTGATCGCCCTGCCATGCGCCATAAAGATTTAGGCGTCTGGCAAAGCTGGACTTGGTCTGAGCTTTTGGTCGATATCAGAGCTTACTCATTAGGGCTTGCGGCCTTGGGTCTGAAAGAGGGCGATAAAGTTGCCATCATTGGACAAAACAGACCGCGTTTGTATTGGACGTTTTGTGCCGTGCAAGCGCTCGGTGGCATTCCTGTTCCTGTCTATGGGGACAGTGTTGCCGAGGAAATGGCATATGTTTTAAACCATGCTGAAGTGAAGTTTGCTGTTTGCCAGGATCAGGAGCAGGTCGATAAAGTTCTGTCTATGGGCAAAGATGTAAAGTCGCTCAAGAAGATTATTTACGATGAAATTCGCGGTTTGCGCGACTATGAAGAAACCAATTTGAGTTCACTCGATAGCGTGGAAGAACTCGGCCACGCGGAATACGCCAAAAATGGCGACAAAGCCTGGCTTGCCAGCATCAACAAAGCCAAAGGTGCTGACCTTTCTGTGATGCTTTATACATCAGGAACGACAGGGCGTCCAAAAGGTGTGATGCTTTCCTATGATAATCTTGTTCTATCGGCCCGCAATGCCAATGCCTTTGATAAGCTGAATGAGAACGAAGAAACGCTCGCCTATTTGCCATTGGCTTGGGTCGGCGATCACATCTTTTCTTATGGTCAGCATTATACTGCAGGCTATTGTGTATGTTGCCCTGAAAGTCCGGAGACAGCTGACGGCGATCGTCGCGAAATTGCTCCTACCTATTTCTTCGCGCCACCGCGTGTTTTCGAAACCATGTTAACCCATGTGATTGTGCAAATGCAGGATGCCGGCAAGGCCAAGCAGAAAATGTTTGATTATTTTATGGCTCACGCGCGCAGAATTGGTGAGCCAATATTAAACGGTGAAAGCGTTGGCGTTTGGGACCGCTTCAAATATTTCATGGGTGAATTATTTGTCTATGGTCCGCTGAAAAACCGCATGGGCTTATCGCGCATGAAGGTTGGCTATACGGCCGGCGAAGCGATTGGCCCTGAGATATTCAGTTTTTACCGTTCCCTTGGATTGAACCTGAAACAACTTTATGGACAAACCGAAGCTTCGGTTTATGTGACCGCTCAACCCGATGGCGAAATCAGAGCAGACACAGTGGGTCGTCCATCGCCTGATGTTGAAATTAAAATCGCAGATAATGGTGAAGTCTTGTACAAATCGCCTGGCGTTTTTGTTGGCTATTACAAGAACGATGCGGCAACTAAAGAAACCAAAACCAAAGATGGTTGGGTGCATACGGGCGATGCTGGCTTCTTTGACAAAGAAGGCCATCTGCGGATCATTGATCGCGCAAAGGATGTTGGTAAACTGAAATCTGGCGATATTTTCGCTCCGAAATATATTGAAAACAAACTGAAGTTTTTCCCGAACATCAAAGAGGTTGTTGCCTTTGGTGATGGTCGTGATTTCTGTGCAGTGTTCATCAATATCGATCTGGCTTCAGTCGGAAATTGGGCGGAGCGTAACAACATCGCCTATGCATCTTATCAGGAACTTGCTCAGCATCCGCAGGTCTACAAAACCATTCAGGAGCATGTGGATCAGGTAAACCGTGATTTGGCATCAGAAGAAATGATGGCGGGTTCTCAGGTCCGTCGCTTCCTAGTATTGCACAAAGAACTTGATGCGGATGATGGCGAATTGACGCGAACTCAAAAAGTGCGCCGTTCTTTTATTGCAGAGCGTTATCAGCCGCTGATTGAAGCGCTTTATGATGGCTCGAGCGAAAAATATGTGGAGACAGAAGTGGTATTTGAAGATGGCCGTAAGGGTAAAATTTCGGCCACTGTTGAAATCCGCGATATGTCCGAACATACACCAAGCTTTGTAAAGGAGGCCGCGGAATGAACATGCATACCAAGCCTTCCCAAGAATTTGTAATGACCCGTCCCGATGATGGTATCAAAGTCGGTGATCCGCTTTTGGTAGTTGATCACATTTCTTTGTCATTCGGCGGCGTAAAGGCGATTTCAGACATTTCATTTGATGTGCGCAAAGGTGAAATTAGAGCGATTATTGGCCCAAATGGCGCTGGCAAAACCTCAATGCTCAACGTCATCAACGGTTTCTATCATCCACAGGAAGGGACGATTACCTTCCGAGGTGAGAAGCGCACCAAGATGAAGCCCCATGTGGCTGCCCATCAAGGTATCGCGCGCACATTTCAGAACATCGCGCTTTTCAAAGGTATGTCAGTTCTTGATAACATTATGACCGGACGCATAACCCTTCAAAAGCGAAACCTGCTTTGGCAGGCGCTTTGGCGCGGTCCGGCAGAAGCTGAAGAATTAGAGCATCGTCGCTCGGTAGAACACATCATTGATTTTCTTGAAATCGAGGCCATTCGCAAAACACCCGTTGGGCGCTTGCCTTACGGTTTGCAAAAACGCGTTGAGCTTGGCCGCGCCTTGGCCGCTGAGCCTGCCTTGTTGCTGCTCGACGAGCCAATGGCAGGCATGAACCTTGAAGAAAAAGAAGATATGAGCCGCTTCATTTTGGATGTGAACCAGCAATTTGGTACAACCATTGCGTTGATTGAGCACGATATGGGTGTGGTGATGGATTTGTCAGACCGCGTTGTGGTTCTCGACTATGGCCGCAAGATTGGCGATGGAACCCCCGATGAAGTCCGCAACAATCAAGACGTGATTGATGCCTATCTAGGGGTTAGCCATGATGAGTAATTTCAAACCAGTAGGAGGCTTATTTCTATGAGCCCGGATTTTCTAAATTTTGTAGAAATTGTACTCAACGGGCTGATGGCAGGCGTTATGTATTCGCTGGTAGCCTTGGGTTTTGTATTGATCTTCAAAGCATCGGGTATCTTCAACTTTGCCCAAGGCGTGATGGCGCTGTTCGCTGCGCTAACATTGGTTGGTTTGCAAACAGGGCAAGTGCCTTTTGCGCATCTGATCAACGCTATTTTAGGGAGTAATGTGCATCATTGGGGGGATGGAATGAACACCTTCCTGGCCATTTTTCTGACCATGGGTGTGATGATCTTGTTGGCTTGGCTTGTTGAAAAAATTGTCCTCAAACACTTGGTCAATCAGGAACCGATTATCTTGTTTATGGCGACCATTGGTCTTGCCTATTTCCTTGAAGGTTTGGGCGATTTGATGTGGGGAGCAGATATCAAAACGCTTGATGTCGGCCTGCCTGTAGGTGGTTCGTTCTGGTGGGAAGATTTAACCCGTGAATGGGCTGCAACGGGAACCGAATATTACGGCATGTATATTGATGTGCTGGATGTGTCTGCGACCTTGATTGCTCTGGTCTTGGTGATCGTGCTTTCTCTGTTCAGCCAGTACACAGCCACGGGCCGTGCCCTTCGTGCCGTTGCTGATGATCACCAGGCGGCTATGTCCGTCGGCATTTCACTGCGAACCATTTGGGTAATCGTTTGGTCCATAGCAGGATTTGTTGCTCTGGTTGCTGGTATCATGTGGGGTACAAAATCTGGTGTGCAGTTCTCGCTCTCACTGATTGCCTTGAAAGCATTGCCAGTGCTTATTCTTGGCGGCTTCACGTCCATTCCAGGAGCCATTATTGGCGGCTTGATCATTGGTGTGGGTGAAAAACTTGCCGAGGCCTATATTGGACCGTTTTTTGGCGGTGCCATCGAAAACTGGTTTGCGTATATGCTCGCACTCGCCTTCCTCCTGTTCCGTCCGCAAGGGCTGTTCGGTGAGAAAATCATTGAACGAATATAGGGGGGATTTGACAAATGCTGTACCGCGAAGCTGGTGATTTCAAGACAACCTATCGGGCTGACCAACAAACCTTCCCGATCAAATCTGAGCGCATTTTATTTTGGGCCTTTATTGCCTTTGCCTTTCTGATCGTTCCATTTTTCATTAATGACTACTGGAACAAAGCAGTCTTGATGCCGTTATTGATTTATTCAATGGCTGCTTTGGGACTGAATATTTTGGTCGGCTATTGCGGGCAGGTGTCCCTTGGTACCGGCGGGTTTATGGCAGTTGGCGCTTTTGCGTGCTACAAGCTGATGACGGCATTTCCCGGGATGGACATGTTTTCAGTTGTGATCCTGTCGGGCTTTGTCACGGCTGCAGTTGGGATAATTTTCGGCTTGCCGTCCTTACGGATCAAAGGCTTTTATCTTGCTGTAGCAACACTTGCTGCCCAGTTTTTCCTTGTTTGGGTATTCAACAAATTTGCTTGGTTTTACAACTATTCTGCCTCTGGCCAAATCACAGCGCCCGAACGTTCGATTTTCGGAATTGCCGTAACAGGGCCAAGCACAGCCCCTTGGGCAACCTATCTATTTGCCTTGACTATCTTGTTCGTTTTTGGATGGATCGCCCGCAATCTTACCAGAGGCCGCTTGGGTCGTAGTTGGATGGCGATCCGTGATATGGACATTGCCGCTGAGATAATTGGAGTTTCACCACTAAAGGCCAAGCTGTCTGCATTCGCGATATCTTCCTTTTACATCGGTATTGCTGGAGCAATGTTCTTTGCCAATTATCTCGGTGCCGCTGAAGTTGGAGAAGCCTTTGGCATCGATAAGTCATTTCTGGTGCTGTTCATGGTCATTATTGGTGGTCTTGGGTCTATCCTTGGTTCGTTTTTAGGTGCTGCTTTTCTGGTTCTACTGCCAGTCCTGCTTAAAAACTTGATGGTCGGATATCTTGGATGGGCAACCGACCTTGCTGCCCATATCCAGATTATGTTGGTGGGCGGATTGATTGTATTCTTCCTGATTGCCGAGCCCCATGGTTTGGCTCAATTGTGGAGAATTACCAAAGAGAAACTGAGAATTTGGCCATTTCCTTATTAAGGCCCATATTAAGGATAGCCAATTGAAATGCTTGCAGGTGACTACCCGGTTCCTGCAGGATGTATACAATTCTTTCCGGGAGACGATCTCACATAAGATCGTAGGTAAGAATAAAACGATGTCGAATAAACCTGAGGAGGAAAGACATGAAATTTACGAAAACAATTATGGCTGGCGCGCTGGCGGTTATGGTGGGTGCTACGCCCGCATTAGCCGATCTGGTATTCCCGTCCCTGAGCTATCGCACAGGACCTTACGCAGCCAATGGCATTCCATTTGCTGACGGCTATGCGGATTATCTAACGCTGGTCAATGAACGCGATGGCGGCATTGGTGGCATAAAGACCCAACTGCTTGAGTGCGAAACAGGCTACAACACTGAAAAAGGCGTTGAGTGCTACGAGTCTACAAAAGGCCAAGGCGCATTGATTTACCAACCGCTTTCAACAGGCATCACCTATCAATTGATCCCTAAAGCGACCGCCGATGGCATCCCTGTTCACTCAATGGGCTATGGCCGCACCTCTGCTGCAAACGGCAAAGTGTTTGAGTGGATCTTCAACTATCCAGCCAACTATTGGGATGGCGCATCAGTCATCGTTAATGACATCATCAAAGCCAATGGCGGCGATGTAAAAGGCAAGAAGATCGCGCTTGTTTATCACAATTCTGCCTATGGTAAGGAGCCGATCCGTACTTTGGAAGAGCTAGCCAAAAAGCACGGTTACGAATTGTCATTGCTTCCAGTTGACCATCCTGGTCAGGAACAGAAATCTCAGTGGCTACAAATCCGCCGCGATCGTCCTGACTATGTCTTGATGTGGGGTTGGGGTGTCATGAACGCAGTTGCGATTCAGGAAGCTGTAAACATCCGCTTTAACATGGAAAACTTCTACGGCATCTGGTGGTCAGGTTCTGAAAATGATGTGATCCCTGCTGGCGCGGGAGCCAATGGTTATAAAGCTGCAACCTTCCATGGTGTTGGCGCAGACTACCCAGTCTTTGCAGACATCAAAAAGCATGTTGTTGATACAGGTAAAGCAGCTGGTGCTGGCGACCAGGTCGGTACGGTTCTTTATAACCGCGGCATGTATGCTGCTATGCTTGCTGTAGAGGCCGCACGTAAAGCTCAGGAAATTGCTGGTAAGCCAGACATTACTGCAGCTGACATGCGCAATGGCATGGAAGCATTGGTTATCGATCAGGCTCGCATGACTGAGCTTGGCCTTCCTGGCTTTGGCCCGGAAATCAATGTAACCTGTGCATCGCATGGTGGCCCAGGTCTTGGAGCAATCCAGCAATGGGATGCAGCAGCTAAGACATGGTCTCTCGTTTCAGACTTTGGCCCGGCCGATCGTGATGTTCTCGATCCGTTGATTGCTGAAGATTCTGAAGCATTCGCGAAAGAGAACAATATTACACCACGTCCTTGCAGCTAACCGCTAAGGAATAAGATTAGAAGGGTGGCAGTTGCTGCCATCCTTCAACCGATAAAATCAATTTTGACAGGCCCAGCTATGCTCAAGAAAAATGACAAGACTTCCGCCGAAAACGCGGCTCCTCTTCTCGAAATCAGTAATATCGAGGTGATCTATAATCACGTTATTTTGGTGCTCAAAGGCGTTTCGCTAACGGTTCCCAAAGGCGGTATTGTTGCCATTCTTGGGGCAAATGGTGCTGGCAAGACAACAACCCTCAAGGCGATTTCAAACCTGCTGCATGCAGAACGTGGCGAAGTCACCAAGGGCAATATCAAATTAAACGGCGAAGAAATTCAAAATCTGTCGCCTACTGATCTCGTTAAAAAGGGCTGCATCCAAGTGATGGAAGGCCGCCATTGTTTCGGCCATTTGACCATTGAAGAAAATCTGATGACGGGGGCTTTCACCCGCACAGATGGCCGTGCCGCCATCGCCGCAGACCTTGAGATGGTTTATAACTATTTCCCTCGACTGCGTGAGCGCCGCAAATCACTTGCTGGTTATACCTCAGGCGGAGAGCAACAAATGTGTGCCATTGGCCGCGCATTGATGTCCCGCCCGTCAACCATTTTGCTGGATGAACCTTCAATGGGTTTGGCGCCGCAATTGGTTGAAGAAATTTTCGAAATCGTAAAAGGTCTGAATGAAAACGAGGGTGTATCCTTCCTTCTCGCCGAGCAGAACACCAATATAGCCCTTCGCTATGCCACATATGGTTACATTCTGGAGTCAGGCCGTGTCGTTATGGATGGCCTTGCCAAAGACCTTCGCGAAAACGAAGATGTGAAAGAGTTTTACCTTGGCGTTGGCGGCGAAGGCAGAAAGTCGTTCCGCGATGTGAAGCACTATAAGCGGCGTAAGCGCTGGTTGGCATAATTAAAAATGGCAGAAGGCCATCTTCCTAAAGTTCAACCCATATCTTTCGATATCGAAGGCCAAAAGGGCTCTGCCCAATTTCGCTATTCGCGTGAGGGATTTCGACTAAATCTGATCATCGCAATAGCTCTCACGGTCCTTATCTGCAGTCTCGTTTGGCTGCTACTCGGTATTTACGGTTCCAACCACATGAATCTTTATACGGCCTTTGCAGGCCTTGCATTCTTTGCGTTCATCTCTGCGCGTATGTTGGCGCAATATTTCAAAAACGATGTGGTCTTGGCGGTTCAGCCAACGGGCCTATATGACAGCAGAATATCCTCGCAGACCATTCCATGGAATAATATCAAGGAGCTGCTGCTATTGCGCCGTGAACAGGTTTACACTCTGGAAGTTACGCTTTGGCCCGTAGATGGCAAGGCAAGCGCAAAAACCCATCAAATAGAATTGTCAGCGCTGGAAGGCGGTTCGGAACAAATCCTTGAAGCGATCAACGCTTATATGCCTATTCGGATGGAGCGTTAGAAAATGCCGCTGTTGTTTGTTGTCGGCGTTTTGATCGTTGGAGCCATAATATTTATTCCCCAATATTGGGTAAAACATGTCATCACCAAACATGGCAAAGAACGGAATGATTTTCCAGGCACAGGTGGCGAACTGGCCGAGCATTTGATCGAAAATCTTCAACTTGAAAAAGTGAAATTAGAACGAACTGAAAAGGGCGATCATTATGACCCAGACGCTAAAGTCGTTCGTTTGATGGATGCCCATCATTCCGGACGGTCTATCTCTGCTGTTGTTATTGCGGCTCATGAAATTGGTCATGCCATTCAAGACCATCGCGGTGAACGCCTATTGGCTCTGCGCCAGAAACTGGCAAAATTTGCTGCAGCCTCTGATGTGGTTGCGTCGATCTTTTTCTTTGCCGCACCTGTCCTTGCCGTTGTTGTTAGAACGCCAGCTGCCTTTTTTGGATTGGTCGCTTTTGGTGTCAGTCTGTTAGCAGTTCGCATCCTGGTGCATTTGGTGACATTACCTGTCGAATTTGATGCGAGCTTCAACAAAGCATTGCCTATTTTGGAAGAAGGCGGTTATTTGAAACCTGAAGATATGCCTGCCGCCAGACAGGTTTTGAAAGCAGCAGCGCTGACCTATGTGGCTGGCGCGTTGATGAGCCTGTTGGATTTAGCCCGTTGGATTCGAATTTTAAGATGAGAGTAAATTGATATGACTAACTTTTTTGATGATTTGGAAAGCCGCGACCCAAAAGCCAGAGAGCGTGCATTGATGCGCCGCTTGCCAAAGTTTCTGGCTGAGATTTCTCAAACGGTTCCAGCTTGGAAAAAGCGTTTGGCTAAAATTGATCTGGCTTCCATCAAAAATCGTGGGGCACTTGCGGCAATTCCAGTATTGCGCAAATCTGAATTGATGGAAGCCCAAGCTAAAAAGCCTCCATTGGGCGGCTTTGCAAATCCTGTATTGTTGCAGGGAACCCGCTACTTCATGTCACCAGGTCCCATATGGGAACCTCAGGCTGCAGGTCCTGATCCTTGGGGAGCAGGGCGAGCATTTTTTGCTGCGGGCATTGGCCCAAAAGATTTGGTCCACGCTTCAATCTCATTTCACATGACACCCGGCGGGTATATTCTCGATGCAGGTGCGCGCGCTACAGGCGCCAATGTGTTTCCCGCCGGAGTTGGAAATACAGAGCAACAGGTTGAAGCCGCGGCGGCGATCAAGGCAACGGCCTATGCTGGAACACCCGATTACCTCAAGGTCCTTCTCGATAAAGCTGATGAGTTGGGCCTCAATCTATCTGCCATCAAGAAGGCAGTTGTTTCAGGCGGGGCTTTATTTCCTTCCATGCGGGAAGAATATCGCCAGCGCGGGGTGAAAGTCTTGCAAAACTACGCCACCGCCGATCTTGGCGTAATCGCCTATGAAACGTCGCTGCGTGGAAAGCCTCTGCCGGGGATGGTTTGTAACGAAGACCTGATTGTAGAAATCGTGCGCCCTGGAACCAATGACCCAGTAGAGCCGGGAGAAGTAGGCGAGCTGGTTGTGACCAATTTCAATCCTGCCTATCCGCTCATTCGTTTTGGCACGGGGGACTTGTCCGCCATTTTAGACGAACCTTCACCATGTGGGCGAACCAATATGCGCATCAATGGTTGGATGGGCAGAGCGGATCAACGTACCAAGGTCAAAGGCATGTTTGTAGACCCCAAACAGATCGATGATTTGGTTAAAAGTGCCAGGGGTTCAATTTCGCGCGCGCGTTTGGTTGTCACCCGAAAGGGCACTTCCGATGCTATGCAATTGATGGTCGAACCATCAAAAGGTGCAAAGCTTGATATGACAAAGATCGCTAGCCAATTGACCGCCATTACCAAATTGAAGGGCGAGGTGATTCTATCTGACGCCTTGGCGAATGATGGCAAAGTTATTGACGATCAGCGCGATTATTCCAAATAGGAATTAGCTGCAGTTTAGGTCTTCCAGGTTTTATCCAGCACCCGCAGCCAGTTTTCATGGCAGAGTTTACGTATCAAAGCGTCGTTGTAACCATGTTCACTCATGGCAGTAACGAGGTTTGGCAGGCCTGCGCTATCACCGATGAAGTCTGGCATGAGTGTACCGTCAAAATCTGAACCAAAGCCAACATGGTTTTCGCCCAGATGGGCAATCAAATGATCAAGATGCTGCAGCAAAATTGACGGAAGGCAGTCACCAGTCCGCCGCCCGTCTGGTCGCAAGAAGGCTGTGCCAAAATTCAGCCCAACCATGCCGCCACTTTCTTTGATGGCAGCCAATTGCTTGTCAGTGAGATTTCGCGAATGTGGGCAAATGGCATGGGCATTCGAGTGAGTAGCAACCAAAGGTGCATCACTCGTTTTTGCGATGTCCCAAAATCCGGCCTCGTTCAAATGCGAAAGATCGATCAACACGCCCAATTCATTGCAGCGTTTGACCAGGCGAAATCCTGCCTCCGTCAGGCCAGGGCCGATATCGGGCGTTGAGTTGAAAACAAAAGGAACACCATGGGCGAAAATTGTATCCCGGCTCCAAACGGGCCCAAGTGAGCGCAGTCCTTTTTCAAAGAGAAACTCAAGAAAACTGAGATCCTCACCGATCGCCTCGGCGCCTTCCATATGCAGGATGGCCGCAACCTTTCCTTGGGCAACGGCTGCCTTCATCTCGGCAGTTGAAGTGCAATGGCTAATCCCACCATTCGTAACCAGACGCTTAAACAGACTTAACTGAAGCATGGCTGTTTCTAGCGCGATTTCCCGTGGCACTGCAGGAATTTGATAAATATTTGTGTCTGGTATTATTGATTTAGGTACAGTAGGAGCATTGCCGCGTCCAGAAATCCAGATGGCAAAAAAACCACCGCCCATTTGGCCTTTTGTCATTTTTGGCAAATCAATATTGCCAGGTAAGCCTGTTAAAAAATCATCACAGGCGCTTAGCGGATCGTCTGCGCGCTCCAATATGGATAGAAGGTCATTATGGCCGTCAAATATCCAAGTATCTGGATCAAAATTCATGATGTGTCCTTGTGAGTCTTTTGGTAAAAGCGCTGAGAAGGTCGCTCAATATTGAGTGTTAGCATTAGCGGGTAAAACAATATCCTTCAATTCCCCAGTGAATGATCCATCAGAACACTGGACAATAGTAAAAACTATCGTTAGATGGCTCTCATCAGCGGGAGAGTTGCATTCAATTGCAACGCCGAAGGAGCAACCGCCCCGGAAACTCTCAGGCAACCGGACCGCTGAAAGTAAAGTTAAACTCTGGAAAGTGGCATGAAAATGCCCGCCGACGGTGTAAGTACAAAGCCACGAAGGTTATGTACAAAACTCTCAGGCCAATGACAGAGGGGGCAATCAAACCTGCTGCGGCAGGAAGGAGATTGCCATGAATATTTTATCTAAAAACGCCCCACATGTTGCTGTCATCGGCGCTGGTATTACCGGAACAACCACAGCCTACCAACTGGCCAAACGTGGATGTAAGGTGACCCTGTTTGACCATCATCCCTATGCTGCCATGGAAACAAGTTTTGCCAATGGTGGGCAATTGTCTGCCTCCAATGCCGAAGTCTGGAACTCTTGGGCGACCGTCTTAAAAGGTATCAAATGGATGTTCACCCCCGGCGCGCCGCTCTTGGTAAATCCAAAGCCAAGCTGGCATAAATTCTCATGGATGGCAGAGTTTGTGGCCGCGATTCCAAAGCATGAAGAAAATACGATTACGACGGTACGTCTCGCCCTTGCGGCTCGTGAGCATTTGCGCCAAATGGCGAAAGATGAAAACATCGACTATGACCGTGAAGAACGCGGTATTCTGCATTTTTATAAAACAAAAGCTGAGTTTGATGATGGTGCAAGAGCTACAAAGCTTTTGGCTGAAGGCGGCTTGCATCGCGATGCGGTAACGCCCGAAGAAATTGCAACGATAGAGCCTGCGCTCAAAGGTCAAGTCTATGGCGGGTTTTATACACCGAGTGACTTCACCGGTGATATTCACAAATTTACCAATGGTCTTGCCAAGGCTTGCGTCAAACACGGCGTTGAAATGCGTTTTGGTGTTGATGTGACAGATATTAAGGCTGGCAATGAAGGGGTCATGATCACCAGCCAAATTGCAGGCACAGCCCATGACCGCCCACATCAATTGGAAGTCTATGATCAGGTCGTTGTTTGCTCTGGTGTCGCCTCTCGTGATCTCGCCGCCAAATTGGGGGATAGGGTCAATATATACCCTGTCAAAGGCTATTCGATCACAGTTCAATTGCCTGAGGAGGTGGACAAAGCATCAGCCCCTTGGACCAGCCTTTTGGATGATACTTCAAAGATTGTTACCAGCCGTTTGGGCAATGACCGTTTCAGAGTAGCAGGGACTGCTGAGTTCAATGGTTATAACCGCGATATTTCATGGAGCCGCATTGAACCCTTGATCTTATGGTGCCGCGAGCATTTTCCTGAAATGAGTACCCGCAATTGCGTGCCCTGGGCAGGACTGCGTCCGATGATGCCGAACATGTTGCCACGGGTAAATGGTGGCAAGCATCCGCGTGTTTTCTATAATACCGGACACGGACACTTGGGCTGGACTTTATCTGCCGCAACGGCTGATAAAATCGCAACCTTAATGACGGGGCAACAATCGTAAAGCCGTTCTTAGAACATCAGCGGATCAAGACCTTTGTTGTCGCTGACGGTCTGCATAACCGGATAGGTATGGGTATTGGATACGCCAGGCAATGCGCCGATATTATCCCCCAATACCTGCCGGTAATGGGCCATATCTCTCGTTCTGACCTTCAATAGATAGTCAAAGCCGCCAGCTACCATATGACAGCTTTCAATTTCCGGTATCCGTTTTGCTGCGGTATTGAATTTCTCAAGCACATCGGTTGTCGTGCGCTCCAGACTAACTTGCACAAATGTGACATAAGGCAAACCAAGATGCGCAGGGTTTAACTCTGCCCGATATCCTTTGATAAAACCTGCTTTTTCCAGCCGCTTCACACGCTCTGCACATGGTGTTTTAGAAAGGTTTACAGCCTCGGACAAATCAGTGATCGACATACGTCCGTTTGACTGTAGATTTCTTAAAATCTTCTTGTCTATTGAATCGAGCTTGCTATCCATACTCTGCGCTTTCTCCACTAGGTTTGATAGAGAATTAGACTATATTATAGAAAAAATACAGTAAATAATCTCTGCAATTCTCGCCTATCATAGGCTATCTCTAATTTTGGACATTGCCATGTTTGTTTCTCATCCTTCCCTGTCTGCCAAACGTAAATTGCTTCGCGAATTGACCAACAAAGATGAGGCAAGTTCAGTCCGAAAACTGATCGCAAGCTTGCCGTTTACCGATGCAGATTTGAAACAAATAACCATTGAGGCTGCTGACACAGTGCGGACAATTCGCTCTGACCATGCTCCGGGCATTATGGAAAAATTCCTTGCCGAATATGGTTTGAATACGGATGAGGGCATTGCGCTCATGTGTCTGGCAGAGGCCTATTTGCGCACGCCGGACAGCGAGACGTTGGACGCGCTGATTTCTGATAAGATTGGTGAGGGCGACTGGGCACGCCATTTGGGAAAAGCCAAATCTTCTCTGGTAAATGCGTCAACCTGGGCGCTGATGCTTACGGGTAAAGTTTTCCGCTCCATTCCAGCACAAGCCAATGACCTTGCCTCCACCATGCATAATATGGTTCAGCGCTTGGGCGAACCTGTTGCGCGCACTGCCGTCGGCGAAGCCATGAAAGTGCTGGGCTCACAGTTCGTCTTGGGACGCACCATTGAAGAGGCTTTGAAAAACGCGTCGCCTGAAACCAAAGACGGATATTTACATTCCTTCGATATGCTGGGCGAAGCAGCCCGCACATCACGCGATGCCAAGCGTTATTTCCTGTCATATTCTGATGCTATTTCTGAAATTGCCAAACATGCTAAAAAGGAAAATCCCCATCACAATCCTGGAATTTCCGTAAAACTATCTGCGTTGCATCCGCGCTATGAAACCGTAAACCGCGAGCGCGTGATGAGTGAGTTGGTCCCTCGTGTTACTGCTTTGGCGCTTCATGCCAAGGCTGGTAATATTCCCCTGGCCATCGATGCAGAAGAGGCAGATCGTCTTGATCTTTCTCTAGATGTGATTGAAGCGGTTTTGAGTAATTCCGATCTTAAAGGCTGGAGCGGTTTTGGTGTAGTGGTTCAAGCTTATTCCAAGCGTTGTCCGGTGGTTCTCGATTGGCTCTACGCATTATGTGGTCAAATTGATCGCAAGATTTCCGTTCGCCTTGTTAAAGGCGCTTACTGGGATGCGGAGATTAAAAACGCGCAAGTTCAAGGTTTGAGCGGATATCCGGTTTTCACTCGAAAGGAAGCAACGGACATTTCCTATCTAGCCAATGCTAAAAAACTGCTGGATATGACCGACCGCATATATCCGCAATTTGCTACCCACAACGCTCACACGGTTGTTGCGATTGAGCAAATGGCCCCAGACAATGTGGAGTGTGAATTTCAGCGGCTTCACGGCATGGGCGATGCTCTCCATGAAATCCGCCGTAATGTTGATAAACGCCAGCGCCGCATTTATGCCCCTGTAGGCGTGCATCAGGATCTTTTGGCTTATCTCGTGCGCAGGCTATTGGAAAACGGCGCGAACTCATCTTTCGTCAATCAGGTGCTGGATAGCGCTATCGCACCAGAAGAAATCGCTGCCGATCCGGTTTCAAAATTGAGAACCAAGAAAACCATTCCCCATGTCAATATTCCGTTGCCAGCGGAAATCTTTTCGGACCGTAAGAATTCACGTGGCTGGAACATTAATGATCCTGTTGCCCTTGAGGCTCTTTCCAATGACATGGAAACCTATCGCAAAACCAAATGGAAATTTGGCAAAGGCAGCACAGTTACCAACCCCAGCCTCCATAGTGATATAGTTGGCAGCTTTAAGACAGCTACAAAAGCTGAAGCCGAAAAGGCAGTGACAAAATCTGCCAATGCATTTGGACCATGGTCAAAAGCATCAGCCAATGATCGCGTGAAAATTCTGAACAAAACAGCCGATCTTTACGAGGAAAACCATGCTGAATTGATGGCGATTGTCGTGCGTGAAGCTGGTAAGACGCGTTTGGATGCCATTGCTGAAATCCGCGAAGCCGTGGATTTTCTGCGTTACTATGCAGCTGAAAGTAAGAAGGGTGAAAAACGCACCCCTGTTGGACCGATTGTTTGCATTTCTCCGTGGAACTTTCCTTGTGCTATTTTCACAGGCCAGATCGCCGGGGCGCTTTCAGCGGGCAATACCGTTGTTGCAAAACCTGCAGAACAAACCCCGCTTATTGCTGAATTTCTAACGAATTTGTTTCACAAAGCTGGCTTACCAAAAGATGCATTGATTTTGGTTCAGGGTGATGGTGCAGAAGTTGGTCCGCCATTGACTGGTTCGTCTCAAATGGCTGGTGTCGCATTTACAGGCTCGACTGAAACCGCCCGCTACATTGATTTGTCTATGGCAAAAGGCAATCCGAATGCTGCTTTGATCGCGGAAACAGGCGGCCTTAATGCCATGATCGTTGATTCCACCGCGCTGCCGGAACAAGCCGTTCGGGACATTGTGGCTTCTGCATTCCAAAGTGCGGGACAGCGCTGCTCTGCCTTACGGGTTTTGTTTATTCAAAAAGATGTTGCGCCGCATATATTGGAAATGCTGAAAGGCGCTACAGAAGAATTGCAGATTGGCGACCCCTGGGACCCTGCTACAGATGTTGGTCCTGTGATCGACGAAGATGCCCGCCAGATGATACATGCCCATAGCGAAAAGCTCAAAGCGCAGGGTCGCTTGCTCTTCGAAATGCCTTTACCGGATACTTGTAAGAACGGAACATTTGTTGCGCCTATCGCATTTCGGTTGAACTCTATCAGCGAATTGGAACGTGAGATATTTGGCCCTGTGCTGCATGTGATCGAGTTTGACGGCGAGAAGATCGGCGATGTGGTCAAATCTATCAACGCCACTGGCTATGGCCTGACCTTTGGTATTCATTCACGCATCGATACGCGCGTCGACAAGATTTGCGAAACTGCCGAAATAGGTAATATCTATGTGAACCGTAACCAGATTGGCGCTGTTGTCGGTGTTCAACCCTTTGGCGGCGAAGGCCTTTCAGGTACGGGGCCGAAGGCGGGAGGGCCGCTTTATGCCAAACGCTTTACCCATGCGGCTTCCCCTGATCTACCGAAAGTCAGCGTGGTTCGTATGCCTGGGCCAACGGGCGAGGAAAATACATGGTCGCTCATCCCGCGCGGACTGGTTGCTTGCCTTGGACCTGACGCTGCAGATATTACCCAGCAGACACAAATGGCAAAAGCTGCTGGCAACAAGGTGGTGACATTGGCCGATCACGATGGGTCCATGGATGCGGTGCTTAACCTGCCGGAACTTTCCATTGTGCTGTTTGAAAACACAGGTCAGCCGCTGGCATCGATCCGCGAAACACTTGCCGCTCGCAAAGGCAAACGCGTCTTAGTGATCGACCCGACAAAGAACCCAGAAATGCTCTTTGCCGAAAAAGCTATCAGCGAAGACACCACTGCTTCCGGCGGCAATGCTAGCCTGCTGGCAAGTGTTGGGTAGTTGATGTTATTAAAAATAGAATAAATGCTGATGTTAGAGGTAGGTCCGCTGGTAGCCCTGCCAAGGCGTTGGGTTTTTCACGAATGACAATCACTTCTCGATCCAAAGCAGTCGTTCAAAAAAGGCATTTTTGGTTTTAGATGATTTCACAGCAGTGATTTGTAAGGCTAAAAAAAATCTTACATAGTGCAACGTTCTTGCACTATGTTTTTTTTAAAGCGAACCAAGCCTAGGTTTTAAACTCTTTAGTGCAATCTGGTCGCGTCTTATTTGACGGAACAAAGCCAGAAGGCCGCGCGTCGCGCGGCTCCCTGACCCAAACTTCACCGTTTGGATGAATGCCACCGCCCCTGGATGCAGGAACTGCGGAATGGCGCGCACGATGTAAAAGACGCGTGTCTGCAACCCCACAAGCTGGATGGACCCCACCATTATCCGCAGTTTCTTTTTCCCATTTTGCTTTACGAACCGCAAATGTGTCTGGGTCCTTAAGCTCAGTGCAAGTCAATTCGTCTGTATTCAGGTCTGCGATAATTTCATCTCCGTCTTCAATTAACGCAATTGGGCCACCAAGAGCGGCCTCGGGACCCACATGTCCGATTACAAGTCCAACGGACCCCCCCGAAAAACGAGCATCGGTCATCAAGCCGATTACAATGCCTTTCGCGCGACAAAGAGCGGTAATACGTGCTGTTGGATCTAACATCTCCGGCATGCCGGGTGAGCCAGTTGGTCCTTCGTAACGCACAATGACCATATCGCTATTTTCAAAGCTGTCCGGCGTTTTATCGAGCGCTTCCAAAAGATCATTCTGACCATTGAAAATGCGCGCTCTACCACAAAACCTATTGTCCCCCAGTCCGCCTTCGACACCCGCTAGTTTCAAAATCGCTGAAAAATCAGGTGATAAATTGCCGCTCAATAGGCGCAATCCGCCCGTTGGCTTGTAAGGATTTGCAACCGAATAAACCACGTCACCATCCGGTTTTGGTGGGTTTAGGCGATCAACTTGTTCACTTAGCGTTTCACCAGTGCACGTCATGACATCGCCATTCAGCAATCCCATTTCAAGTAATTCGCGGACAATCACTTGGACACCGCCAATGGCATCTATATCGACCATGGAGTATTTGCCATAAGGACGCGCGTTGGTTAGGACCGGCACCACATATTGCGAAAGGTGATTGAACTCTTCCGGCGTCATGACGTCTTTCCAAAAATTCTCAAATCCTGCGGCTCGTGCTATCTCAGGCACGTGTAATACCACATTGGTAGATCCACCGATCGCCAGTGCAACAATCAAGGCATTTCGCAATGAGTCCCGAACAACGATATCACGAGGTTTTAAATCCGACTCGATCATTTGAGCTAAGTAACCAACCAATTCATCTGGAAATTCATTGAGACGTTTAGGGTCATCGGAAGCCGGAGCGACCATGTGTAATGGTTGCATACCTGCGACGCCAATAAATGTTTGCATTGTGTTGTATGTGAACATACCGCCACAACTACCGATCCCGGGGCATGCATGACACGCAATATGGTGACGATGTTCTGGATCAGGATGCCCCGCGACCTCGTAAGCACTGACAATATCGAGTGCGCCGCCAGTTTTGGGATCGATTCCCGGATGGATTGGACCATCGGACATGATGATTGCTGGTTCATTATGCTCGAGCAATGCGGCCAGCGTTCCTACAGGCGGCTTGTCACATGCGACAACAGCAATTGTGCCGGCCAGACCGCTTGCTTCAAGATGTTCGCAAAGCGCATCATTGGTAACTTCGCGGCCAATAAGGGAATAGCGCATTTCGCGCGTTCCGTTTCGAATGCCGTCTGAAGTGGCGATTGTATATTGAGGTTCAACAAGACGTAATTTCAGTTGCCCAGGCTCAGTTCCAATCCGATCCCGAAGTCGTGCATGAATTGCATCGACTTTCGCCGTAACGCCCAAATAGCACTGGCTATCGCCTTTAGTGCCCACCACTCCAACAGAGGGTTCATGTATCAAATCCGGGCTGGTTCCAAGTTCTTTTGCCATGCCAATGCTTTGGGCCGCACGCCCAGGGTGGCGATCAATAAGAACAAATTTAGATTTTTTCATAGGAATTCCTTAACGTGAAAGAACGCACGAAACATGGAAAAGTTTAAGTGTTAATCCTAACAGTTAAACGGGAATCTCAAGTTTGAAAGCGCTCCGGCAGCTTATTGAAGCCCATTAGTGCATTCAAGTAATTTTTGTGCATCTCATGAACCTGTCGCCTTTTTTCAATCTGAAAGGGTAAGCAAACGGTCATCTTCAGCCTTCAATACCATTTGAGAACAAAAGCCGTTTTGTCCGCAATCCTGCCTTTCGATTTCCAAATCTTACAATGTTGTTTCAGTTAAAATCTCATCTCTACCCCAACACTTCTTTTACTGAATCTGCGGTAACTGAGACCACGATATCTGCCTCTTCTTTCGTTAGGCAAAGGGGTGGGGCGAAGCCGAGGATATCGCCTTGTGGCATGGCGCGGGCGATCACATTGCGTTTTGCCATAGCAGAAACAATCATTGCGCTCGTCTTTTTAGACGGGTCCAGGAATATGCGATCATCGCGGTCTTCAACCAGTTCAACGGCGCAAAGCATGCCTTGACCTCGAATGTCCCCCACATGGGCGTGGTCGCCAAGGGCCGCTCTCATTTGAGTGTTGAGATAGTCACCGCTTACAGTTGCGTTTTCAACCAGTCCCAGACTGTCGATCAATTTTAAATTGGCAACGCCTGCCGCTGCGCCGATAGGGTGGGCCGAGTAGGTCCAGCCATGACCAAGCGGACCGTTTTCATCCGTGCCTTTTTCCAAAACGCTCCACACTTTTTCAGAAACGATCGAGCCGGATAGTGGCGCGTAGGCTGAGGTTAGTCCTTTTGCGATGGTCATGAAATCCGGTTCGATACCGTAATGGTCTGAACCAAACATGGTTCCAAGGCGGCCAAAGCCGGTAATGACTTCATCGACAATCAAAAGGATGTCGTGTTTTTTGAGAACTTTTTGTATCGCTTCCCAATAGCGTGCTGGAGGTGGTGTGATCCCGCCCGTGCCAAGCACAGGCTCGCCGATAAACGCAGCTATCGTGTCAGGACCTTCAAGCTGTATCAACGCTTCCAAATCGTCCACGCAATGCTGCAAAAAGCCTGCTTCATCCAAAGACAAATCCGCACGGCGGAAGAAATCTGGAGCAACTGTGTGATGCACACCGGGTAGCGGCAAATCAAATTTTTTGTGAAACAGTTCAAGTCCGGTTAGCGATCCGCTCATTAATCCAGAACCGTGATAACCACGCCAGCGTGAGATGATCTTCTTCTTTTCAGGGCGACCAAGTATATTATTGTAATACCAGACCAGTTTGATGATGGTTTCATTCGCATCAGAACCACCGAGGCCAAAATAGACCTTCGACATGTTTTTCGGAGCGCGTTCCATCACCATTTGAGAAAGGGTGATCGAAGCTTCTGTGCCGTGCCCTACATAAGCATGGTAGTACGCAAGTTCCCTGGCTTGCTTGGCGATAGCATCGGTGATTTCTTTGCGGCCATAACCAACATTGACACAATATAATCCGCCAAAGGCGTCGAGATAACGCTTGCCGTCACGGTCTTCAATATAAACGCCATCTGCACCAGTGATGATGCGATTAGGACTTTCGCCGCGCGCATGTTGAGCAAGATGGGTCGAAGGATGGAAGAAGTTTTCACGATCCCATTTATCTAAGGTGTCATTGTGCAACATGATCTGGCTTTCTCTTTTTTGTGAGAGGGTATACCCATGCATAGCAAATTACCGCGATGCTTCAAGGCATGCTATCATTTAAAATAGCTAGGCTCTCGATATTCGCTAAGCAGATGGTCTGCCGTCTAACGGAGGCGCGGCGTTTGCCTAGCAGGCAACCACATTAACCGCCAAGCCACCTTCAGACGTTTCTTTATACCGCTCGTTCATATCCAAACCAGTCTGGCGCATGGTTTCGATACAGGCATCCAGAGGTACGAAATGTGTGCCATCACCTTTAAGTGCCAGCGAGGCTGCCGTAACAGCTTTGACAGCGCCCAATGCATTGCGCTCTATGCAGGGTACTTGAACCAGCCCGCCCACAGGATCACAAGTCATGCCCAGATGATGCTCCAGCGCAATCTCTGCTGCGTTCTCTACCTGCATCGGTGTGCCGCCCATCACTTGCGCAAGACCTGCCGCGGCCATAGCAGAGGCAGAGCCCACTTCGCCTTGACAGCCAACTTCAGCACCAGAGATGGAGGCATTGTGTTTGATAATCCCGCCAATCGCCGCCGAAGTCAGCAAAAAGTCGCGAATGCCTTTAAGATCTGCATCTTCGTGGAAGCGCATATAGTATCGCATGACAGCAGGCACCACACCTGCAGCGCCATTTGTGGGGGATGTCACAACTTTCCCCCCAACGGCATTTTCTTCATTGACGGCCATGGCGAAGACAGCCAACCAGTCATTGGCGAGTAGCGGATTACGGCGGTTTGATTTCCACTCCTCTTGCAGTTTGTCAAATATATCTTTAGCGCGACGTTTCACCTTCAGCCCGCCGGGCATAATACCAGAGTTAGAAATGCCTCGGTCTATGCAACGATCCATGGCGCCCCATATCTGGTCCAGTTTCTGGTCTAACAAGTCACGTGGGATCGACATTTCTTCATTGGCGCGTTTCATCGCTGCAATAGAAAGGCCAGAGTTCTTGGCCATTTCAAGCATCTCTTTTGCATTGCGAAACGGATATGGCACGCCCGATTCCACTGGCGCTTTCTTGGCGCTTTGCATGGCGTTCAGTTCGTTCTCATCGACAACAAATCCGCCCCCGATAGAATAGTAAATCCGTTTCAGCATCAAACGGTCGAGATTATCGAAGGCTTGAAACATCATGCCATTGGCATGGCCGGTCAGGGCCATTTTTTTATCCATCACAAGATTGATCGCTGGATCAAATTGATAGTTCGGATGGCCTTCCGGCGTTACGCGCTTGTTGGTTTTTACAGCGTCTACAATGCCATCCATTTGGTCAGGATCGATGCCATCAGGCAAATAGCCTGCAAGTCCCAAAATGATAGCGCGATCGCTGGCATGGCCAATGCCCGTATAGGCAAGTGACCCGTGAAGCGAGACGTGGAGTTTGGCTACTTCGACACCTTGGGGGCGTGGCCAATCGCCATTCTTGATTTTATCGAGAAACCTCGCCGCAGCGCTCATCGGTCCCATCGTATGAGAACTGGAGGGGCCAATACCGATTTTATAAATATCAAAGACCGAAAGAAACATAATTGCCACCGCTGTTTAAGATAGCTGCAATCTATTGCTTTGTCGCTGTGTGGATTAGTCCAAAACCGCCATGAAATTTATAGAATCCACGTGCCTGTTAAAGCAGCATCAGTAATCAACAAATTAAAGATTTTTTGCTTCAGCCAAATAGATCGAACGCAGTTTCTTGGTCAGTTCGCCCGGCTTGCCGTCTGCAATCTCAACGCCATCAATTTTGACAACAGGCATGACAAAGGTCGTCGCACTTGAAACGAAAGCCTCACGCGCATGCTTTACCTCTTCAACCGTAAACGGGCGTTCTTCGATCTTTAATTGATGCAGTTCTGCAAGTTTGATGATGGAGTGCCGCGTAATGCCATGGAGAATTTCATGGGAAAGTTGGCGCGTAACAATCGTTCCGTCCTGTAAAATGATCCAGGCATTGTTTGAGCTGCCTTCGGTCACGAACCCGTCTTCTACCAGCCAGGCATCATCAGCGCCCTTGTTCTTAGCCTCGGTCTTTGCAAGAGAAGGGTAGAGCAATTGCAAGGTCTTGATATCACGTCGTTCCCAACGAAGATCAGGCATGGTGATCACCGAAAGGCCTTTTTCAGCAGCAGGATTTTTGGACAGGTTCATCACCTGAGTGAACATAACCAGAGACGATTTCGCATCTTTGGGGAAATAGAAGTCCCGATCTTTCGACGTTCTGGTTACCTGAAAATAGACCATACCTTCGCTAAGGTCATTAAGACGAACCAGTTCCAGTTCAGCCGCTTCAATTTCTTCAAGCGAACAGGGCAATGCCATGGATATTTCATTCAGTGAGCGTTGCAGCCGAGCAAGATGCGCGGCGTTATCAATCAGTTTGCCATCAAGTACAGAGCAAACTTCATAGACGCCGTCAGCAAAAAGAAATCCGCGATCAAAGACGGATATTTTTGCTTCTTCTTCTGGCACATAATCGCCGTTTACATAAACTGTTCTGCTCATGGTTTTCTTTCTAATAGAATTATTGAACTTCCCAGTGAAGCGGGAACATCGGATCGAACACAGTCACTGGACCAGCGCCTGTATCAATCTTATCAGGAAACGTAATCGGCTCGTCATGTCGAATCAGCGTTATGGTGTCGTCATTGTGAGGCATATTGTAATAGGCAGGGCCATTGAGCGACGTAAACGCCTCCAATTTGTCCAGCGCATTTTCCTGCTCGAACACATGGGCTAGGCAGCTCATCGTGTTGATCGAAGTATAGATGCCTGCACATCCGCAGGAATGCTCTTTCGAGTCATCAATGTGTGGTGCTGAATCTGTGCCAATGAAAAAGCGTTTATCGCCGCTGGTGGCCGCAGCTCTTAATGCAAGGCGATGCTCTTCGCGTTTGGCAACTGGGAGGCAATAATAATGGGGACGAATACCGCCAGCAAGGATTGCATTTCGATTGATGATCAGATGATGGGTGGTTATCGTGGCTGCGAGGTTTTTGTCTGAAGACGTCACATAATCAACGCCGTTTTTCGTGGTGACATGTTCCATGATAATGCGAAGATCAGGAACACGCTTGCGCAATGGGTCTAGAACGCGCTCAATAAAAACAGCCTCCCGGTCAAAAATATCAATGCTCGCATCAGTCACTTCACCATGCACGCAAAGCGGCATGCCTATCTCTGCCATTTTCTGAAGCACGGGCATCACCTTGTCAAAATCTTTAACGCCGCTGGCTGAGTTGGTGGTCGCCCCTGCAGGATAGAGCTTCACTGCTGAAACCAATCCATTTTCAAAACCAGAAGCGATGTCATTGGGATCGCTTTGTTCGGTGAGATAGAGCGTCATCAAGGGCTTGAAAAAATCAGCCTTCGGTTTGGCAGCAAGAATGCGATCACGATAGGCCGCTGCGTCACTTGTGGTCACAACAGGCGGAACCAGATTTGGCATGATGATCGCCCGTGCAAAATGGCGAGACGAATGGCCGATGACACCTTCCAGCATTGCGCCATCACGCAGATGCAAATGCCAGTCATCGGGTTTTATTATGGTCAGTGTTTTGGTCACGCGCACGCTTTCAATAATGTGAAATCTGTTATCCTTGCTTACTAAAACGCAATAACAGGTTCACGTCAAAAACCAAGCCGTGAAACGCACAGATAACTAAGAATTAAATCCGTCCGAACAAAATATTTCCGATGGATCGGTCGCGCTTGTAGATATCGGAGAATGTTTGCAATTTCCCATCTTTCACCCAAGATGTAAAATAAGTCAGGTGAACAGGAATAGGTCGTTGGAATTTCACACCCTTTGTTCGTTTGGACTGAACAATGTCGTTGAGTTTTGAGCGTGCCGGATTACCATCTAATTTGTAGAGAAGGTCCGCGAATTCCAAAGGTTTATGAACTCGGATACAGCCATGAGAAAGTGCGCGGTCAGACTGGTCGAAAAGCGCTCTGTTGGCTGTGTCATGGAGGTAGACATTAAACTTGTTGGGAAATAAAAACTTCACTTGCCCAAGGGCGTTATTAGGCCCGGCTGGCTGAACAATCCGATATGGAAAACGGTTTTTACTGACGCTTGACCAATCGATCTGCGTAGCGTTCATCTTCGGTGCGTCAGCTTTCCAACTGGCGTATAAATCATAGCCCTTTTTGTCCAAATAGGACGGATCATTGCGCAGCTTGGGCAACATTTCATTGCCAGCAATTGATGGGGTCACCGTCCAGGTTGGGTTGAATTCTGAATAAGTTATATTGTCCGAGAAAATAGGCGTCTTATGATATTCTTTGCCAACGATGACCCGGCGCCGATCAACCTCTTGTCCGTTTTGATTGGTATACATCAAAAAGGCGGCTGTATTAACAAACACATGCAGCTTTCCAAGATCGCGCGGAAGCCAGCGCCAGCGCTCCATATTGACGATTATTTTCCTTTGTTTCTCAGGATTTCCGGTTTTCACCAAAACCTTGCGAAGCGCATTATACTGCTCATGGGGAGGTCGCAAACGCTCAATGACGGTCAATGGACCATTTTTGTCCATAGACCCAAGTAAAGCCACAAGATCCAATTGTTTCCTTGGAATAACAATATCAGGATCTTCAACAGATGCCGATGCGCGTCCGCCATAAAGATCTCTTGCCAGTTTATAGGCGCTTTGAGAGAGATAAAGTTCCAAACCAGCTAGTGCTTCTCCGCGCAAGCTCCCAAGATTGCTTGGAAGGCTCGATATATAATCAAGCGGTTGCAATCCATCGAGCCAGACATCTTCCAGAACAGAAATGAGTTGTTTGCCGTTTTTTGTAAGGCCTGAATTGTTGGTCCAAATACCCCTGTATTGTCCGCGCTTATAATATTCCATCAGGGTTGAAGTATCGACAACCGTGCCACGCCATTTGATCGCCTGCATATTGGCATAGGGCGCAAGACTTTGGGCAAAAGACAATGATGGCGCTAGGGTTAGAGAAGCAGTCAGTAGGGTTGTTGCCAAGAGTGTTTTTCTAAACAGATTTTTATATTTAGAATGCGAGTGGGAAGTAGTAAAATTTCTCATGAAAACTCCAATGCAACACGTAAATCTTGCATACATGTTTGCGGTGTAACTTTTATGAAGAAATTATTAACAAATATGGTTTACGAAAGGTTAACCAGGCCGCAAACGGACAGCTTATACTGGCAAAATATCTAGATTAAAGGCCGCAAGATCGCATCGCGCCCATACATGTCAAAATAAAAAACTGGCTGGCCGCCTTCTACCCAAACCGTAAAATAGGTGAGAAAGCGGTTGTGTTTATAGTTTCTAAAATGAGTGGAGGGGTTTCAAGTTCATGAGCCTGAGAACGACATTAATTCAAGCGGTATTGTGGCGCGAAGCGTTGGATGCTCCAAAATCAATCTGATTTTCCAACGATGTGACGAGATTGCCATATATTTCGTCCTACTAAGTGAGCTATTGTTAGACTGCCTTTACGTTGGTCAACCGTTCCCGCCGCTATGTTATTAAGTCTATTTTCATCGATATAACTCAATGCTTTGCCTATGTCTTTCATACCAGCAATAAATTATCTCTATTGTAAAAGAACGAATGTTCATTTATAAAAATGAGAGGAGAAATGATGGCGCGAACATTTGGATCAAGTGGCGAGGTGACGGCGGCTAGAGTAAGAGCTGCAGCGCTTGAATTATTTGCTAACCAAGGTTATGCGGCAGTATCCATGCGGGCGATTGGCGCAAAGACCGGCATTCAGGCCAGCGCTCTTTACAATCATTTCCCGACCAAGCAGGCAATTTTGGTGGATTTGCTGGAAACTCACATGCTCGGACTGTTGGCCGCATGGGAGGCTGAAAGCCAAAAGTTTCATACCCCGATCGAAGCCCTCGATGGCTTTGTCCGCTTCCATATTTCATATCATCTGGACCGCCAGGATGCGGTCTTTATTTCCTATATGGAATTGCGAAATCTTGAGCCAGAGGGATTTGTGAGGATCGAGAAGTTGCGCAAATACTATGAAGGTTTCCTGAGGAAAATAATTTCTTTAGGCAAAGCAAATGGTGACTTCTTGGTTGATGATGAGCCGGTTGCGACCATGGCGATCATAGCCATGCTAACAGGGATCAATACCTGGTTTAGGAATAACGGGCGTCTGACATCCAGCGAAGTCGAAGAGATTTATGTCAAAATGGCATTCGGTAGTTTGGAATGCCAATACGAACAAAGGAACGCAGTTGCCAAAGCAAGGGCTATTGCGTGATGAAAAGTGTTATGGCCTGATTGGTCTTGGGCTATCGGAAGTGATATGGGAGAAGGTGATCAATGTTTAATGCAAGTATGAATTTTGCTCTGGGCGATGAAATCGAGGCATTGCGCGATATGGTTCACAAATGGGCCCAAGATCGCGTTGCGCCTATCGCGGCGGAAATCGATAAATCTAACAATTTCCCTCCAGAACTTTGGAAGGAAATGGGAGATCTCGGCCTTCTTGGGGTTACAGTAGAAGAAGAATATGGCGGGGCTGGTCTTGGATATCTGGCCCATTCAGTAGCAGTTGAAGAGGTAGCAAGAGCTTCTGCCTCTGTATCTTTGTCTTATGGCGCACATTCAAACCTTTGCGTAAACCAAATTCGGTTGAACGGAACCAAAGAACAAAAACAAAAATATCTGCCGCGCTTAATTTCTGGTGACCATGTAGGTGCATTGGCCATGTCCGAAGCTGGTGCAGGATCAGATGTGGTTTCCATGAAATTGCGCGCCGAAAAGCGCAATGATCACTTTCGTTTAAATGGAACAAAATACTGGATTACCAACGGACCTGATGCGGATACGCTTGTGGTTTATGCCAAAACGGATCCGGAAGCTGGCCCGCGCGGCATGACCGCTTTCCTGATTGAAAAAGAGATGACGGGTTTTTCAACTTCTGAGCCCTTTCATAAGTTGGGCATGCGTGGCTCAAACACCGGCGAACTGATTTTCGAGGATTGCGAAGTCCCGTTCGAGAACATCCTTGGCGAAGAGGGTAAAGGCGTCAATGTTCTCATGTCAGGTCTCGACTATGAACGAGTGGTTCTCTCCGGAATTGGCATTGGCATCATGCATGCATGTCTGGATCATGTAATGCCCTATATGCATGAGCGCAAACAATTCGGAGAGCCGATTGGTAATTTCCAACTGATGCAAGGTAAAATCGCCGATATGTACGCGGCGATGAATTCTGCCCGTGCCTATGTCTATGCTGTAGCCGGGTCTTGTGATCGCGGCGAGGTCACCCGACAGGATGCCGCCGCTTGCGTACTATATGCTTCCGAACAAGCCATGAATCAGGCGGTTCAGGCAGTGCAGGCCATGGGCGGCGCTGGTTATTTGGATGATAGTCCGGTTTCACGCATTATGCGCGATGCAAAACTGATGGAGATTGGCGCAGGCACATCTGAAATCCGCCGGATGTTGTGTGGCAGAGAATTAATGAAAGTTACTGGGTAACATGCTCACGCCCGCCGCATCTTACGATCAGCTTGTAAGCGATTTTGAGTGGCATTTTCCTGCGCGCTACAATCTGGCTTTTGATGTTTGCGATAAGTGGGCAAGAGCCGACCCAAATCGAACTGCAATTATTGATCTGACCTCAGATCACCGTCGGGATGCAAGTTTTGGCGAATTAAAGGCGTTGTCGGATCAACTGGCGAGCTACCTTCGTACGTTTGGCGTTGAGCGCGGAGCTCGGGTGGGAATCTACAGAACCCAATCCCTTTGGACAGCTGTTGCCCATATCGCAGTTTGGAAATTGGGAGCGATTTCTATTCCCCTGTTCAAACTATTTGGTGAGGAGGCGCTAAAATCGCGTTTGTTAGATTCTGGAGCAAAGGCTGTCATAACAGACAGCGAAGGAGTGGACGCTCTTTTCAAAATTTATCAAGATCTTCCCGATCTGAAAGAATTGATGGCGGTCGATGACCTTTCCCATCCCGAAGTTGAAAATTTTGAGATTGCAGACACGTCGCCAGATGATCCAGCTGTTTTGATTTATACTTCAGGCACGACAGGACCACCCAAAGGAGCACTCCATGGACATCGGATTTTATTGGGTCATTTGCCCGGTGTAGAAATGAGTCACGATCTATTTCCTCAACAAAATGATGTGATATGGACACCAGCCGACTGGGCTTGGATTGGTGGTCTGTTTGATGTTTTGATGCCGGGGTTGCATCATGGAGTTCCTGTTGTTGCCTCGCGCATGATAAAGTTTAATTCAAAGCAATGTAAAGACATCATCGAAACTGCTGGTATCACCAATATCTTCTTCCCACCAACTGCATTAAAAATGCTGAAGGCGGAGAGCGCTGAGATCAATGGCTTGCGCACTGTCGCCAGCGGCGGAGAGCCGCTTGGGTCAGAAATGCTCAAATGGGGCAAAGATGCGTTCGGCGTTACCATCAACGAGTTTTATGGCCAAACCGAATGCAATATGGTCGTTTCTTCCTGTGGAAAATTGTTTCCGCCCAAATCTGGTTTCATGGGTAAGCCCGTGCCTGGCCATGAAGTTTCGGTGATCGATGAAACTGGGCAGCAAACAAGCCATGAAGGCGACATCGCCATTAAGCGAGGCACACCAGTGATGATGCTGGAATATTGGAACAATCCTGCGGCCACCAAGGCCAAATTCAGAATGGATAAAGACGGCAATGAATGGCTGCTGACAGGTGATCGCGGGATCATGGAAGGAAGCGACATCCATTTCATAGGGCGTGATGATGATGTTATTACGTCTGCGGGATATCGCATCGGTCCCGGCGAGATTGAAGATTGTCTGCTTACTCATCCTGCCATTGCTTCCGCTGGTGTCATCGGTAAGCCAGATGAGCAGCGAACTGAAATTGTTAAAGCTTATGTGGTCCTTCGCGACGGGCAAACGCCCTCGACAACATTGCTTGCTGAACTACAGAATCATGTGAAAACACACCTTGCCAAATATGAATATCCGCGTGAAATTGAATTTATCGACGCGCTACCCATGACGGTGACAGGAAAGATCATCCGCAAAGAATTGAAACGATGGGCTTTAGAAGAAATCGCAAAATCCCAATTGCCAGAAGTGAAAGAGAATTCCTTAGATGGCTAAATTAAACTCACAAATTTCAACCGCATCGGATAGTTTCAAACGCAATGAGGCAGCAAATCTCGAAGCTCTCAAGATTGCCGAGGATGCTGCCCTATTAGCGCAGATGGGAGGCGGTGAGGCATCTCGCGAACGGCATCTGTCACGCGGTAAACTGCTGCCCCGTGATCGCGTACAAAATCTGTTGGATATCGGCTCGCCCTTTTTGGAGATTGGGGCAACTGCTGCCCATGGCATGCATAATGGCGATAGCCCATGCGCCAGTCTTATCGCTGGCATTGGCCGCGTTGAAGGCCGCGAAGTGATGATTGTTTGTAATGATGCAACGGTCAAAGGCGGCACCTATTATCCCATGAGTGTGAAGAAGCATTTGCGCGCTCAAGAAATTGCCGAGCAGAATAATTTGCCTTGCGTTTATCTGGTTGACAGCGGTGGCGCGAACCTTCCCAATCAGGCGGAGGGCTTTGCAGACCGAGAGCATTTCGGGCGCATCTTTTTCAATCAAGCCAACATGTCCGCGAAGGGCATTCCGCAAATTGCTGCGGTGATGGGGTCTTGCACTGCAGGTGGCGCCTATGTTCCGGCCATGTCGGATGTCTCCATTATTGTAAAAGAACAGGGCACGATTTTCCTTGCTGGCCCCCCCTTGGTGAAGGCCGCAACGGGCGAGATCGTCAGCGCAGAGGAATTGGGCGGCGGCGATGTGCATACGCGTCTGTCCGGTGTGGCTGATTATCTGGCCGAAGATGACAACCATGCTTTGGCAATTGCTCGCCGCGCCGTGGCCAATCTCAATCGTGTGAAGAACCCGAATATTGAAATGCAGGCGATTGAAGAGCCGGCCTATGATCCCGCCGAAATTTTGGGCGTTGTTCCCGGCGATTTAAAAACGCCCTATGACATCAGAGAAGTGATCGCGCGCATTGTAGACGGTTCTAGGTTTGATGAATTCAAAGTCCGTTACGGCCCAACTTTGGTCTGCGGCTTTGCTCATGTGATGGGAATGCCTGTTGGAATTATCGCCAATAATGGGGTGCTGTTTTCTGAAAGCGCTGTGAAAGGCGCGCACTTTGTTGAGCTTTGTTCCCAACGCAAAATTCCGCTGGTCTTTCTGCAAAACATTACCGGCTTTATGGTTGGTCAAAAATATGAGCAGGGCGGCATAGCCAAGGATGGCGCAAAACTGGTAACGGCCGTGGCCACCACAAAAGTTCCCAAAATCACCATGCTGGTTGGCGGTTCCTTTGGTGCGGGCAATTACGGCATGGCGGGCCGGGCATACTCCCCGCGTTTCTTGTGGACTTGGCCGAACTCCCGCATCTCCGTCATGGGCGGCGAACAAGCCGCTGGCGTACTTGCCACTGTCAAACGCGATGGTATCGAGCGTAAAGGTGGGAATTGGTCTGCAGAAGAAGAAGCTGCGTTCAAGCAACCAACGCTTGATATGTTTGAGGAACAAGCCCATCCGCTTTATGCCTCGGCTCGTCTATGGGACGATGGCATCATCGATCCGCGTAAAACACGCAATGTTTTAGCTCTCTCGCTGTCTGCGGCACTTAATGCACCAATTGAAGAAACCAAATTCGGTATATTCAGGATGTGATGATGCTAACCACCCGCCTCACCCAAAAACTCGACATAACCCATCCGATTATTTCTGCACCTATGGCCTTTGCCTCCGGCGGCAAGCTGGCTGCAGCGGTTTCAGATGCCGGTGGGCTTGGTCTGATCGGTGGCGCCTATGGCGACAGTCAATGGATCGAGCGCGAGATCAAAGAAGCGGGCAATCAGAAAATTGGCTGTGGCTTTATTACTTGGGCCTTGAAGAAAAAGCCCGAACTGCTTGATCAGGTGCTGGAACATACGCCTAAAGCGATCTTTCTATCTTTCGACGATCCAAAACCTTTCTCCGACAAAATAAAACAGGCAGGAAGCCAACTCATCTGTCAAATCCAGACTATGCAGGATATGAAACACGCTGTGGATTGCGGCGCGGACATTATCGTTGCTCAGGGCAGCGAGGCAGGAGGCCATGGCATAGGGACTGATGGCGGCAGGGGAACTTTTACACTAGTGCCGGAGGTCGCAGACTGGCTGGCAAAACATGCACCCGATGTTTTGCTCTGCGCTGCAGGTGGTATTGGCGATGGACGCGGTTTGGCTGCAAGCCTGATGCTGGGTGCCGATGGTGTTTTGGTTGGCTCCCGCTTCTGGGCCAGCAAAGAGTCCTTGGCTCACCCAAACATGTTAAAGGCTGCCATTCAAAGCGATGGGGACGCTACAATCCGCTCTTCAGTTATGGATATCGCCCGTGAAATTGACTGGCCAAAGCGCTATACGGCCCGCGTTCTAAAAAACGGGTTCACGGACCAATGGCACGAAGACCAAGAGGCATTAATCGCCGCTGGCAAAGCGGAAGCCGACAAATGGCGCGTGGCTTGGGCAGAGGGAAACACGGATATTGCCAACACGTTCGTTGGTGAGGTCACAAGCCTCATCCAAGATATTCCGTCAGCGCAACACATTATCGATGAAATGGTCGGCGAGGCTTCGAAGCTGATCCGCAATCATGGCACTAAAACCGTAAAACTTGAAAGATAGGCACATGTTTAAGAAAATACTGATTGCCAATCGAGGCGAGATCGCCTGCAGGGTCATCAAGACAGCTCGAAAGATGAATATTGAGACCGTTGCAGTCTATTCTGATGCTGACCGCGATGCAATGCATGTTAAAATGGCTGATCAGGCGGTTCATATCGGCGCTGCCCCTGTGTCTGAAAGTTATTTGCGCGCTGAAAATATCATTCAGGCAGCCTTGGGTAGTGGTGCAGAAGCAATCCACCCCGGATATGGCTTTCTATCTGAAAATCCTGATTTTGTTCAGGCTGTTGAAGCAGCAGGTCTTGTATTCATCGGGCCGTCTGCTGATGCGATCAGAGCAATGGGTTTAAAAGACGCAGCTAAGGCGCTGATGCAAAAAGCCGGTGTTCCAGTCGTGCCGGGCTATCATGGCGATATGCAGGAGCCGGGTTTTCTATCCGCTAAAGCCAATGAGATAGGATATCCGGTGCTCATCAAAGCCCGCGCTGGCGGCGGCGGCAAAGGCATGCGCCGTGTCGATGACCCAAAACAATTCTCTGCCGCATTGGCTTCCTGCCGCTCAGAAGCGCGATCTTCCTTTGGTGATGATCGCGTTTTGTTGGAGAAATACATCTTGAACCCGCGCCATATAGAAGTGCAGGTGTTTGGCGATAATCATGGCAATGTCGTGCATCTTTTCGAGCGTGACTGCTCGTTGCAACGGCGCCACCAAAAAGTAATTGAAGAAGCGCCAGCGCCGGGAATGACTGACGAAATGCGCGTGGCCATGACCTCAGCAGCTGTAAAAGCTGCCAAAGCCATCGAATATTCAGGGGCGGGAACCATAGAATTCATAGTTGATGGTGCCGACGGCCTGCGCGCGGACGGATTCTGGTTCATGGAAATGAACACACGTTTGCAGGTGGAGCATCCTGTAACGGAAGCCATTACAGACATTGATTTGGTTGAATGGCAATTACGGATCGCTTTTGGTGAAGCAATTCCTTTGCGCCAAGAAAATATAGAGATCAAGGGTCACGCAATTGAGGCGCGTTTATACGCAGAAGATGTTCCAAAGGGCTTCTTGCCAGCCATAGGCACCTTAGAAAAACTGGAATTTCCTCACGACGTTCGCATTGATACAGGCGTAGCAGAAAAAGATGCGATTTCGCCCTATTATGATCCCATGATTGCCAAAGTAATTAGTTACGGCAACGACAGGGAACAGGCACTGAATTCGCTTTATGCCGCGCTGCAGCATTCAAAGATCGCTGGCACCGTCACCAATCGTGAGTTTCTTTCAAAACTAACCCGTGATCAGGATTTTATTGACGGGAAAATGGATACAGGTCTCATCGAGCGGAATATTGAGGTATTGGCTGCTCAAGCAGTGCATACCAAACTAGATATTGTAATTGTAGCGCTAATTCATAATCTTTCAGCGAAGCACTCCACAACAGATGATCCGTTCAGCGCCATTCGATATTTTTCCCTCTGGGGTGTTCAAACTAAAATCGTGCAGGTGTTGATGGGAGAAGAAATAAATTCAGTCTCTCTTTCTACCAGCGATGGGCATGATTTTATTTGCGGTTTTGATGGTCATGATATCGAAATGCTGCGCTGCAGCATTTTGGAAAATGAACATGTTTTACATTTCATTTCTTATGGAAAGCAAAATGCGATTCCATTTGCCCCTTGGAAGGGGTATGTCGCGATTTTCCGAGATGGGGCGACGTTCACATTCGAATTTCCCGATCCATTGGAGCGCGCAGAAAGCATGGGAAGTGGATCCGGCAAGATTATTTCGCCAATGCCCGGTCTTGTTAAAGTGTTGAATGTCAGTTCCGGTGATACAGTGGAAAAAGGCCAGCCTTTGCTGGTTCTTGAAGCCATGAAGATGGAACATACTTTAACAGCTCCACGCGACGGCGTCTTGGCTGAAGTGAATGTGAAAGTGGGCGATCAGGTCTTGGATGGCGCAATTTTGATTGCCATGGCCGAGGAGGAAGTCGCCGCATGATCACGCTGCATCACTGCCATGAATCGCGTTCGATGCGTTCCCTATGGCTGCTCCATGAAATGGGATTGGATTTTGAATTAAAAGTCCATAATTTTGGAAAAGAACTGCGCGATCCCTCTTATTTGGCCGTTCATCCCCTTGGACGTGTGCCTTGTCTGGTCGATGATGGGCAGATTCTCTTTGAAACAGGCGCCATCACGCAATATCTTTGTGAGACCTATCCTGATAGCAGATTAGGCAGGAATGCAGGACATCCTGAACGCGCTGAATGGCTTCAATGGCTACATTATGCGGAAACAATGGCTGTACATGGGGCAATCTTAACCCAGCAGCATATTGTGATTTTTGAAGACAAAGACCGCTCGCCTTTGTTAATGAAACTGGAGCGTCGTAGGCTTGAAAAAACGCTGGAGGTTTTGGATCAGGTTTTGGCTGACCGTGACTATCTGTTGAAATCCGGTTTTTCGGCCATTGATACGAATGTGGGTTATTCGATTCACATTGCCAGATATTTCACTCCATTGAACGCTTTCCCTAATTTGGCGGTATATTACCAACGGCTGAGCGAGCGACCTGCCTTTCAAAAATCATTGCCAGAAAATCCAGCCATTTATCAAAAACCATTTTATGAGGTGCCGAATGCCTGATCTTGAAAAAGGCCATGTCAGGGTTTTTGAAGTCGGTCCGCGTGATGGTTTGCAGAACGAGAGAAAACTGATCTCGGCTAGTGATAAGATAAAACTGGTTGATATGTTGTCAGGATGTGGTTTTGACAGAATCGAAGTAACCGCATTTGTCTCTCCCAAATGGGTACCCCAATTGGCAGATAATGCGGAGGTTATGGCAGGCATTAACCGCAAAGCTGGCATTTCTTATGCAGTCCTTACCCCAAACCTGAAAGGTTATGAGGCAGCCAAAGCAGCACAAGCCGATGAGGTAGCCATATTTGCCTCGGCCTCTGAAGGATTTAGCAAAGCCAATGTTAATTGCACCATTGCCGAATCGCTTGAGCGGTTTGCGCCGATTGTGGAAGCTGCAAAAGCCGATGGAATGCCAGTTCGAGGCTATGTTTCTTGCGTGACTGATTGTCCTTTTGATGGACCTACCTCACCAGAAACGGTGGCGCGATCAGTGGGTTTTTTGCGCGACGCGGGTTGTTATGAGGTTTCCCTTGGTGAGACGATCGGCCATGGAACGCCAGAGACCATATCAAAGATGTTGGATGCAGTGCTGCAGGAATTACCCGCTGAAAAACTGGCTGGTCATTATCATGATACCAAGGGCAGGGCTCTTGAAAATATTGAAGCTAGTCTGGAAAAAGGACTGCGCGTATTTGATTCCAGCGTTGCCGGGTTGGGCGGCTGCCCATATGCGCCTGGTGCTGCAGGAAATGTTGATACTGCCAAAGTGGTTTCTCTGGCTGAGCGCCTTGGATATGAAACCGGCATAGATTTAAGCACGCTTGAACTTGCTGCACAATTTGCCAGAAGCCTGCGCAGCTGACGCAATCTTCACCTAAAATTACGGAGCCCATATTGTCTTACACACCTGTTCTAACTGCTCAAGAAGTATCAGACTATGTTCATGGCGTTTTCAGTGAAAGCGATGTTTACAATTGGCGAGTTGAGGAAGTTAGGCCGGGTGAAATTTCAATTGTCATGAAAACGGGGCAGCGTGATATTCGGCCAGGAGGAACAGTGTCTGGACCTACCATGTTCGCTCTTGCCGATATTTCAGCTTACCTTTTAATTCTTGCCCATATTGGAAAAGTCGCCCTTGCAGTGACGACCAATCTTAGCATCAATTTTCTCAACAAGCCTGAGCCAGGTGAATTGAAGGCAGAAGCAAGACTGATAAAATTGGGCAAGCGTTTGGCTGTTTGCGAAGTTTGGATAAATTCTGGTGACAGCGATACGCTTGTTGCACAAGCGACTGCCACATACTCTATCCCTCCGCGTTGATTGATTCGTCAAACATTACAACTCGCCAGAGTTTATAAGCCAATCTTACAGCTGTAATTTACTTACTTTTGTTATCGGCTTGATTTTGCTCATAGAAACAAGTCTTGACGAGTAA
>JAFMHL010000115.1 GCA_017854535.1 Nitratireductor sp.
GGGTGGTGTCGTAGGCGGAACACTTGACACGACCAAGCTTGGTAAATTTGTCCGCATAGCGGCCGTCTGACCCATTGTTTCTGTCTTTAACAATGAATGTCCGCTATGCAGAATTACGAGAGCTTTCGTCGAACTGCAATTCACTGCTGAAAGTTATTTGAGGCGATTCGGGCGGGCAGGCGACATTCACTGCAGGTTTAAAGTTAGCGAAGCAAAATACCCGAAGGTGCGCGGAACTCATCTGATACGGCGTGACCCAATCCCCATCAAAACCTACATCCGCAAGCGATGAGTAGCCCAGCAAGGAGAATGTGCGTCGGTTTTCAACAATCTCGTTATATGAGAGCATGATTCTCTTTCGGCATGTCTTCTGTTCGTACAATGGCGCCGAACAGTCCACCGTGAATGCGCCGACAGTTTTCCTGCGTAGCTCGCCGCCGGTTGGGTTACATCCCGCCCAATCGATAGTTTTTAGCTCTTTATTGAGAACTGTCAGATTAAAGTTTGAGGGTTTCGCTATTCCTGTCGCTCATTTCATTTTGGACGCAGATTACTGCAACTCTTGGAAAACCATAGAACAACAAAAGCTATCTGCCAAAAGTTCTTCTGAAACTTCCTAATCAGCAGATGAAGACAGACCTTCAATATCTCATTTCGAGTAAAACGCCTTATCTGCGTTTTCGGGGACTTCAAGAATGATCTTGCGGGGTGTATTGTTGAAGCCTGCCTTGTTCAGCGGCTTAGCACTACCGGATCCAACTGTTGCGGTCGAAATGGTATCCACGCCCTGTTCAGTCGAGTCAGGCGCAAAGCTCAATGCGAGCAATCCCATGCAGAATAGACCAAGTGATGTTAGAAGTATTTTCATAAGGGCACCCATTTCGAATATAGGGGCGAATATGATGCAACAGGGTAAACAGAAAGTTAATTTCGTTAAGGCCGATAAGAGCTGCCCTGATCAAAACTATATCTTGCTATATCTAGCCTGATCACATCCCCTGCTGGCATCACGCGTTGTTGCGTCCGCTGAAATGAATGTGCGTTGCCGTTTCGCTTGAGATTGCTTGCGCTGAAGCGCCGGATTTTGCAACTGGCTCGCCCTTGCTCCCGACGGTTGAAGGTCACGAAGGAACACTGACTATCACCATAGCAATAGCGTAGACATTGATCGATGGAACTGATCCGTTGTCCAGGCTGAAAAAACGGCAATGATATACCGGTGAATTCTTGACCTTCATGGGCCATGAAGTCCGTCACCAGAAAGGGTGCACGCGGATTGGTATCCTTGGGATTATCAGGCTTGAATATGATACCCGAGGATAAACCTTCAGTTGCGACGATAATATCCGCACGCTCTTTGATGAAACAGCGATTATAGCGCGGATTGTAGGTGAATGCCTTGCAGTCGATGTCGGCTGCACAAAACTTGGCGCAGGTAATATTGTCTTCAGCTTCCAGACCCTTTGAGTATTTGTCGCCACCCCAGAAATCGATATTGCCATAGGCGGCAAAATACCACGTATCTGGTCCAACCAGCTCATTTTCAGTATCAGGTCCTTGGATGACTTGGGATTCTTCTGCCTGCTGTGCTTGCTGCTCCGATTGACCGAAACAGGAGATCAGAAGCGTTGATGGTGCGATTTTTTCTGCCACTTCCTCAGTCGACATTGGCTCAAGGGATGCAGGAGCGAGTTCGTAGTCGATGGAATTGGCGTCCAGGAACTGTTTCACCACGGAACTATTCAGGGCGAAGTTCACATTCTCAGTGTAGACGTCTAATTCCTGCAACGCCTTCTCGTTGATCTTGGCTGTAACCACGCCAATCACTGATCCCTTGTTATTGACTAGTGGGCCACCTGAATTGCCATCCTGCACTGCTGCCGAAATCTGCAAATAGCGGCTGTCATCACCGATCCCTGAAAGCGAGTTTATTACACCCTTTGTAAGCTTCACAGATTGCGACAATAATCCGGCTAGCGGAAAGCCGAAGGCAATTACGTCCTGTCCCAAACGGGAATTGCTTATTGAAAACTCTAGCGGATCTTTGGAACTTGTGTTCTGTACCCTGATCGCCGCGATGTCGTTTTGTTGATCCATGATTTTTTGGATCACGCGGCCATGGTTATTAACGGTTATCTCATCACATTGCCGAACGACGTGTTCGTTGGTGACGATCCAACCGTCACGATTGATAATGAATCCTGTGCCTGTTGAGGAAGGTTTGTCCTGCGCGTGCACGACGCTGCTAGCTAAGCAAAATATGCAAACGAAAAAGCTTTTGATAAAGTTACCGAGCATATTTTGAACATTCCTTTTCCCAAGCAATAGTCAAACAATAAACCTCCTTGATTGCAAGCGGTCTGGACTGATTACATTCAGTTAATTTTGGGAGTGTTCCGTCGTTTCTAATCCCACAAAACCTGGATGTCGGACTCTCCGAACTCAAGCTCGAACTTTTTACATTTTGGGCATTGATAATGTCCTTTAGCCGGAATGGCAGGGCTCACAATTTGGTATTTAAATGCCCGATCCGTTAATGGTGGATCAGCCCAATAAAAA
>JAFMHL010000116.1 GCA_017854535.1 Nitratireductor sp.
CAAAGTCTCTAACGGCTCAGGTAATAGTCTGTGACAATTTATATGACGACGGACAGGCAGGGCAACACGCACTTCAAGATGAGGCGTCTGAAGAATGTCGCCACAGAAATGGCACTACATGTTCTGGCCTACAATATGACCCGAGTGATGAACATCATCGGCATTGCGGCATTAATCAGCGCCATGAGAGCATAAATGGGCCATATCGACCTTTTAAAAACTCACTAAAATGGCAAATTCAAAACAATGCGTTAGTCAGCCTAGAGCAAACTCAAAACGCCTATATCAATAAACTCAGCACTCAATTCCAAAATTATGCGCGAAACGCGCAAACTTTAACTTAAACATGAGTTTCCACACAGCCTCTCCGCATTGCTGACATTAGCGGTAGGTCGATTTTCCACTAATTGTATTAGTCCAAAGCGGCCATCCTTATTGTTTGCTTTTTATGGTATTCATTTAATGACAAGTGGAGCTGGTAAAGCTCTACAATTGCATTGACAACAACAATACGGAACAGGAAATGCAAATTAGACCGGCAAGCATATCAATCTCAAATGACCGATTGTTCAATGCAAGCATGCTTGGCATGATCTGGAAAGGAACCAGTAGACACCAGATTATTGCGTGTTTGCTGGCTGTGGCTGTGGCGGTGCTTCACATAGCGCCAATCGAAATCCAGCGCCGAGCTATAGACGACGCCATCCCAGCTCCCGATCTCAACCTGTTATTGATACTTAGCTTTGCTTATTTAGGACTCGTCCTCACCTATCAATTGGCCAAATTTGTTCTCAACACATACCAGAACTGGATTGGCGAGAGTGTGAACCAGTATCTGCGCCACAGGATCATCGGTACTGAAATGCATCAGCATTCCCAAGACTCCGGTGATATTGCCTCTGTAATGATTAATGAAACGGCAGAGTTCGGGGAATTTGTGGGAGAGGGAATTTCTCAGGTGTGTATTGATCTAGGCATGCTCATCGGCGTGATTTCGTACATGTTTTGGATGGAGCCACAAATCGCAATTATCGCCTTACTGCTATTGATTCCACAAGCTGTCGTAACACCTTTCATGCAGATCAAGCTGAATGAGCTGGTCAACCGAAAAATCTTGCTTAAGCGCAAACTCGGACGAGAAGTAATGGGAAAGGTTGCCGATTTCAACGAGGCAAACATTACGACCAGGGATCTATTTTACAACAACATGCGATTTGCTTTCATGAAATTCTTATTGAAAGCGAGCCTCGGTCTTTTGAGTGCTGTCGGGCCAATTCTGATAATAGGTATTGGCGGTTATTTTGTAATTCGAGGTCAAACATCGCTAGGAGTTGTAGTGGCGTTCCTGTCTGGTTTCACAAAGGTTCAAGAACCTATCCATGGCGTTATTACGTTTTACCGTAACATGGCTCAAGCAAGCGTTCACCACAAACTGATCGCAGATTGGCTGAAAACTCGACATACTAATAACCGCACAATGTAACGGCTAAGTTCATCAATCTTCATCAATGCATGTCCAGTTGTCCGGTCGCTTCAACTCCCCTCTAAGCTTCGTATCATCATTTCCGCAAAGCATATCAACCTGCCATTGTTCCAGTCCTGTGAATTTTGTTAAATCAACGCCTTCCAGTCTTGTATTGAAAAAGAAGGCACCTTTCACATTCACCTTTCCGTTAAACTTGGCTGTACGCAAATCGGCCCGAGCCAGATTGGCAAAGCTGAAATCAGATGCGACCAATGTCGCGCCTGAAAAGTCAGATCTCCCAAGATCTGAGCGATTAAAATCAACGAAAGAAAGATTGGCATCTGTAAAATCAGATCGCGACAGCTCAGCCCGATTGAAATCCGCCTTTTCTAGATTGGCATTTGAGAAATCGGTTCTACCTCCAATTACCTTTACGAAAATTGCGTGCGGCGCCGAAACGGATTTCAATCGTGATCGGGTAAGTTGGGATTTTGTCAAATTTGCAAAACTCAGATTGACGCCGTGTAGGTCAGTGGAAGAAAAATCAACTCCCGAAAGATTGGCGCGTTCCAAATTGTCTTTAGTGAGAATAAGGTTGCGCTTGCGGCAGTCATGCCAATCAACCCCAGGCATGGGATCATCTGAACATCGCGCCAAAGCAGGAATTGCAGTTATCAAGGCCGTCACAAGCACAAATGACACTGCGGATAATTTCTTTAGAACGTTTCGATTCGTCAGTCTCATGGGGCCGCCATTCTTTGATGGATATTGAGCTCGTGTCTGTAGAATAACTAAAACTATTGTGACACGGTTGGCTGCATTAACAATGACCTATCTCGTCGCAAAGAATGAAGAAATCAGATTTAACTGAACTGGGCAAGAGGGCGCGTGTGAATGAAGGCGCACTCTGTGCCCGTCGCTGTCTTTCGAGTTTAATCAAAGTTTAGTCGCTTTGTCAGCTCGCTTGCCATTGGATACAAAGCCGAGCGAAAGATCGTTCTGAGCCCAAAACTACCAATGCTGTGGCATTCACGAAAGTCCGCTTCGTGGTTGCATCAGCGA
>JAFMHL010000060.1 GCA_017854535.1 Nitratireductor sp.
ATGTTGACGGGGACGTCGAAGGTGACGCTGGATATTCCAAGAGACAGGGCTGGCAAGCTTGTCATCAACCAGCCGCCAAGATCGCTAAAGTCCATCTGTGTGTCTGTGCCTTTTGTGGCCTGGTGTCTGGGTCACGATCCGGGGAAACGGTTTGCAGTTGTGTCCTATTCCAGCGATCTGGCATCCAAGTTCCAAAGGGATTTCCGTACAGTTGTTGAAAGCGGTTGGTACAAAGAGCTTTTTCCTGCGGTGAAATTCAACAAATTCACCTAAACGGAAGCAGAAACCACTAGGGGTGGCGGCAGAATTGCCGTCTCCATTGATGGAACCTTTACCGGCATAGGCGCTGATGTGATCATCATCGACGATCCCATGAAGGCATCAGATGCTAATTCTGAGACAGCCTTGCGCCAGGTCAATGAAGTTTACAGCTTCACCCTGTTATCTCGCTTTAACAATAAGCAAACCGGCGCTTTGATCTTGGTGATGCAGCGCCTGCATGAGGATGATTTGTCCGCAAAGGTATTGAAGGAAGAAGGCCGTCGCCATCTGGTTCTTTCGGCGATTGCCGAAGAAGACATGCGCATTCAAACCGGGCCAAACAGGTTTTATGACCGCAAGAAAGGCGAAGTCCTCAACCAAGCTCATGAGCCTCTGTCTGTTTATGACCGCCTGAAAGCAGAAATGGGCTCTTTGAGCTTTTCCACCCAGTATCAGCAAAATCCGATTCCGCTTGAAGGTAACCTGATCAAACGCAAATGGTTCAAGACTTATGATAACGCACCGGCCAAAGGCGATGGTGTCCAAATCATTCAAAGCTGGGATATTGCAACGGCAACAGGCTTGAACAATGATTATTTAGTCTGCACCACGTGGGCAAAGGTTGGTCGCGACTACTATCCCCTGCATGTCTGGCGCGGCAAGCTCGACTTCCCTAAGCTGCGCCACAAAATTATTGATTTAGCACGAGCATACGAACCGAACACGGTCCTGATTGAAAAGGCAGGCCCAGGCTTGCAAATGATACAAGAGTTTGTTGCCAATTATGTCAGGGGCGTTCCAAAACCCATCGGGATTCGGCCACACACCGATAAAGTCACAAGGATGGCAGCACAGTCATCTCGCTTTGAGGCCGGTCAGTATATTTCCCAAAAGAAGCACCTTGGCTTGCTGAATTACAACGTGAACTCCTTGGCTTTCCCAATACCAAGCATGATGATCAGGTCGACAGTATCTCGCAGTTTCTAAACTGGGTCGAGAAAAGACGGCGCGGTTCAAACTCTTATGGAGCGCCGGAAATCATCAGGGGGTAAGTTGCAAATTACGATTATACAGTCTTACTTGTTTTGCCTGCAGAAAATCCAATCCTGCAAAATCTGAATTACATGCCATCTCAAGGTCAAATTGACATATTACAAATCAACTTATCTAATAGGATTAAAATTCGAAGTAACCGCATTGGAGAATTAGTATGGCATTTTACATCCGCCTGTTTCTATCGATTATCTTCGTATGTTTTTCACTTTCAGTGTCGGCGCAGGAGACGAGTAGAGAAATCGTCATAACGGACAATGCGGATTATTTCGGTTTTGACCTCCGATCAGAAAAAGAAGTCTCGCTCGAGCAATGCAAACAGATTTGCATTTCTGATAGCCGCTGCCGGGCCTTTACTTACAATACACGGGTCGAGTGGTGTTTCTTAAAGTCCGATTTTTCAGATTTGATCACCTTCGAAGGCGCGATAGCTGGCAAAGTGGTCCAGGTTTCTGGCGAGCCAGATCTCGGTGCTCCACCTGAGCTTGTTTTTGTCCCGGCATCTGTTCTCAGTCAGGCAAGTTCATTTCGCGCCGAGATTGGCAAAATCAATTCCTCTATTCTGCCATCCGATATCCAGTCAATGGTATCGCTTGGTCGTGATGAACTCTATCGAAACGACACCCCCAATGCTGAGAAACGTTTCAGATCTGTACTTGCTGCAAGCCAGGCGAACGCAGATGGCTGGCTAGCCGTCTCCAATGAAATAACAAATTGGCTAACTGCACAAAAACGATACGATCCTGATTTTAAGACGCTCGCAATTAATTCCGCAATCGGAGCATACTCACTCAGCCGAACCGCTTCTATCAGAAGTCAGGCACTTTCTGCACTTGCGAAGGCTCTTTTGCAGAACAGTTTCTTTTCCGAAGCGATCATTGCATATAGGCAAAGTCTTGATCTTAAGGATGATGATACCATCAAAGCTGCATATTTGCTGTTGAGGCGCGAAAAAGGATTTCGCATTACCGGGCATACGGTCAATGCGGACAATGGGCAGCCTCAGATCTGCGTGGATTTTTCTGAAAAGTTGAGCACCACAAATGTGGACTACGAAAATTTTGTTGCCGTCCAGGCATCATCGTCTGCTGCAATCTCTGCCTCTGAGCAACAGATCTGTGTAGCTGGGTTCAACCATGGCGATAGTTATCGTGTTACCCTTCGAGAGGGGCTGCCGTCGGCAAAAGGAGAAGTGTTGCTGGAATCGGTAACCCTCGATGGCTACATCCGTGACAGAGCTCCAGCTGTGAGATTTACGGGTGACAGTTTCATACTTGCTAGCGCGGCACGCAAAGCGATTCCAATTATCGGCATTAATGAGGTATCAGCAGATTTGGAGCTTTATCGCGTTGGTGAGCGATCACTTGCGCAGCTGCTTGCCGGTTCCCGGTTTCTATCGCAGATTAATGAATATCGTGCTTCAGACATTGCTGACGACTACGGCCAGAGTATCTGGAAAGGCTCCATCGAACTTGCCCAGGAATTGAACCGTGAGGTGGTGACCGGGTTCCCGATAGAAGATGCTCTTCCCGTACAAAAACCTGGCATTTACGTTCTGACCGCCAAAGGTTCAAACGTCGAACAGAACCGTTGGGAGCCGATAGCCACACAATGGTTTTTGATCTCAGACATTGGATTGGTTACCTATGCCGGGAACGATGGGCTCACCGTTTTTGCAAATTCGCTTGACACAGGCCAGCCAATGGCTGGTGTCTCCATTGAACTGATTGCCCGAAACAACGAGATCCTTGATACCGCGACAACCGACAAGACGGGCCGTGTTACCTTTGATCCAGGGTTGATGCGCGGCGCGGCCGGCCTTTCGCCAACGGTTATCATGGCGAAACTCTCTAATACCACGACAAACGACTTTGTCTTCCTCGATTTAACTCGTGCCGGATTCGACCTTTCGGATCGCGGCGTCCAAGGACGGTCAGTGCCAGGACCGCATGATGTATTCACTTATCTCGACCGCGGCATCTACCGCCCTGGCGAGCAAGTAAATATCGTCTCGCTCATTCGCGATTATCAAATGGTGTCTGTTGATGATCTACCTGTTACCTTGAGCATCTCCAGACCGGATGAAGTGGAAGCAGAACGCATCATTTCAAGTCACTCACTGCTCGGTGGACACGCTACCTCATTCCGCCTGCCGGATAATGCGATGCGCGGCGTTTGGAAAATCGCCCTATTTACAAACCCGGAAGGGGCGCCGATCTCCGAAAGCAAATTTCTGGTTGAAGACTTTGTTCCAGATCGGATCGAACTCAATCTGACATCAAATGCAAAATCAATATATTTTGACAAACCCACCACGATCGCGGTCGATGGCCAGTATCTCTACGGTGCGCCAGCGGCAAATCTTGCGATTGATGGTGAGGTCCGTTTGAAAACTGTTCGCAGTCGCGAAAGCGCGCCCGGTTATGAGTTCGGGCTGGCCGATGAAAGCGAAATTGGCGAAACGTCCATTGCATTCGAAAAGCTGCCTTCGACCGATCAAAATGGCCGAGCCAGCATCGACGTCTCTTTGAAGGACCTTCCCGCAACTACCCGCCCACTTGTCGGAGAGATCACTGTGCGAATGCGAGAGGATGGTGGCCGGGCTGTTGAAAGAAGTCTGACACTGCCGGTTCAAACAACCAGACCAATGATCGGAGTGCGACCAGGTTTCGAGGATAACCAGGTCGCGGAAGGATCAACAGCAAGGTTTCGGGTTATTGCGATCGATGGATTGGGCAACCGTATCGACATGAGCGGGCTAAACTGGTCGCTTTATCGAATTGAACGCAACTATCAGTGGTACCGGCAAGGCGCATATTGGAATTTCGAAGCAACCGAAATTCCAAAACTGATTGATAATGGTAAAATTCAAGCCCTCGCGGCTGAAGCCATCGAGATATCTTCACAAGTCGATTGGGGCCGCTATCGGCTTGATGTTGAAAGCGCCCAAATTAATGGGCCTGCGACAAGTATATCGTTCGAAGCCGGGTGGTATGTTGAAACCTCTTCGACCGAAACACCGGATGCCCTTGAGGTAGCCCTGGACCAGTCGAGTTATAAAGCCGGCGACACCGCGCGGCTGAACGTGGTAGCACGCGGCGAAGGTCAGTTAATGGTGGTAATCGGTACAGATCGTATCCTGGATGCTTTACGCGTTAGCGTACCGGCAGGAGAGAGTGAAGTCAAAATTCCGATCTCCGAAGACTGGGGAGCCGGGGCATATGTTACGGCAACGCTATTAAGACCAGGAAGCGCAGAAACAAACCGACTGCCTGCACGTGCGATCGGAACCACCTGGCTGGCAATCGAACCAGGTGACAAGTCACTCTCTGTATCACTCGATCTTCCGGACAAAATCAAACCTAATCAGTCTCTGGATGTGCCGGTCACCGTCACGGGACTGGATAAGGGTGCAGAGGTATTCGTAACCGTTTCAGCGGTTGATGTTGGTATCCTCAATCTGACACGCTATTCACCACCTAACCCCTCGGACTGGTATTTCGGACAACGATCCCTCGGCCTTGAAATCCGCGATCTTTATGGCCGACTGATCGATAGTTCACAAGGTGCGCTTGGCCGCATTCGCTCCGGCGGTGACGGGCCCGGACTGACTGCCGAAGGTAGTCCTCCGACCCAGAAGCTGCTTTCGCTGTTCTCAGGTGTGATAAGACTTGATGGAAACGGTCAGGCGAACATCCGCTTCGATATTCCCCAGTTCAATGGTACGGCACGAATAATGGTAGTCGCCTGGTCACGGGACGCGGTTGGACAGACAAGCTCGGATGTCATCATCCGGGATCCGGTTATCGTCTCGATAAGTCCCCCAAAAGTGCTCGCACCAAGAGACACATTCACATCCCTTTTGGAGATCCACAATACAGATGGGGATGCTGGAGCGTATCAACTGACCGTTAGTTCGAACGAATTTCTACAGATCGCCGAAATTCCTGAAAATTTGATTCTGGCAAAGGGAGAACGTCGCGTTCTAGAACTTGCAATGGAAGCAACGAGACCAGGGCAAGGCGAACTGATTTTCAAAATCGCCAAGGATGGAAAACAGATTTCCCAAGAAACCCGATCTATCCATATAAGACCGGCCACTGCGCCTGTCGCAACACAATTGGAGTTTCAACTCGCAGCCAATGGCGGAAGTTTTTCGATTGATAAGGGGCTGATTTTCGACGACTACGTGGAAGACGCAGAAATTGCGATGACGGTCGCTTACAATAAATCGATCAATCTGTCAGCGCTCCTTACACGCCTGGACCGTTATCCATACGGATGCGCGGAACAAACGGTAAGCCGGGCAATGCCCCTTCTTTACCTTTCAGATCTCAATGCACCGGAGAGCCTGACCCAGACGAAGGATTTGGTAGCGCGTGTCGATGCAGCGATAAAACGGGTTTCAAGCTTCCAGTCTGCAAGTGGTGGCTTTGGCCTTTGGGGACCGGGCAGTGGTAACATGTGGCTTGATGCCTACATAGGCGATTTTCTGACCAGAGCCCGCGAAAAATCTTATACGGTATCCGAACAGGTAATGCGCCTCGCTATCCAGAACCTGCAGAACAGTCTTGCCATCAATGGAGAGAACATAGACTCGAATAGCGATGCCATCGCATACGCACTGTATGTTCTTGCCCGCAACAAGATGGCCTCTTCAACTGATCTGCGATACTACGCCGATACAAGAATTGAGGACTTCAAGACCCCTCTTGCGCGAGCGCATCTTGGCGCAGCGCTGGCTCTGTATAATGAACAACAGCGAAGTGTCCGTACTTTCTCATCTGCATTGCGATTGGCAAGTGCAGCGGTACCTAACAGCTATTCAGGAGACTATTACGGCTCGCCACTTCGTGATGGTGCTGCAATACTTGCGCTAGCTGCTGAAACAGCCTTTGCGAAAAATCTGATCCCCGAGATTTCTGATTTGGTCAATAAAGAGCTTGGCAACCGCCGTTATACGTCAACCCAGGAAGATGCCTGGTTGGTGCTGGCGGCCAGAGCCATTGAACAAGCCAACAGCTCGCTGGAGCTCTCGGTCAATGACAAGCTGAGCAAAGGACTGTTCAACGAAAAAATTACCGGAAAAGAACTCGTTTCCCAACCCATCACAATCGTCAACCGAACTGCTAATCCAGCTTCGGTTTCGGTTACCAAATATGCTTCTCCTCTGGATCCGCTGGTGGCTTCCGCCAACGGATATGAAATCCGTCGCCATTACTATCGGCTGAACGGCGAGCTAGCCCCTCTGAACTCGGTACGGCAAAACGAGCGGTTCGTTGTGGTATTGACAGTGACCGAATTCGAACGCAACGCAGCCCAGATCCTTGTGACCGACTTGCTCCCGGGTGGTTTTGAAGTTGACAACCCCCGACTTGTAAAAAGTGCTGAGCTCGAAAACTTTAGTTGGCTAGCTGAAACCGAGGTTGTTCATACTGAATTTCGCGATGACCGGTTCGTCGCTGCATTCGAGCGGGCAGCTGGTAATCCAAGAACATTTCATCTCGCTTATGTCGTACGCGCGGTGACCCCGGGACGCTACACTCATCCAGCAGCAAATGTTGAGGACATGTACAGACCAGAACATTCGGCAAGAACGGCAACCGGCTTTCTGGAAGTATTTCCGGTTGATTAAAAATGACAAGCAATGCGCCAAAGAGGATGAGTAGACTAAATGGCAGGGTCTTCAGACTTGCCTGTAGTTGTGTTGCCTCGGCCGGTGCCCTGGCAATCCTGCTTTCCGTTTCTCTTTGGTGGCTTGATCAAGCTTATCCTCCGCCACTTGATCAACCTGACGATTATTCAATCGAAGTGATCGATCGTGATGATGCGTCGGTGCATATTTTTACCAACAGCGCCGGGCGTTGGCGTCTTCCTGTAAAACTTGATGACGTCGATCCCGATATGATCAAAATGCTCATCGCATATGAGGATAAGCGGTTCTACAATCACAAAGGTGTTGACCTTTTAGCCATGGCAAGGGCCGCCTGGCAATTGCTCACCGATGGCCGGATCGTTTCCGGTGGCTCCACCATCACCATGCAACTATCCCGCCTTCTGGAGCCACGACGGGAGCGAACGATTGGTGCCAAGCTCCGCCAAATGGCAAGGGCACTTCAAATCGAACGGAGATTGACGAAGAACGAAATCCTTGAGCGCTATTTAACTCTTGCTCCCTATGGCGGCAACATCGAAGGGATCCGCGCTGCTTCACTTTCCTGGTTCGCCAAAGAGCCTCGAAAGCTAATGCTTCGTGAAGCTGCTTTGCTGGTCGCCCTTCCCCAGTCTCCTGAGCGAAGACGGCCCGACCGTTTCAAGGACGAAGCAAAACAAGCGCGGGACCGGGTGCTCGCCAGACTTTTTGATGCAGGATTAATTCCCTTAAGCGAACGGGCACGTGTCGCTGATCTCGCATCGCCGACTGCCCGCCATCCAATGCCCATCCTGGCACGTCACCTGGCACGCAAGGCTAGAGACAAAGATCCGCTGGCACTTGTCCACAAGACTACGCTGGACCGAAATTACCAACAGCGCCTGGAACGACTGGCAGAAAATGCGGCAAAGCGCATCGGTAGTCGTGTATCGGTAGCTATCATCCTTGCAGATGGATGGACAGGCGATATCCTTGCAAGTGTTGGATCAGCAGGCATCGATGATCGTCAAAGACAAGGCTGGGTCGATATGACCGAGGCTCTGCGTTCTCCAGGATCGACCCTGAAACCCTTCGTCTACGGCCTTGCAATTGAGGATGGGCTTGTCTTGCCCGAAACCACAATCTCGGATCGTCCAACCAATTTTGGTGGATACCGGCCGACAAATTTCGACACAACGTTTCAGGGTGATGTCAGCGTGCGCTCGGCCCTTCAAATGTCGCTCAACATTCCAGCTGTCGAGTTGCTGGAAGCAGTGTCCCCTGCCCGCTTGGTTGGTAGACTGAAGAGAACTCAAGTTGAACTAAGAACGCCCGTTGGTGATAATCCTGGGCTTAGCCTGGTTCTGGGAGGCGCCAGTATTTCGCTTACTGATCTGGTACAGCTATATGCCAATCTGGTAAGCCCGGGCTTGCATCCCGTTGTCCTGGGGGATGGTGTTCTACGTTTATCAGGTTCTTCCGGTGGACCACGACTGCTCTCCAAAGTCGCTACATGGCATGTAATCGACATGCTAAAGGGCGTGCGTGAACCTGTAGGCTCAAAACCTCTCAATATAGCTTACAAGACTGGCACGAGTTATGGCTATAGGGACGCTTGGTCTGTAGGGTTTGATGGCAGGCATATTCTCGGAGTTTGGGTAGGACGAGCAGATAACGGATCAGTTCCTGGTATCACCGGCATCAAGACGGCTGCTCCAATCCTCTTTGATGCCTTTGATGATTCATTGGGTGCAGAACTCGTACCGTTTCCAATAGCACCAGCTGGTGCGGTAAGGCAGGAGCGAGATGATCTGCCAAAGGCATTGCAGAACTTTAACAACCTGCCAATCCGGGAGCGATTTGCCAATATCTCGATACGGGACCGACTGCAATTTACCTTTCCAATGAACGGCTCTGAACTTGAACTCGGAAAAGGGCTTGATGGAGCTGCTCTGCCCATTATCGTCAAATTTGATGGTGGTGTACCTCCCTTCAAGCTTATCGAAAACCAGAACCCTATTGAGGCCAAGCGGCGGCGGCAACTCCTCTGGACACCAAGTGGAAAAGGATTTTTCAAGTTGAGCGTAGTGGATGCAGTGGGTCAGTTGAAATCAGTAAATGTAAGAGTTTATTGAGGTTCAAAATCAGTTTGATCGTCTCGGCAGACCTGGGTCAGAACTCATCAATGGGAAAGCTCTGCAAGGTCTGCTCCGAGCAGTCATTGGCCTTTTATGCATATCGCAGAACAGATGGTACGGCTTGCTCTCGACAGCAATCCGCCCATCGAAAAAAAGGGAAATGAATAGAGGCCAAAAACGACCGCATTCCTTAACCCCAATTCCAATCACTCATTGCACTGTGATTGAGATGACCGGTGATGTAACTGGCGGGTTGTGGGGAATGTGATCTTTATCTCCCAATACCAGCTGTAACGTATGCTTGCCCGGAGACAGTTCCAGCGACACCTCGGTTTGCCCGCCACCAAAATGCTTGTGATTGTCGTCAGATGGAAGATTGGCGTCAAATTCGTCAGCTCCGTCAGAGCCGTTACCGAGGGCTGGCCGGTCTATCAGGATATGGTGGTGACCGGTATTGTCTTTTTCAGTTCCAGCTGGAGCGATACCCATGCCAGACAAACCAAAGATTACCTTGAACGGCGATTTGACAGTCGCGCCATCTTCGAGATTGGCAAAGTAAACTGCAGCGCCTGTCGGCGCGGGTGTATCACCGGCAAGCGCTATATTGGAAAAACCAAGGGCGCTTATAGCTGTCATTATCAGAAACTTCTTCATATTTGATTTTCCTGTTCATCGACTTTTCGTTCGGGGATTGCTGCGATTTTAGATGTATACACCATTGACCGGATTTAATCTGCTGGTTTGAGCTCAGTGAATATGATTGTCCATCCGGCAAAATTATGTTGCAAGTCCTAAGTCGAAAAGTTTCTCTGACAAAGCCTCCATTTGTAAATCAGGCTTCAGGCCCAACGACTAGCCGGCTATTGCAAAACCGGGAAAAAAGACTATTTTTGTGTCATCGCCGATTTAAATCGTAACTTGCGGGCGATCAACAAATACAGCTAAAGCACCGAAGCCAACCGCTTCAGCTTTGCTGTTGCGGTTTTTTTATTGGGCTGATCCACCATTAACGGATCGGGCATTTAAATACCAAATTGTG
>JAFMHL010000061.1 GCA_017854535.1 Nitratireductor sp.
TAGCTTTGTAACAATCTCTTCAGGTTTGTGACGTTTAATAGCCATTCTAAGTCCTACAAATACTAACTTATAGGATGGACCAATTCATTGGGGGAAGATCAATTTCGCATTCCACGCCGCAATCTCCGGAACTTCCCCAAAAGCTTCACTCAGTAGCTTCAGTTTAGGGCAGCTGTCAAACACCGTGCCGGGGATATGTTCCAGAACATTGCCGGAGAGCCAGCGGTTGATCATATATAATTTGATATCCGCAAGGCCCGGTTTTGCACCTTCCACAAACGGCCCCTCGCCGATCTGCTTTTCCATAAACGCGCCCCATTGAGGCAGATAGTCTTCCGCCAATTGTTTGCGCGCAGCGCTCTTTTCCGGTCCGTCTGCCATGCGCATGCTCGGGGTCAGTCTGTGGCGCACATCTTCCGCCGCATCCATCAAGGCATCCACCCGCGCCGCTTCAAATGCATCCGCCGGATAAAGCCCGTGTTTGCGGCCGATCAGGCGCATGATTGCATTGGTTTGTGACAGCACTTGGCCGTTGACCTCGAAGGTTGGCATCGCCCCGAATGGCAGGCTCGGCTTGAGTGCCCTGAACGCTTCGCGGTTGACACGATTGTCTTCAAACTCGACGCCTGCCAGCACCAGCGCCATGCGGATTTCCTCGCCTCTGCTTCCGGGAAAATCAAAATAGGTGACGATGGGTTTGGACATGAAAGCTCCTGAAAGGGGATGATAATGGGCGCGAACCTACTCTCAATTCGCGCCGCTACCAAGATGGTTTGAAACTTTATTATTCGCCGAAAGCGCTTAAACAAACTGGCTGGCGAAAGCGGCGATAAAAACATAGCGCCCGGTCTTGGCAATCGTTACCAAGACTAAAAACCGCCATAACGGCTCGCGCATCAATCCCGCCGCCAAAGTTAGGGGATCACCAATAATCGGCGCCCAACTGAGCAGCAGGCTCCATTTGCCATAGCGCCCATACCAGCGCGAGGCTTTGTCCAATTGTTCGCCCGTAAAGGGAAACCATTTCTTATCGCGAAAGATATGCAGCTTGGTGCCGAGCCACCAATTGACCAGCGCTCCGCCGATATTGCCGATACTGGCAACCGTCACCAGCAGCCAGATCGGTTGCTGCCCATAGACCACCAGCCCGGCCAGCAGCGCCTCTGATTGCATCGGCAGCAGCGTCGCTGCAACAAATGCCGAGAGAAACAGGCCAGCCAGTTCGATCAATCAGCGATCTCCCGCATGGTGTGTGGCGTTAGTGTCCGCCGCCAAACTGGCCAGTGCGCACTTCATATTCAACGGCAATGCCGTAATCCGGATCATCGTCTGAATCCACCATCAACTGACCTGCTTTGTTGAGCAGCTTATGGCAATCGCGCGACAAATGGCGAAGCTGGATTTCCTTGCCCTGCGCCTCATATTTCCCCGCAAGATCTTCAATCGCCTGCAGCGCCGATTGGTCGGCAATGCGGCTGTTCATGAAATCAACGATCACCAATTTCGGGTCTTCTTCAGGGTTGAAAACTTCCGCAAAACCTTCCGTCGAACCAAAGAACAACGGGCCCTCGATGGCATAGACTTTCGCGCCTTCCGGCGTGGTGTGCACATTGGCGTGAATGCGCTTGGCATTCTGCCAGGAGTAAGCCAGCGCCGATACAATAACGCCGACAACAACCGCAACGGCCAAATCTTCATAGACCGTAACGGCCGTAACCAGCAGCATCACGAAAGCATCGGTCAGCGGGATCATGCGCAAGATCTTGATCGACTGCCAAGCAAACGTCCCGATCACCACCATGAACATCACGCCCACCAGCGCTGCCAGCGGTATCTGCTCAATCAGGCCTGAGGCAAAGAGAATAAAGACCAGCAAAAACAGCGCCGCAGAAATGCCCGACAGACGCGTGCGCCCGCCTGATTTCACATTAATCATCGACTGACCAATCATCGCGCATCCGCCCATACCGCCGAAGAAACCAGTGACCGTATTGGCAACACCTTGGGCCACACATTCTTTCGATGCGCCGCCTTTTTCACCGGTGATTTCACCGACCAGATTGAGGGTCAACAGGCTCTCGATCAAACCAATTGCCGCAAGGATTACCGCATACGGTAAGATGATCTTGAAGGTCTCAAGGCTCATGGGAACCATCGGAATAGCAAAATCCGGCAAGCCGCCTTTGATCGAAGCCAGATCGCCAACGCGGGGCACATCAATGCCGAAAATGATCACCACCGCGGCGACAAGACCAATGCCCGCAAGCGGCGCAGGAAAGGCTGCGGTGATGCGCGGCATCACCCAGATGATCATCATGGTTGCAGCCACCAGCGCAAGCATCACGATCAGCGGCCATCCGCTCATCCATACTTTCGCGCCATCAGCACCAGTAATTTGAAACTGGCTCATCTGCGCGAGAAAAATCACAATCGCTAGACCATTCACGAAACCAAGCATAACCGGATGGGGCACGAGCCGAATAAACTTTCCAAGGTGAAAAACCCCGGCAAGAATTTGCAAAATACCCATCAAGACGACTGTGGCAAAAAGATATTGAACGCCATGCTGAGCGACAAGCGCCACCATCACAACGGCCAGCGCACCAGTTGCCCCTGAAATCATACCCGGACGACCGCCCATGATAGCGGTGATAAAACCAACGATAAAGGCAGCATACAACCCGACCAGCGGATGCACACCTGCAACAAATGCAAAGGCCACCGCCTCTGGAACAAGCGCCAGCGCAACGGTCAGGCCAGACAGTATTTCTGTCTTGATCACCGAAGGGGTGAAACCGGAAGGCGCTGAATTGCCCAATTTTGAATTTGAAATGCGCTCGGCAAATGCCGCCAGCGTTGGCTTGACCATAATAAAAACCTGTCTTGAATTTCAGTTGCAATCAGAATTGCTTGCTCAGAAGCGTAAGACTAAAAGCCGCGCTTCTGAAGCGGTTCCCTAACGGATTCTGTCGCAAATGAAAACCTTCAATTAACAACGCGATTATATTGAGATATCTGATTTCGAATTTAGTGAAATATGGCTTCCATTTAAAACCAATAATTTTATGGCTGTTTGTTATAAGAACACGCATAATAAACAGCAAATGTACCTGGTGATTTTGAACGAATATCGGAGGTTGGAAAATGATTGTCCGTGTTTTTCGATGCACAGTCGTTGAGGGCAAAGAAGCGGAACACAGGGACTATGCTTTCAAATCAAGACATCCCTCGCTCAGCCGCGAGGCGGGGCTGGTAGCATATTATGCGGGAAAACCCCTCCCCGGTGAAAGCAATCGGACAAGATGTTTGGTTCAAATTTGGGAAAGCCTCGAATTGCTAAAAGCAGCTCGAGGAGAGTTCTGGGATCAGCCAATGAAGGCTATGCCCGACGAGGTTCGAGAAATTTATGACACGGCAACTGTTGAGCATTTTGAACTGGCTGATGAGTTTCAGACGCTACCAAAATAGGTCAATCACTTTGTTTGGCGTTTCACTTGTTTAAATCTCAACCGTGCCATCGATCATCAAAATAGTATTGCCGCCAATCAGCACCGTATCTATATTGACCCTAGATATCTGGACTTTTCCCTTTCGGCCAATGCAAACGCCTTGAGAGACTGCATTGCATCGGGCAAATCACCTGTCGACAACATCCATTTTGCCAATGCCGCATTAAGAGAACCCGTTATCGGATCTTCGCTCATTCCGCTAGATGGAGCCAGCATACGCACTTCATAGTCAAAATCTCCACCAGCGGCATGAGGAGCAATCAGACCAATATCCATCTTGCCTTCCTTCTCACCGGAAATATCATGCGGTCCGATAAGACCAACGCCTTGAAATTTAGGCCATTGGATTTTGGATGAATCAACCGCAAGAACGTCGGCTGCACTTTTCAAACGAAAGGCCTGCCATACAGGACCATTCTCCAAAACCGCTGCTTCCAAAACCGAGCCATCAGGCAAGTTCATTGCTGACACAACGGCTTGAAACATATCCTTGGGCATTGGCTGAATTTTGGTCGGTGGCGCTTCAAAGGCCAAACCATCGTCCATGATATAAACCGGAACCAGACCGACACCACATTCCTGCATGATAACCTTTGCGTGCTTCGGTTTGCCGCCTGACTTCAACCAGCAAGTACAACTGCCAAGGGTTGGATGTCCCGCAAAAAGCATTTCACGTTTTGGCGTAAAAATCCGTACTTTATAGTCAGCGGCAGGATCGGTTGGCGGTAATAGAAATGTAGTTTCAGCAAGGTTAGTCCAAGCGGCAAAATCCTGCATTTGCTTGTCACTTAGTCAATCAGCATCGACAATAACAGCAAGCCCATTCCCCTTGGTCGGTAAATCGGTAAACACATCGCATTGCATGAAACGTCTTTTTCTTACTGAACTCATTTCTTGTTCTCCAACTCAATCCAGGGCGCATTTTTTGCAGCGACACGCAATTCATCCAGTGCCAGCATAATCAAATCAGCTGATTTATTTTCTGTCCACACCGCATAGGCAGGAAACGGAAAACTGGGACTGTCTTTGACAAAATGTAATTTGCCAGCGGCTACATAATCGTCGGCGATCCGGTAAGGCAAATAGGCGGTCATTCCATTGGCGATCAAAAATTTGGGCAGAGCCGCGCCGATTTGAACCATCATCTGTGGTGGCTTTTTATCTGGATACCATCTCGCATGAGCCATCAAAAATTCTGGTCCCCAATTGTGAAACACATAATCAGAACCCAAAACGCCACCATGGTCCTTAACCGAACTTACCAAAACCAGCCGATCATCCATAATATGCTCAACTTTAAACCCCTGCCGCATTTCAGGATTGTATAAAACGGCAACATCCAGCACGCCTCTTAGAAGCATTTGCGACAGATTTCGAGGCTCACCAATTTGAAAATTTAGGGCAGTGCTTGGCATTTTTTTACTGAGACTGATCAACCATTGCGCCGACAATTCTGGCCATAAACTATCCTGACAAGCGAGAGAAAGAGAGTTGGAAAAACCATCTGGGAGCGAAATTTGATACATCGCCTCATCCCATAATTGCAGGAAAGAGCGTGCATAGCGTTCAAATTTCTCTCCATTAACTGTGAGTTTGACACCGCTTTTTGACCGTTCAAACAGGCGATGACCCAATTCCCCCTCAAGTTTTTGAACCCTAAGACTAACCGCTGATTGCGTAACAAACAGGCGATTGGCCGCCTCAACAAAACTCTCGGTGCCAGCTACCGTTAAAAACGTTTTGATAAGAACATTATCCAAAATATCTATCCATATGAAAAACTCATAATATATATAATTATTATTCGTTATGCATATATAATGCAATATGGCATATCCATTTAGATGAAACTGGATACAGTCTCATCGTTCTTGGTTGGCAAGGGCAAATTGATCGGGGCGTTGATCATTTGCCGTTACTCCGCTCCCGCAAGGCGTAGAGTAACGCCAGCCGAGAACTTAATAACGGGGGGAGGCATTGAAATGCGGGTTTCGATGGCTGCCAAAAGCAGCATGTTCTGGTGGATCAAATACGGTCTATTAACAAGAATTTGCATAACCAAAATCGAAAATTGGAAGGAATTTATAATGAGCAAAAGAGATGATTTGATTGCAAAATACGCAGCAGACCTAAAAGAAAAATGCGGCATGACTGCTGACATGGCTTTGTTGACCAAAGTTACCATCGGCTGCGGCCCATCAATTTACAATGCAGATGCATCTACCGTTTCCGGTTCAGATGCCGCAGAGTTGGAAACAGTAAAAAACAATTTCCTTATCAAAAAATTGGGAATGAAAGATAGCGCCGATCTGGATGCTGGCATTGCCATTGTGATGGAAACTTACGGAAAATCCAACCGTAACAAATACCGCGCAGTGGTTTATTACATGCTGACAAAACACTTCAAAAAAGAAGCTGTTTACAGCTAATTCAAAAACAATCCCGCCTTTGCTAAATATGCGCAAGGGCGGGTTTCGATTGCAAGGTGCAATATATTGGGGGTCGAATGCTAAAGTCTGTAACTGAATATATCGAACGGATAAAAGCTAAAGGCACATCAAATGAGACCTATGGCGAAGAAGAAATCTCCACTGCCATTGCATCCTTGTTCAAACAGATGGTGTTATCTGACGGCGTCATTCGCGATGAAGAAATTGAACCGGCAGTAAACCATTTGGTTTCAAAATATGGCTATCTTGACAAGGGTGAGACGGATCAAAGTATCCGTGATCATTTCCAAACCGCGCGGAATGAATCAATGTTCCCTATTGCTGTCATCATCAACTCATCCCTGAGTAAGGCACAGCGTAGGCAGTTAAAAATTCAGTTGATGTCAACAGCTTTGTCTGATCGTGAGTTCCATCCCTATGAACAGGATTTTATGGACCTCGTCGACAGACTGATCAAAACATAAATAGCTTTTTGTGTTTAGCTGATGCGCTGAATGCAGACATTGGTATGGCCAGAATTGATGAAACCAAGTTGCTTTGCCGCAGCCTTTGACACATCAATAATACGGCCTTTAACAAAAGGTCCCCGATCATTGATCCGAACCACAACGCTCTTGCCATTTCTTTTATTTGTCACACGAATTTTAGAACCAAAGCCATAGCTTTTGTGAGCGGCTGTCATGGCCGCTGGGTTCATCTGTTCGCCATTTGCAGTCTTTGAGTTCAAAGCATACCAGGAAGCCTTGCCACATGTGCTTATTGCCTGAGCTGTTTCACCAAGCATCAGCATTCCAACGCCCGCTACCAGCGAGACTGCTGTTATCCATTTAATCATTGTAATTGCCCCGAAATCGGATTTCTAATCTGTTGGCGTGCCAATGGCGGTTAATAACGGCATCTTTATGACCGGATGCAGTCTTGGGCTATTCTTGCCAAAAAGTCGGCGTGAAAACCACAAGGATATCATGTCACCCGATAGATCATTAAAAAAATAGGAACCAGACCATATTGTTCACTTTGGAGACTGGAATGATGACGCAATAATCGGTGAGCCCGCTACACGTCCTATTCGCCCTTAACAATCAATTCGCAATTATTACTCAAATGTAACCAAGCCATTAGGTGAAATTTAAACCTAATGGGGTAGCTTGCAGTCTGGAATTGGAAGTTTTTAGTAATGAGTAGTGAGTAATCCATGACCGACCAGGTTAGACCTAGGGTGAAATATGTAATTGGACCGGACGGTAGTCCGCTAACAATTGCAGATCTTCCACCGACAAGTACAAGACGTTGGGTAATCCGCCGTAAGGCTGAAGTTGTTGCTGCTGTTCGTGGCGGACTTCTGTCTTTGGAAGAAGCGTGTGAGCGTTACACCCTGACTGTTGAGGAATTTCTCAATTGGCAGGCATCGCTTGATGATCATGGCCTTGCAGGCCTGAGAACCACGCGAATTCAGGATTACCGGGCCTAGCGCCTATCCCCTTTGATTGGAAACAATTGAAGGACACGGATGAATGTCGAACCAAAACCATCCTAAGGACTGGGGGCCAAACTTTGTTTGGAACAGTTTAATGGAATTAAATGAGCCCTTCCGGTCCGCCGGAGGGGCTTTTCTGGTTTAAGGTGCGAGTGGCAGCTTGCCGGTAACGCGATCGCCAAACGCTGAGAAGTCTTCCAAATTCTTATGAAGACTTCTCGAACGCAGCAAAGGCTTCAGCATAGTCTGGGTGCCAACGCGATAAGGCGGGTCGGTTCTCAACGATATCACCCAATGCCCATTGGATCCGCTTTTGATCACGGCTCGTCGAAACATCATTGTCTGGGCATAGAATGTAAAAATCTCCGTCTGCCATGCGTCCAATGAAATAATCGATAGCCTCCTCGCTTGTCCAAGCACCAGCAGGCTTTTCCGGCATAAAGCGCTTGATCATGCCAGTATAGGTAAATCCGGGCACAAATAAATGCGCTGAAATTTGCGCGCCTGCTTCACGCAAATCATGGGCCAGCATTTCAGTCATGACCTTCACGCCAGCTTTACTGACATTATAGGCTGGATTTCCAGGCGGCGTTGTAATGCCCTGTTTTGAACCCGTATTCACGACCACAGCCGGGCGACCTGCTTCGATCATGCGCGGCACAAAAGCGTGAATGCCGTTCATCACACCAAACAAGTTGACTTCAATTAACTTGCGCCAATTGTCAGCATTTTCCCAACTGCCAGATGACAAGCCGATTCCGGCATTGTTCATCAGCACAGCAATTTCACCGGCATCAAATGCTTTGTCCGCAAGAGCATTAACAGCATCAGCATCACTGATATCCGTGGGGACAGCTAGAATAGTTGCACCATCACCAGCTGCCATTCGCACCTGCGCTGTTGCTTTTTCCAAAGCTTCACCCGGAAGGTCTGCGAGTACGACACCAAGCCCGGCTTTTGCAAAATGCAATGCAGCAGCCAATCCAACACCGCTGGCTGCTCCCGTTACAACGGCAAGACCACCCTGTTTCAAAGCTTCTTTGTACATATTTGTTTCTCCAATAAGGCAATGGTTCTCTATATTAACGGCAGCTTTACTTTACCGTATGATTTCCTGCTGATAAAAATTAAACTGTCAAATGTCGAGACCCGTGAGGCCAAATATCGACCCGAATGGCAGCTCTGCGGACAAACCGACCAAACCATTGGTTTAGAATTCTTCCAAGAACAAAGAAAATACAATGCACTATGGTTGGTTGACACGTTGATTTTTAAACAAATTGATATTTGCGTTTATGCTTTGCTGTATCTGAGATAGTTTTGTGATAGCCGCAGAACTATTAGCATGAAATTAAGGCCCCTGCTAAATTGGTCTAAATATCTAAGCCAATGTGTATATTCAAATCAAGATTGTATGTTTGTTGAAAGGTTTAGCCAATGTTGGTTCAAATAGTAGATTATAACATTGAAAAATCTTATTGTAGGTATCACCGCTGAGAAACCCGTTTAATCAATGCAAGATCAATGCTAAAGATGAACCGTAGTATGAAATACAGGCCAGAAATAGATGGACTTCGTGCAATTGCTGTCCTTAGCGTTATTATCTACCATGCGGAGTTCACGTTTCTCGGTATTGACTGGGCTACTGGCGGCTACATTGGAGTAGACATTTTCTTTGTAATCAGTGGTTACCTGATCACAAAATTGATCCTTCTTGAACTTGAAGCGTCCAATTCATTTAGCTTTTTGAATTTCTACGAACGAAGAGCCCGACGTATTCTTCCGATGCTTTTAACGATTATTGTTATCAGCATTCCTTTTGCTTGGGACTGGATGCTGCCGTCTCAATTTGTTGAATTCTGCAAAAGCGTCGTTTCATCAATTCTATTTTCGTCAAACTTTTTCTTCTATTTTGCCCAAACGGAGTATGGAGCAGATAGTTCGCTCATGAAGCCGTTTCTTCATACATGGAGTTTGGGGATCGAGGAGCAGTTTTACATCGTGTTCCCAATTTTTCTCATTCTGTTTCGTCGGTTTTTCAAAAGGCAAATGTTGGTTTTTCTTCTTGCATTGTTTTTGCTAAGCCTCGGGTTCGCAGAAATTGGCTCCTCCCGGAATGTTGAGCACAACTTTTATTTGCCACTCTCACGATTTTGGGAGCTTTTAGCGGGAGCAATATTGGCATATTGCATAGCCCCTAGATTTGTAGACACCTTGTACCTTAAAAATGAGGACAAGGAGATTGATATGGGCAAGCCAAGATTTACCGAAGATTTCAAGATTGATGCCATCAAACAGATTA
>JAFMHL010000062.1 GCA_017854535.1 Nitratireductor sp.
CAGATCTGCCCGCATCTTCGAAGGGAGCAGTCGGTCCATCCCATTAGCAGTCATTTCAGTTTGCCGGATTATTGGGTCCTGACCCTAGGCTTTAGCATTTGCCATATTGAGTGAAGTGATGTTGAATTATGCAGTGAAACAGATTCATCAAACTCTGGATATCTCATGAAGACATATTATTTTGCTATAATTATCCTGCTTACTGGAGCCCAAGGTGCCCATGCCGAAATCTGTGAGGAAAAATTCATTCGCCTGATGACTGAACGGACGGCAAAGGAGCCGACCAAAATCTTCGTTACTCAGAAAATTAAGGGTGGCGCGAAAACGGTCAACTGGAACTATCAGGATGGCAAGGGCAACTGGTTGACAGAAATAGTGGAACCGGCCAATGCTCAGTGGTCCATGGGGTTCAACAACGTGCTTTACTCTTCAATGGATAAAGGCACGACTTGGATCAAAGTGCGGGACATGGGCAACCAGAATGAAGCTCATCAGAAGTCGCTTGATGAGCGGGCCGCGACCGTTGAGAATGCTTCATGCAGCGAGGCTGACCTTGATGGAGTGAAGCATGAAACCGTCGAGGCCGATTACAAAATGCTCGGCAGTTTCAATGCCGACATTCACGACAAATTCTGGGTGAACCCGGTGACTAGCTATGTACCTCGCCTTGAAACTACCATGAAAAACACGGCATTTGAGAGTTTTGTTGTGCAGTTGCTTGAACCGGCGCCGAATCTTGTTTTACCGATGCCGAAATAGATCTTGGCGTTTTACCCACCACCTGGATTTCAAACTGGAAGTCTGATACTTGCCGGAGCCCTTCCCCTTTACAACTGGGCCAGTTAGCAGACAGGCTTAGCTAGGGCGAGCTGTGCTTGGTTGTCTACAAGGACAGCTCAGCGGACAAAGCGCCAATACAGTGCAACGCCAAATATTTTGTAAGTGACGTTGTGCGGTATCGAAATTTTATCAAGAGCCGACTTTCTTTTTGAAATAGCCTGCATCAATCATGTATTGAAACATCTCTTCCATCGTTTGCTTCAGTGGATGATAGGAAGTTCCCAATTCGTTAATCGATTTTGTATTATCTGCTTTCCAAACGTGGTTGACGTTGTTCGAGACGACTTTGCGACCAATCCCCATGAATGGGCCAATCAACCACACCAGAAATTTCGGAGCTGCGCTCTTAGGAATTCCGTAGTCTTTTCCGTATTGGTCCTTCAAAACATTGAACATCTCAAAAATATTTGTGTTGTGTCCCGATGTAATGTGGCGACCATTCGCTCTTGGTATAAACGCGGCAGCCATATGTGCCTTGGCAACATCACGTACATCAACAACGCCAATGCCAAAACGTGGTGCGCCCGTCCTGTATGCTCCATCACCAAGTTGCTGCATGAAATTGAAGGATTCAGATGTCGGTTTGCCTCCGATTGGCGGCCCCATAACAAAGCTGGGGTTAATCGTTACCAAGTCCCAACGACCCTGCGCTTTTGCAAACTCCCAAGCAGCTTTTTCGGCCACAGTTTTTGAGAACGAATATGGCTGGTATTCTAGCGACGCGGTCGTGTTCCAAATGTCTTCAGTCAATGTTCCATTCGGCGCAGAAGCACAGTCCTTAGCATCAGCGTAAATTGCCGCACATGAACTGGTAAGAACCACACGTTTGACGCTCTTGGTGGCGTTGACAGAATCCAGCACATTTTTCGTGCCATTTAACGCAGGATCTATCAGTTCTTTTTGTGGGTCTTTCACGTCAAGCGTAAATGGTGAGGCAGTGTGAAATACAGTGCCGCACCCCTTCATGGCAACAGTGTAGGAACCTGGCTCCATGAGGTCTGCTTTGAAAAACTTGATCTTACCTTTTGAAGCATTTGCGAGGGCATTGAGGTTTTTGAGTTTAGCTGAATTGTCTGGATCGCGAACAGGCGCATGAATGGTGCATCCCGTTTCCAACAACTCTTTGACAATCCAGCCTGCAACATATCCCGTAGCGCCCGTAACCATTACAGGACGTTTTGTATCAATCTTTAGTTCGGTCATAAATTTTTTGCTCTTCTAGTAATTGTAAGGGGTTCATCGAAGGTTTGATATTGAACAGCTGCAATATGGCGCCGACAAAGCTCCACTTCATTTCGGAATATCATTCAATTATTGAACAACCCATCTTGCAATTTTGCACCAAAAATTAGCATTTGGCTGGAACTGTAACTTATCAGAACTTCTAAATTAGTTCAAAGCTAAGAGTTGTAGACCCACGGCACATACAAAAACTACGCACAGTGGGTCGAGATTATCTAAAGCTAGCCGTTAGCAAAAACAGCGCCAGCATGCGAGGACGTCATCGTCATTGGGAGATCGTTTGCGGCCTCCGAGCGAATTTCTGCAATACGTGCCTGAGCAGTTTCTGCAGTTTTGGCGTCGGAATATTCAGTCACGACACAGAAGGTTAAGTCGCCGGTTCTTATGGATTGCACTTTTGAGGCACCTACAGACATGACTAGAGGCATGAATTTATCTCTGGCAATAGCTTCCATTTCATCGTTCCATTCAGTGGTAGTCCAATGAGATACTGTGCAGTAGGGCATGATTTTTTCCTAGGTGCAGCGGCCGAAAGTGGGGCTGCAGAGTCGCACGGTCGCACAACTGGTATAATATTAATTTCCGTACCCTAACTGCAAAAACCCCAGAATCTGCCTTAACTTAAATTACCAGCTGCATGACAATGTTCTATATCTCTTGCCGGTAGTCTGCTACTAATGTCATGTTTATTGATTGTTATTGACGCCGAGCAGAAGGTTCCAAATAGCGTCCGGATTAATTGAGTTATGTCCACGCCAACCGATAAATTGATCTGGGCGGATTAATACCAATGGAGCACCGTAGAGCTCTTCTAACCGAGGTTCTTCGAATTGAATTACTTTTAGATCAAGTCCGCGTAGATTTGCTGAGTCAACCAATCGCTCGCCGGTAGGCGCCGTGTTTCCCAGACGAAGTAGGGTCCAGTTGAAACCAAAATGATCGAACAGAGACGTTCCGTCAGAAAACCACCAGTGCGGTGGGCGGCCGCCGGGGATACCAGAGGGGACGTAGAGATTAGCTCGATCTTCAGGCACAGACCCATCAATGAGAGGGAGTACCGGTGAGCCATCGTAACGGGTGCCGAATGTTACACCAGGAATGTTGAATTCCCGTCGGGCATGATCCTTCAAATATGTCCCAGCGGATTCTCGTAGAGCCGCGCCTACCGCGCCAGCGTTCTCAATGCCTGATTGAGGAATGTAGTTTCCAACAGAATCCGCAAAGGTCCGCGCATAACTGGTATTTCGCAGTGCAGAACGTTGCCGCTCAACCTCGTAGCTGTCTAAGAGTGTTGCCCCTGCCTGACCTTTCAACGTCGCTGCAAGTTTCCACCCCAGATTGACGGCATCTTCGACGGCGGTATTGTAACCAAGCCCGCCGGCCGGCGTGAAAAGATGGGCCGCGTCGCCTCCAAACCATACACGTCCAGAACCGAACTGAGATGCTACGAGCGCATGTCCAGCTGTCCATCCCATATGATCCAATATTTCACAGTCAATTTCGGCGCCACACGCCTGTTGAAAAAGTTCCTTTGCATCTTGGTCGTTTAACGTTTCCTCGCTCTCATCGTCGTGGAGCTGGGTGTGAAACGCGAATTCACCGCGTCCGTCCACCGCCGCCATGAAGGCTCGACGCTCTTCATTAAATGTCCAGTTCATCCAAGCGGGAGCTTGTTTAGTGAATTCGTAGAAATGCGGGCAGCGAAGATAGACCGCATACATTCGCCCACCCATGAAATCGCGTTCCACTCCGTGCTCACCCATATATGAAATGCCCAATGTACGGCGTACCAAGCTGCGTGCCCCATCAGCACCCACTAAATATTTTGCTGTTACTTTTTGTTCCTCAAGTCCACATGTAGCAACAAAATGACATTCCACTTGGTTTTCATCCACCTCGAATCTGGTAAGTTCCCAACCAAAACCCACAAAGACACCAGGTGTGTTTTCCGCATGTCGGCGTAAAACAGGTTCGACAAACTTTTGACTAACTCGGTGAGGAGCTTCCGAAGCACTCCATGAGCCTTCATTTGAACTAACCATTGCTTTTGCATCTCGCGAAGCGGGTAGCTGAAAACGACCAAGCTCGTAGTCCGCGAAACGTGTGAAATAGGCGATGTCGGTTGGATAATCCGATGGAAGGCCCAAAGCTCGGATTTCGTCAGCAAACCCCAGACGACGGTAATATTCCATCGTGCGGGCTTGGGTGGCGTTGGCCTGAGGATTGAACGCTGTCGAAGATTTGGCGTCGAAGAGCGCAACGGACACACCCCGCCGCCCTAACTCTATGGCAAGCATTAAACCAAACGGTCCGCCTCCTGCAATTGCTACATCAACATTCATAGTTTGAGTATCCCCACATGTAGCCCCGCTTTTCGAGGACTATAGCAGATTAATTAGAGGCCAGCTCCCACAAAACAAATAGCCCTCCTTTGAATGGTGAGTTGTCCTGTTACATTGGTAGAATTTGAACCAGCCAGTTGGTATCCTATTGGCAAACCGAATACCCATAAGTAATTCTGCTGACGACACGCACCAATTTGGCAACTAAGGGCTCCAAGCTGACGTCAGACAAATAGTAGGTATTGAATAATAACGCTCATGTATACAGAGTTTTGTTTACATCAATGGTTACTGTGTATACATATAGCCAAGTAATCGAAAATAAGGATACATACCCATGAGCACCCCCAGAGCAACCGTCATCAAACAGGTGCGCCAAACAGGCCTGGAGCTTGTTGAGAAAGCTGGCCACCCTGTCGAGATCATCCCAAGCAAGTCTCCCAGCTTCAACGTCCGGCTTGGCAAAGACATGCTTGCCCATGTAAAGGTGGCCACATCCGGCAATCCGATCATCAGGGCACTGAGCAATGATGCTGAGTGCAGTTTCAACGGCCTGACCGATAGCGTTACCCATTTGCTGTTGATCCGGCGCGACCGCAAGACTGAGGCTATCGAGGCCTACCTGATGCCCAAGAACGTGGCGCTGTCTGCCTTTAGGGCAGCGTGGAAACAGACCCTTGGACGCACCTATGACAATCCGCCATCAGATGCCGTGAGCATCAACTTCAACAAGAAGGCCATTCGCGAACAGTTCAGTGAGTATCTTGTTGGCAGCCAGCCAGCTCCACCTCCTGCGCTGACCATTGATCAGGCCAAGGCCGGACTGGCCGTTTCCTACGCTGTGCCCGTCGAGGCTGTGAAGATCTCAATCGAGATGTGACCGCAAAGGGCGTTGCCCCAAAATCTCTCCCTGTATTATTGCGTGAGAAGCCGCCCTGTCGAAAGATGGGCGGTTTTTCGTTATGCAGGGATATAGCTTTGTAAGTGACATCCTCTCCTTCCCTCGTACATTGACGGTCAAGGAATGGGCGTCGCACTAGCTTTTCTCAGACCGGTATGTATGAAAAAGAAAGCGGATGACAGGTGGACTCCGATGCGTAGGAAACCCGCGAGAAGGCATTTTCGAACTAGAGGCCCCGAAGTACACCAAAATTTGGAGCGCCGTTCCAGTCGGGCTGACCGAGGAAGTTGGGGATATGGATAGTGACAGCATCTTTCGTCTGACAATCAATTGCACATGGCACCGCAATGCGCTTGAAAGATGAAAGTCCCCAACGGCCATGAGTACCTATAAAGACTAAAAATCGGAGGTCTTAATTGGGCTCCAAGCTGACGTCGGCTTTGCGGACAAAGCGACAAATGTGATTCGCGCTCAATATCCAATCAGCGACGCAGTTGGGGCACTCATTTTGTGCGCCAAGTGGCGACATATGAATTGCTTGGCTTGTTATGCCGCGGGGTTGCAATAAGAACGCCCATCAGACTACGACTATAAGTGATCTGTGTTGTCGGCTAAGATTTTCGATCTGCCACAGCCGCAATCGAAGCCTCTATTATCTTGACCAGAACATCACAAACTGCAGTCGCAGCAGTCGAAAGCATCGTTCGGTGCGAAATACAATAATCTTCTTTTGGTATATTGTCCGTCAGTTCGTATGGCTGGGTTAACACTATAAATGCAGCGTGAACAATTCCTGTGGCTCTGAGACTCCTCTCAATTTATAGCGGCCAAGTGAAACCAAATTTTTTCGACGGGCTGTGATAGATTGCCCAACCTTAGCTGAGATTGTCAGGTCCGATTCGAGCTGACCACACATGCTCAATATACGAGCAGTGGTATTTACGGCTGGGCCAATGACCGTGAAATCCAGACGATTTGAAGAGCCAATATTTCCATACAATACATCGCCTTCATGTAAAGCTAAACTGAACCCGGTAGTGGTTTTTCCATCCGACTCTCGTCGATGATTTAGTTCTATAATGCTTTGGCGCAGAGTAATTGCCGCCTCGATAGCAGATTCAACAGGATTTGTTTTGGCGCGATAGTCGAAAATGGCCAATATTCCATCTCCCATAAACTTAAGTACATTGCCTCCATGTTGCTCAACGACAGAAACAACTTCTTCGAAATAATCATTAAGCATTGCAATTATACTCGGTCCAGGATTCGATTCTGACAACTTGGTGAAGCCATGTAGATCAAAGTACCAAATAACAGCATGAATGGTTTCGAAAGAACCGCGTTGAATGTCCCCTGACAAAACCCGTTTTCCTGCATCAGCTCCTAAATATACAGCGACCAAATCATTGGCTGTTCGACGATTTGATGTCGATTTCAATGCTAAACCAAGGCTAGAAAGTAATTTGCGTAAATCACAAATATTGGCTTCGCTAAACCCATCAACAGCATCGCTTGTCCATGAGATTACTAGTCCTTCAGGAGTATTGTTTGGATCAACAGCAAGGGTTTTCGCAGGCTTTGCAAAAGACAGCTTCATAGCAAAATATTCCGTTGCACCTTTGGAACGCAGTTCATCAAGAAATGGAAAACGATGTGGCTCATTGTGATTGGGCAGACGTTCGCGCATTTCACTGATGTTTTGTTCGAGTAGGTAGTAAAGTGGACTTTTTAAAAACTCTTCGGGCGGTAAAGACACATGGGCATACTGCGCGCGCGCAACTTCTCCTCCTTTGAGCCAATCAAATCCGATACCACCGAACTCAGGGTGAACAGCGCGTTGCGCAACATGGACACGCTGAATAGGAATTCCAGCAGACAATAGCTTTGCGCAATAGCCTTCTAACAATTCCTCTTGTGACGCACCCTCAAGTCCTTGTTCAATAAGCCATGAAGCGATCAATGATATCGGATTTGTATTTACTTGATAATGAAGTTCTATCGACACGATTGGGATGACCTCGACTGGTATATATTACCAACAGGCTACCATGATGATGAATGAATACAAAATCTACCATGAATCAGCAACGTAAGGCTTCATTTCTGGAGATGGGCAAACCTAGATCATCGGCAACTTCTGCTTCACTTAAAATACAGGTAGCGCTCACAGCCTCGGCCCTTAACCGACCTTCGCTTTATTGGAAAGAGGATCTTATCGCATCCCCAGACCGGACATTCGTGCAAGTCGCATCATTTTGGTGACATTAATGACCGCAACGTGGACCTTTGAGACCTTCGCTTCTTTGCGCTGAATGACAGCTTTGCAGCTATCATACTTCACTTATTCTCAACTAAATCTACAATAGCGTCCAACCATAGATAACGGATACCGCCAGCGTATAGATCGCTAGAAGAGCAACATTAACGGGGTTTCCTGACAGCTTTGGTGTCTTGATCTGAGAAACATTCAAGATAGCAAGGCAGAGACCGCTAGCAGCGAGAATGATAGAAAATATTGAGCGATCAAAGTATCCAGCAAACATAAAAATGAAAACAAGAATGATGCTATTATTATCAATAGCTAACCCAGTGTATTTTGCATCATCCGATAGCCCAAAAGTGCTGAAATAGCTAAGCCGGATCACTCCAAAAACCAACATAATGAATACGATTGGTAAAAACGCTGGGTTGAAATCGCCGTAACTCAAGATCAAAATAGCAGGCGTGACGCCATAACTTACGATATCAATTAGCAGATCAAGCTGACCTCCAAACGTTCTGTCAGCACCTGTGCGACCCGTCATCCTGCGCGCAATAAGTCCATCAGCCCAATCGAACGCAACCGCCCATACCATACAGATCATCGCGGCTGCATAGACGCCTTCTATTAGAAAAAATATGGCTAACAGGGTGCAACCCAATCCTGCAAGTGAACAAATGTTGGGAAGATCTTTGATATATGACAGGATCGATCGGGTTGGCAGTTCCGGAGTTGTGGCGTTTTCAGTTGTCATGGCGGATCCTATCCGTTAGAGGTGGAGTGCCTGATCAAAATTGATAGGCAATCTCTACATCGCAATCTGTGTGTAATTGAAACATTTCGATTTCAAACCACCAAGCAACTCCAGACTTCTGAAGGTCTGGAGATAAATCAGATTGATTGTTTGAAACTACTGAACATTTTTCACGCTAGCGCACATTCAGATGTCGCTTGGTAGCACCGTTTCTTGGTCGGTGATAGGACAAAGCAAAAAATGATTGTCTACACAGTCGGTACATTCGATTTACTTCACGTCGGCCATCTTGCTTTATTAAAACATTGCAAAACTCTGGGGGACATCCTTGCAGTTGGCGTTGCCTCAGATGAAGTCGTCAATCTTTATAAACCCAATGTTCCTGTGGTTCCTTTGGATCAGCGTGTGGAGATGTTACAGGCGCTAAGTTGTGTCGACATCGTGCGCCCCTATCATGAACTTGAGTATGTTTCAGGTTGTAAAGCGGTCAACGCAGATATCTTTGTGATAGGCGAAGATTGGGGGGCAAAATCTCACAACCTTGATGTTGATGCCTATCTCAAAGAAATGGGAAAAGAAATTGCTCAGGTTCGTTACAACCCCAGAACCTCTTCCACCAAAATAAAGCAAGTGGTTTTAGCGCAGTCCCATGCGCAAGGGACGCCTGGTCTTACAGTCGGAAAAGGTGATTTCAACGTTGGCAATCTATTCAATGCCTGATGCATTTAGCGCAGAGGAATGTGAACGAATTATTACAGCAATTAAGTCTGCGCCTGCAAAAGACGCGCTTCTAATTGGACACAACAAAGACCACAAGCATCGAAAGGCCGAATTAGTTTGGGTGGATGAAGTCGATGGTTTGGGATGGATCATGGAGCGATTGATCGAACTGGTTCGTACATCCAACACCGATCGGTTTAACTTCGATCTAAGCGCGTTTTCCGAAAGCCCACAAGTGGCAAGTTACAAGGCTTCTGACCGCGGCCACTTTGCTTGGCACTCCGATATCGGTGGCGGCTTATTAGCTGCAAAACGCAAGCTCACACTCGTCTTACAATTGAGCAAGCCCAGCTCCTATGAAGGCGGTGATTTAGAGGTCATGCCCGGCGCGCAAATATTGGCGGCCAGCAGAGCTCAAGGATGTGTGAGCATTTTCCCTAGTTTTCAACTTCATCAGGTGACGCCAGTCGAACGTGGCGTAAGGCACTCAATAACAGTATGGGCCCATGGCCCATCGTTTCAATAAAGCGTCAGTCCAAAAGAAATCTGCATCTGTCTTTATTGCGCTTCTATCCTGAGATTAACACCGTTTATTTGGCAGTCCTTGAGAGCGGACGTTAGCTACAATGTAGAAATTCGCCACTTTGGGCTC
>JAFMHL010000063.1:0-4681 GCA_017854535.1 Nitratireductor sp.
GATCCTGAATATCCGATCAATTACCATCATGGCGATGGCGGCATCCGTCTGGCCAATGATGAGACTACTATGGATGGCTATCGCCATTTTGCCAGCATGGCTAAGCGCATGGGCGTTGAATACGAAATTATTGATCCGGAAGAGTGCGCACGCAGACACCCGCTGATTACAACGGACAGACTGTTAGGTGGGCTATGGGATCCGATGGATGGCGATATTGATCCGGCTCAATTGTGCCAGGCGCTTGCCCGTAGAGCCCGAAATGCCGGCGCAGAGGTCTATCGTAATACACCTGTAACAGGATTAAACCAACACAAGGATGACAGCTGGACTGTTCATACTGAGCATGGCGATATCGACTGCGAAATCGTTGTGAATGCCTGCGGTTATCGCGTTAACGAAGTGGGTGCAATGATGGGCGTTCATCACCCGGTTATGTCCATGGAACATCAATATTTCCTAACCGAGCCAATCCAGAAAATTACAGACTTTGGCAAGCGCGTTCCGCTATTGCGCTGCCCGATCGATGACTTTTACTCCCGTCAGGAAAAACAGGGCCTGCTTGTTGGATTTTACGAACAAGACTGCAAGACTTGGGGCATGGACGGCATTGATCCAAATTTTGTCAACGCCCTTTGCCCAGATGATCTTGACCGGATCATGCCGGTTCTGGAAAACGTATTTAAACGCATGCCTCCGCTCGAAGAGGTTGGTATCCATTCGGTTATTAATGGGCCGATCACATACACGATTGATGGCGCGCCATTAGTTGGTCCAATCCCCGATAAGCGCAATGCATTTTGCATTATCGGACTTCGCGCTGGATTGGGCGAAGGGGGGGGGCATGGTTGGCTATTGGCTCAGCAAATCGTTCACGGCGAAGCGCAGTATGATACTTGGGTCACCGATCCGCGCAGGTTTACCGGGCACACGAATGTTGAGCTTTGCGCCTTAAAAGCAATTGAAGATTACCAGAACGAGTTCCGCTTCCATCTGCCCCACGAACATAGACCAGCCGGCAGGCCGATGAAGACAACACCCCTCACCCCGATTTTAGCCGCAGCAGGCGCTGAGTTCGGAGTGGTAAATGGATGGGAGCGGGTTGCTTATATCAAACCAACACCAGACTTTCATGAAACGCACGGCTTCAAATTCAACGAAGCGTTCGATATCGTCGCCAATGAAATCAAAGCCATACAAACGAGCGTTGGCCTTACTGAAGTCAACGGCTTCAACCGTTTCGAAATCGCTGGTGACGGTGCCAAAGATTGGCTTGATACGATGTTTTGTGGCAGCGTAAAGCGCAAATCGGGCCGCGTCGCGCTTGGCTATATGTTGAACCACTTTGGAAACATCAAAGGGGAAGCAACCCTTGCCTATCTCGACGATGGCAAAATTTGGTTCGGCTCTGCCGCAGCTTCCGAATATCACGATATGGATTGGCTGACCAAGCATCTGCCAAAAGACGGATCTGTATCGATCAAGTCTTTAACCAATGAACACACTATTCTAGTGATTGCAGGACCAAAGTCTCGTGATGTGCTTTCGGCAGTTTCCAGAGAAGACTGGTCGCCTGAGGCTTTCCCTTGGCTTTCAGTTCGTCATGCCTTCATTGGCATTGCGCCGGCAGTTGTTATGTCAGTGAGCTTTTCAGGCGAACTAGCCTATGAAATCCATGTTCCAAATGCTCAGTTGTATTCGGCTTATCTTGCTTTGATGAATGCCGGAAATGATTTTGGCATCCGTATGTTCGGATCAAGAGCCGTGGAATCCATGCGCATGGAAAAAGGCTATCGTCACTGGAAGGCGGATCTTGTTACGGAATTCACACCGTTCGAGTCCAACCTCGGGCGTTTCGTAAAAATGGATAAGTCTGAATTCGTCGGCAAGTCCGCCTTGGAAAAATCCACTGCAAAAACCGGTTTTGTCTCCTTGGTTCTCGATTGCAACCATGCTCCTGCCCATGGTGGTGACAGCATTATATCTAATGGCAAAGTAATCGGAACGATCACATCGGCTGATTGGGGTCATCGCGTGGGCAAAAACATTGCCATGGGCTTTATTGACCCTAAGTTTTCCACTGTTGGAACCCAAGTGGAAGCGGAGGTTATTGGCAAGCCAGTAAAGGCAGAGATCGTCAATGAATGCCTATACGACCCCGAATCCCTATTGGTTCGGCAATGAACTTTTGGTTGATATGTAATTGTGTTAGTGTCCAAACCACGCGAGCAGGATCTTAACGTCATTCATTGTTTTAGATGAATTTCCAGAACCTTTTCAATTAACTGCCAGGTATTTTTCCAATACTAAGTCTCTGTTATATCGGTCTTGCCTGAAATGGATGGAGCCATCTTTGTTTGCCCAGGCAGTAACATAAGTAACAAATATATTGACAGGCTCGTTCAGTTCAACGTGCTTTGAGGCGGCACTTGGATAGTTGCCCGGTTCTCCTGAAATCAACTCTGCCATCTCTTTCGCATCGCCATCAAGATTAATCTTAATTTTTAAGCCTTGGCTCCCATCAGGTTTGTCGGCCATGATGACCAGTTGCAAACCCATACCTGATTTAGGCAAACTCATATGGGTAATTTTTCCATAAAAAGTTGGTATTTGCTCATCTGATGCTTGGCGGGCCAATTCAAATTCGCCTACCTTCTCTTCGTCGATTACCAGCCTTGCCTGGTTATCAGACAAATTCACATAGATATGTTTTTGACCGATCTCACGGTTTTGCCAACGACGGCGTTCTAAATTAATGCTTATTTTTTCAACCATCCTCTCAATTGGAAGCAAAATTTCATCAAGTGTCATGCGATCCAGTTTCCCAGTCATGGGAAAGCCATGGCGCGATTGAAAACTTATAACGGCTTGTTGAAGTGGGCGATCAAATTCATCGCGTTCGGTAAAGTCGGCAATGATAAAATCGCCCATCAACATCAAATAAGTTCTTATGCCTACTATTTCAGGATGGCTATTACCTAACTCTAACTCAGGAATATCCGTTGAAAATTTCGGCCAGAGACGGGATGAGCTCGCTCTATTTATTTCACTAATTTTGGTAAGTAATCGTACATAGCGATCATCAACATTGAGCAGTGAACTGACAAATGTACGCAGCTCTCCAGCTTGTTCCGCTCCGTCCAGAACCTCTGTTATGCTTCGAATTATCGGTTTGATTTGTACCTGTTCCGGTGCAAGCTTGTAGTCCACATGACCGTTAGCAAGATCATATCCATAGTCCACCAAAGCTCCACTGAAAAGTAATTCAAGCCTTGCAAGTTCGTCCGGTTTCTCAGACCTCATCAATTTTGATAGTTTTTCAGTTTGATAAAAACCTGGATCCAAGCCATGAACCAGTGACCTATTAAGCTCCACAAGCAAGGCTTTTGCCTTACCTTTTGACCCATCATCCCGAACCCAAATAGGTTTGAAACTTCGACTTTGGTAAAATGCTTCCAGTTCTTCCATACGCTCATTGAGATTGAGTGAGCCGGTTTCGACTTTGTCGGCCTTGAACAGGTTACTAATTATTGCTCCAACTTCTTCATTTGAGGCATTGGCCAAGGTTGCCAATATCAAATTGAAAAAAAATAAGAAAGCTATTAGAACTATTGTACGCACTAAACCATTCTTTTCAATTTTCAAGTGGCCATGGCCATGATTGACACTGCGGTCGTAACATCTGCGCTGTGGTTGGTTCCATCAAAAACACTAGTTGTAATTTCGGCCGTTCTCATTTCCACAGAAGCCCCTTCAGCTTGGAAGGAAATTGACCGAAGAGCTGCTTCGTATTCAGAGACAGTGGCGTTACCCGTTAAGGTCAAAGTATCTGTTACCTGGTCAAAAATACCCGAAATACCATTCAATTCATCGTATTGAAGGAAATCGAGATTAGAGTCAGTGGTTAACTCCATAGTCGCTGAATGGAGGTAAACGCTATCAATGTCAGCGATTAGAAATCCGCCATCAACGATCACCGATCCATTGCCCTCTGTTGCATTGACTAAAACACCACTCGCAGTCATCTCCGGCGCATCATTCGCACCGACAATATCAACTGTGATCGTCTCCGAGGCCGTTCCGTCGATAGATGCCACCGTCAATGTATCGTTAACCTCTTGTGCATCCACAAGGCCATCAGACAGATCTGGATCAAGCGTATAGGTCCATGCGCCTGTGGTTTCATTGAATGTGAACGTACCATAAGTGCCAATCAGGTCTCCTGCAGCAACCGCCGCAAACACTGTCTGGCCAGAATCAACATCCGATACGGTCAACACGCCAGAGGCGTCAGGATCACCGGCTGTGCTATTATCAACACCGCCTGCTTCTGTAACACCCATATCCTCACTATCCGAGACCGTAATTGTAGCAGCATCATTCGCACCGACAATATCAACTGTGATCGTCTCCGAGGCCGTTCCGTCGATAGATGCCACCGTCAATGTATCGTTAACCTCTTGTGCATCCACAAGGCCATCAGACAGATCTGGATCAAGCGTATAGGTCCATGCGCCTGTGGTTTCATTGAATGTGAACGTACCATAAGTGCCAATCAGGTCTCCTGCAGCAACCGCCGCAAACACTGTCTGGCCAGAATCAACATCCGATACGGTCAACACGCCAGAGGCGTCAGGATCACCGGCTGTGCTATTATCAACACCGCCTGCTTCTGTAACAC
>JAFMHL010000063.1:4781-5887 GCA_017854535.1 Nitratireductor sp.
GAGGCGTCAGGATCACCGGCTGTGCTATTATCAACACCGCCTGCTTCTGTAACACTCGTATCCTCACTTACCGAAGCTGTAATTGTCGCAGCATCATTTGCACCAGTAATCGTGATCGTCACATCCTGGGTATCGGTTGCGCCCTCATCATCGGTAACGGTGATCGTGAACACCGCCGTGATGCTCTCGCCCTCACCAAGGAAGTCGACCGCAGACTCAGCGATCGTATAATCCCACCAGATGGTCCCATCATTGGTATTGGAGCTTACCTCGTCCTCGCCAACAGGATCGATAGGGGTGATCGTGAAGGCGTTCTCAATGGCAGTCAGCTGTTCTGTCGTCAGGTTTTCCGTCAGATCTACAGCCTCGGCCGGAACCTCAGCACCCTCGTCCAAGGCCGGAACCTGGCCTGTCCACGTAACAGAAGCCGTCGCTTCCGAAGCTGTCGGACGGTCGGTCAGATCAACGTCAGCAAAGGAGATCAAGCCAGTGGTGTTCAGCGGGCTGCCATCAGCATCGCTGGAAGGATCGTCTGCGACCCCCTCGGCAACATCGCTCACAGTGCCAATAATATGTTCAGGATCAAGGACTGAGATAACCGCAGCATCATTTGCACCAGTAATCGTGATCGTCACATCCTGGGTATCGGTTGCGCCCTCATCATCGGTAACGGTGATCGTGAACACCGCCGTGATGCTCTCGCCCTCACCAAGGAAGTCGACCGCAGACTCAGCGATCGTATAATCCCACCAGATGGTCCCATCATTGGTATTGGAGCTTACCTCGTCCTCGCCAACAGGATCGATAGGGGTGATCGTGAAGGCGTTCTCAATGGCAGTCAGCTGTTCTGTCGTCAGGTTTTCCGTCAGATCTACAGCCTCGGCCGGAACCTCAGCACCCTCGTCCAAGGCCGGAACCTGGCCTGTCCACGTAACAGAAGCCGTCGCTTCCGAAGCTGTCGGACGGTCGGTCAGATCAACGTCAGCAAAGGAGATCAAGCCAGTGGTGTTCAGCGGGCTGCCATCAGCATCGCTGGAAGGATCGTCTGCGACCCCCTCGGCAACATCGCTCACAGTGCCAATAATATGTTCAGGATCAAGGACTGA
>JAFMHL010000063.1:5987-9685 GCA_017854535.1 Nitratireductor sp.
CCCCCTCGGCAACATCGCTCACAGTGCCAATAATATGTTCAGGATCAAGGACTGAAGCCGTGATCACCGGTATATCATTTGAACCAGTAACCACCACAGTGATTTCCTGAGTCACATCTCGAGATTCATCATCACCGCTTGCAGAAGCCACTCCGCTGTCATCTCTAACTGTAACCGTATAAACCAGCTCTAGCGTTTCAAGCGCCCCAAGAAAATCTAATTCACTATCAGCGACAGTGTATTCCCAAACTACATTTCCTTCGATACTTGGAGGAACCGATATAATATTGCCATTCACATCAAATGTAATAACCGGGCTCGTGACAGGGGCAGTTTCCGTAAGAGTCAGCTTAAGCGTCCCGATCGGTGACAACGAGTGCGGCACATTATTGTCATCAGTCCAAGTGACCACCGGATCACTAGGAAGTGTCTCGTGCCTATCGGAAGCATCCACATCTTCAAAGTTGATTCTACCGATTGCGGTTCTAACAGCGCTGTCGCCCGTAATATCTGTATTTTCCGTGATTGCCCCATCATGAACGGAATTTTCGTCAAATGACTCATGACCAACTTCGTAATTAATATTGGTAATTTCTGGTTGATCGTTGGATCCCGTCAGCGTTATTGTAACATTGGCACTAGCTGTCGAACCATTCGGATCCCTAACTGTATAGGTAAAGTGATCATCATCGCTATCGCCCAGACCAAGAAAATCAAAAACGTTATTCGCATCATAGGTAATATCACCACCTGGGGTAATAAGCAGCAATGCACCAGATTTCAAAACAACACTTGCGATTCCTATGGCCGAAAAACTCAGTGCATTTCCGTCAACATGGGAAACTGTAATAGCATAGGTGTCAGGATCATAGTCAGATTGACTGCCGCCGCCCTTTATCACATTTGCTTTGGTTAAAACGCTGTCTTCGCCAGTTGTAAAGAAATCATCAAAGGCAATCGGAGCATCGTCATTCGTGCCGGAAACATCATCAAGAAGCTCGTCTTCATCAGATGCCTCTTCTGCATTTTCGTCGCCATCTTCAGCCTCAGCACTATTGTCAAGTGCGATTTGAGAATTAGCCTCCGCATACTGATTACTGCCATCTAGACCAGCTCTATCTGCGAGCGCCTTGCTGAAAACTTCACGAATTTGATCGAGCGCAACCCTATCTTCTAAAAGATCGATGCCCGACTTTTCCACTTCCACCAATTCGCCGGTCAGAGATGTGAGCACCCATTTAGAACCGGTTGCATTAACCGTACCCAAGACATTACCATCCAGCTTACTTACCAGAACATAAGAGCCCACTTTTTCAGTGCCCGGATCAGGAAGAATGGAAAATTCAGTCACACCAAATTTAGCACTAATGTTGACTTTAGGGGTCGTACCGCGAATACCCATTGTAGCAACGGGCGTTTCTATGCTCATATTGCCAGTAGGGGCAATTTCGCCTGTAACAAATACAAATGCGCCCTGTACCAAATTAAAGGCCATACTGTTTTCAGAATCGCCAGCAGAATTGTATACCAACTCATCGAGTATCATGGTTGCATTTGAAGAAAGCGAAAAGACTGTCTTATCAACGAAAGTAATTCCAAGATCACTGTCATCTTCGGTCCGAACAACATCTCCCTGAAATACCGGCGCATCGACTTTCAGCTCAACTTCAATTCCGCTTAAACTCTTACTAAATGCTTTGCCAGATAAGGATATTACTTTCCCGATCTCAACCAAATCCGAACCAACTTCACCTTCTACCGCATAAACAGCAGGGCTTTCAGGCCCAGCTAAAGACTTGACAGCATTGAAAGACAAGTTAGCACCATCAGCGCTTCTTAGATCAGGGCCGGAATCTGAACCGAAATAGTCTACGATGGTGATGTGATTCACCTCGCTGGTAATAAGCAAGTCATCACCAAAACGACTATAGTCTCCTGTGAACATCAGATGCGCGTCATCTATAACCAGTGCATCTGCACTGGCATCAGATAAAATAACTTTTCCAGATGCAGAATTTGGGCCTGGCACCGACGAATCATACATTTTGATTTCTTCCTTGCCCCACAAAACCCTTTACTTATACAGCTTTTCAAGGTAAAAGTCTATTAATAGATTATTAATAAATGACTCTTTAAAAACGTCGTTAACTGAATGCAAAATTGAGAAAAATACATAATGATAGTACATTACTCAGTAAGGTAAGAATAAAGTCCAAAACTAATTTCTTAGCGCTTGATCTTTAACCCTCAAGATCGGCCTCAAAATTAGATCCAAAACAGTCCTTTCGCCAGTTAATATATTCACGGTTGCAACCATTCCTGGAATGAATTTTACGTCTTCTGGAACCGCGTTCGCCTCATCGGTTGAGATAATCACACGAAAAAACGACTGTTTGTCATCATTCACTACAGTGTCCGCGCCAATACGGTCAACCACTCCAACAAACGAGCCGTATTTGGTAAAATCATAAGCGGATAATCGAATATTCGCTTTAAGGCCTGGCCGAATAAATGCGATATCCTGAGGGCGAATTTCAGCTTCAATTAGCAGCTTATCCTCAATTGGGGTAATTTCCGCAACCGTTGATCCAGGTAAAAGAACCTCGCCAACCGCTGCAACATTTAACTGATTAACGATACCTTCAACAGGAGACCGCAAGTCAGATTGCCTAACTTTTTCACTTGCTTCCTTTATTCGTTCTACGACTGCCGTTAAATCAGAATTGACCAGCGAATTACGCTCAAGTGCGGCTATAATGAAGTTTGATTCCTCAGATTTGATCTGCGATTCAATTTCACTAATTTCTGCTTCAATACGAGAAATTGATGCCGACGTAATTTCCAAGTTACCCTCCAAATCTAAAGTGGAACGCTTGGCTTTGATAAATTCTAATTCCGGCACAGCCTTCTTTTTAAAAAGATCCGACGTCAGCTTGAGTTCACGCTGCGCCAGTTCTAGCGCTTGTTTCTGTTTTTTTACATTAGCATTTGCTTCAGCGAGCGCCTGAACTTTCTGAATTCTTTGAAATCGCCTGATTTGAATGGCTTCATCAAGCCGTTTTAATTTGGCTACAAAAATCGTTCTTTGATCCTGAATAATCTTTTCTGGAAATCGCGATATGTCTAACCCAGGTATAAAATTTCTTTGGAGATTAATCTCCAATTTTAAGCGAGCCAATTCTGCACTTAACTCTAGCTCACGCTGGACCAGCTCACTCAATCTGGAATTTTCGCCCGTGTTTTCCATTCGAACCAACACTTCGCCGAGTTTAACAAGATCACCTTCCCTAACCAATATTTCTCGAACAATCCCTGCATCGAGATTTTCAACAAGCTGAGTTTGGCTTGACGGAATTACCCTTCCAATGCCAACCGCGCCCTGCTCGATATATGAAATTGAAGCCCAATACAAAAAGCTGGAGATAATTAGAATAATCATAAAAAGGAAAATCCAGGCGCCTTTGGAGCCAGCTTGTTCTGTAGCCTTTCTAATGTCATTTGCAAAATCAAAATCACTTTTTTGCATTTGAAGAACTCCGCACTTTCAAACGCTTTTTAGAAGCCATCTCTCCAAGATTCCGGAGCACTTCTGTTTTGGGACCATCGGCAATGATCCGGCCAGCCTCAATCACAATCAGCCGATCAACGAGTGATAATAATGAGTTGCGATGGGTGGCAATCAAAACGGTTTTATCCGG
>JAFMHL010000064.1 GCA_017854535.1 Nitratireductor sp.
CCTTGGGCAGCATCCGCCATGGGCAACCGCCACTGGCCAAAAACAGAATTGCATTGACCACCTCGCGCATATCCGTCTTGCGCGGGCGACCTCCTAACCTGGCAGCAGGAATAAACGGTTCAATGATCGACCATTCCCGATCAGTCAAATCACTTGGATAACGCAGGTGATCCCGGTTATGCTGGCAGCGAGTGGTATCATCCCAGGACATTTGATCCTCCTTTCGAATCTTACAATCCGAAGGAATCACATCCCATTGATATCACTCAACTACTTTTCAATCAGGCTCTTAATCAATAAGATTAGCTCATTTTTCAGCTCCAATTATCAATGAGCGCTTTTAACAGATCCGCCCGACTGATCTGTCCAATCAACCGGTTATCCTTTACCACTGGAAATCTTCTGAAATCACTGGCGAGAAATTTTACTGTTGCTTCCACGAGATCAAGTTCCGGATCAAGTGTTTCGATGTTTTTGCTCATGTATCGTGAAACGGGATCACCCCATTCTTGATGATAGGATGCATTCAGCGCTGCTCGCAGACAGTCTTTTTTCGACAGCACACCAACAATGAGACCTTCCGCATCGACTACCGGAGCCCCTGATACCCGGTTTTCCAACAAGATTTTCATGGCATGAATTATCTCCAATTCAGGGCGCAGCAAGACGAGTTCAGTTGCCATGATATCCTTGATTTTTGGAAGGTCATTCATCTGTTTGATCCCGGTTGCATTGCTTTGGGCATCCCATGCATTCAGCTTTTGGTATGCACGAAAGCCCACCGCAAGAGCCTTTGATCGGAGATCTTCCAAAAATCACGCCAAGCGCCAATCCTGTTACAGAAAGAAGTAAAAGTACGAAGGTTATCAAAAATGTCAGCATGATTTGTCCCTATCGAAGTAAGCGGCTTGAAAATGTGCCTGTGAGGATTTCGTCAATCTCGTCTTCATTTCGTAACTGGAATAATGCCGCTATCGAGTTTTGTTCGGCGAACGCAATTCCCGATACCGGGCCCATGGCAAAAAGGGCTGTCGCCAAGGCATCAGCTGTCATTGCAGATGAAGAAAAGACGGACACTGATGTCAATGAAGTATCTGCTGGAAGTCTGTTTTTTGGATTGATGATATGGCTGTAGCGGTTGTGACCATACCTGTAGCTGTTTATCCGATCACCTGAAGTTGCCAGCGCTTCCTCCGAAATTCTCACGATTCGTTTGAGTGTCCGATCTCCGGGCATGGATAGCTCGACACCAGCGCGCCATTGCCGATGTTCAGGATGAAGGCCGGCCCCGAAGACTTCCCCTCCCAACTCGACAAAGAAACTATCATGACCAAGGCGATTGAGCGCGGCAACCATTTCATCAAGGGCATACCCTTTGGCGATTCCGCACAAGTCAAGAGACTGTAACGGATGTCCTTTCCTCACCAATCCATTCTCGATTTGAAGATCATCAAAGGAACCGAACGGTTTTTGCCTTATTGGTCCGAAACCATAACGCCCAACCAACCCGCCAAGGGTTGGGTCGAAAGCGCCTCCGGTCAATGCCGCAATTCGTTTGGCCTCAATAAGGGTCATGAGCGTCGCCGGTGAAAGCGCTAGCCATTCGGTTGTGTCGGTCTTGTTAATTCGACAGATTTCGGATGTTGGGATGAAAGGTGACATCGTGGCGTTGACGGTACTTATGACAGCCTTGATCGCAATCGTGACTGCATCGAAATCAATTTCGTTGGCAATGGTCACCTTGCAGTCGGCGCCAAAAGCAGGAATGTTAATTTGAACTATATCCCTTTGTGAAGCACCAAGAGCCTTCGTTGAAAATAGAGCCCCGGTTCCAGCAAGAAAGCCCCTCCGCGTGATGGTCATCAGCTAGCCTCCAAAATCGTCGTTAAAGATATGATTGGGATCAACGCCCAAATCTTCCAACATCGCTAGTACAGCCCTGATCATCAGAGGTGGGCCACACAAATAATATTCGCATTCATGTGGTGCAGGATGTTTCGCGAGATACCTTCGAAACACCACTTCGTGAATGAAGCCGATCTCCCCCTTCCAATTGTCATTGGACGCTGGATCAGATAGGGCTGGAGTCCAGGAAAAGTTTGAATGCGCTGCCTGAAGGCGATCAAACTCCTCTTCATAGAACAAATCGACGCGGCTACGGGCACCGTACCAAAAACTCATTCGGCGTTGTGTGCCCTGTCCTTCCAGTTGATCAGAGACAATCGCCCGCAACGGAGCCATGCCTACACCGCCACCAATAAAGATCATTTCCCGGTGACTTTCTTTTGCAGCAAAAGTGCCGAAAGGGCCGGTAATCGTTACTTTATCCCCGACCTCTCTCCCAAAAAGCCAAGAGGACACAATTCCCGGTGGAACCGAGGGATTATCTGGAGGCGGCAGTGCCAGCCGGATGAGCAAGACCAATATACCGTTCGTCTCTTTGGCGTTATTGGCGATTGAATAAGCCCTGGAGACTTTCTCCTTATTCGCCATCATTAGGTCGCTTAAGCCCAGCCGATCCCAGATTACCTGATGTTTTTCTGAAACTGCATAATCGGCAAAACGCAAGGAGTATGCTGGTGCTTCCACCTGAACAAAAGCGCCTGGGGTAAAGGAGAAGTCCGCCTTTTCAGGCAGGTCTAACACAATTTCTCGGATGATGGGTGCCACGGTTCGACTGGAAATGACGGAGCAATCCCACGATTTTGCAAACAACATGCTTTCAGGCAGACTGATGCTCATCTGATTTCGCATGGTTGTCTGGCAAGCAAGTCGTAACCCGTCTGCAATGTCTCGACGGGAAAGTAGCGCCGCCTCGGTCGGCAACGCATCCGAGCTGCCTTCAGTAATCTGTATCTTGCACTGACCACAGGTTCCTGCACCACCACAGGCGGAAGGAATGGAGATTCCGTTTTCAGCCAATGTTGACAGCAATTTATCACCCAACCGCCCTATAATCTCCTGATCTTCGTTGACCTTCACAACCACATTACCGCTCGGAACGAGAAAAGCCCGTGCGGAAATGACCAGAATTGTGAGAGTCAGGGTCATGCCAACAAAAACAATGATGCCAAGAAGTGTTTCTGTCATGGTAGACGTATCCCAATAAAGGCTGAGAAACCCATCGACATGATGCCGGTGACAATGAAAGCCAGCCCCAACCCGCGCAGACCCTCGGGGGTGTCAGCATAGCGTAAACGTTCACGGATGGCTGCAAAAGTCACGATGGCGAGTGCCCAACCGACCCCACTACCCAGTCCGTAAACCATGCTTTCGGACAGGTCATAACGACGCTCGACCATGAACAGGCTGGCGCCCAGAATCGCGCAATTCACGGTAATCAATGGCAGGAAAATACCGAGGCTGCGATGAAGTGTCGGCACATACCGATCCAGCAACATTTCAAGGATCTGCACGATTGCCGCGATAAAACCGATAAAGGAAATCAATTTCAGAAAACCCAGATCAGCTTTTGGCAATCCGGCCCATGCCCAGGCTCCCTCCATAAGAAGACCTTGAAAGATCAGATGGTTCACCGGAACCGTAATGGATTGGACAATTATCATTGCTATGCCCAATCCTAATGCTGTTTCCACGCGCTTGGAAACCGCTAGAAAAGTGCAAATGCCCAGGAAAAAGGACAAAGCCAAATTCTCTTCGAATACTGACCGGAAAAAAAGATCAATCATGCGGTTTATCCTGGTAGGGCAGGATTAGCGGAAATTCATTTACCTCAACCTGATTATGCCGTCTGGAGCGAATTGCCCAAATCAGCAATCCGATGATGAAAAAGGCGCTTGGTGCCAGAAGCATGAAACCGAGCGGTTCAAACCAGCCGCCATCACTTGTCAAAGGTAGAACTGGCATGCCGAAAAGCGATCCTGCTCCCAATAATTCCCGAACAGTTGCCACCAGCAACAGGATCAGGCTGTATCCGAGACCGTTGCCTAGTGCATCGAAAAGACTTGGGATGACGCGATTATGCATTGCGAATGATTCTGCACGGGCCAAAACGAGACAATTAGTTACTATCAGCCCCACAAAAACCGACAAACGTAGGCTCATTTCATATGCGAATGCCTTTAAAAACTGGTCAGCAACTATAACAAGCGATGCAATAATGGTAATCTGTATAACCAATCTTATTGAAGTAGGTATGTGATTGCGGATCAGGCTGATCGTCCCGCTGGAGGCAGTAAGAACGCCTATCAATGCAATACTCATGGTCAGCGCCGTGGAAAGCGAGGTGGTTACTGCCAATGCTGAACAGATACCCAGCATCTGCAAGGTGACGGGATTGTCATCAACAATTGGGTTGGTAAGATAAGACAGATTTGATTTCGCCATCTCAGTTCCCCGCCTCTCTCAAACGCTTCAGAAACGGACCGTAACCCTTTTCACCCATCCAGAATTTCACAAGGTTGGCGACCCCTGTGGTCGATCTTGTTGCGCCGGTAATACCATCGACTTCGTTGATATTATTTGAACTGCCCCGAACCACTGTGATCACAACCTCATCGCTGGTATTTCTGATCTGCTTTCCCGACCAGGTGTCCAGCCATGCCGGATCAGTGATGCGAGTACCCAGTCCCGGCGTCTCGCCTTGTTCATAAATACTTATCCCGGCGATCGTATTGAGATCGCCCTTGAGGGCGAGATAGGCGCGAATGGTTGATTGATACCCCGCGCCATAAACAGGTAAAATCACCAACTCCAGGTCATCGGTTCCCATTACCAGGTAAACCAACGCTTGGTTCGGTCTTCGCCCAATTCCAGCGACATCCTCTTCGGGCGACATGACTGTGCTTTGATCCGGATCGGTTTGTGCCGTAATGAAATCAAAGCTCCCCATATTGATGTCGTGTAAAAAGTCACCTGTTTCCAGGTCAATGATTTCAGTATCAAGGGTTTCAGCACCAGTCTCGCGAAGGATGTCAGCAAGCCCCGGAAGGGCGGCAATCATTGCAGCCAATTTTGCTTCACGCGCTATTGCAACATTTTCATCCTGGCGCGGCTTCAGCACCACAGAAGTCACAGAAACAGTAGTGGCAGACACCAAAGCTACCAGAAGCGCGATGCCCAGCGTTTTGGAGAGTGTATCATTTGGTAGGACAAGAAAACGACGCCACAGCGATAATGGGGAACTAGCCATTGATCTGCCTTCCTGCCCGTCGCCGGACATTTGTCCAAATGACGATCTGGTCAATCAAGGGGGCAAAGATGCTGGAGAGAAGCGCTGCAAAGACAGTCGCTGCAGGAATGCCAGAAGCATCTGTTGATAATGTGAGAAATATTACCAATGAACCTGCGAGCAATCCGTATATCGATCGTCCTGGATTGGTGGACGCTGCAGCGATCGGATCGCCTATCAGGAACACCACTCCGAGTAAAAGGCTGGCATTGCGTGCGCTTTCCCATAAATCTGGAACAGAAAAAAGCGTTCCGAGCAGCGCAAAGGAACCTGCGAATCCAACCACAATCCGCAATGAGAGGAGACCTGTCGCCAATAACAATGCACCGCCATATACTGCGGCGATTGTCGTGGAAACTGTCGGCGTTTGTAACGCTGAACCGGGAAAAGAAAACAGTAAAAATGCAATACCGACGGTAACCGGATTAAGGAAGCCACGACCATGGCCACCGAAGATAAGTGCTCCCATGATTACCCCGAATGACAGTGCGAGACCTTGCTGCCAGAGTGGAACCGCGTCGGGGAGGAACAACACGAAAAGAATTGCCCAAGAGATGCCGTCCCAGCACATGGGCATCTGCCTTAACCGGGCAAACACAGAATACCAGAACACCGATAGACCTGCTAAAAAAGTCAATGGTGCTATTATTGCCGAGCCATTTTCCCAAATTGTAACGCCTAGGGAAGGCAGAAGTGCAAGAACCGTAATAGCAATCACACGATTAGTATCCCAAAACGCGTAGCGGTGTGTGTCTGAAACCCTCATATACCGCTTTCCTCAACAAGCGACTCCAGTGCACGCCGCAGGAGAGCGCCGTAATCACTGTTTGAAGGGCATAGCCAACTCAACAGTTCCAGATCCTCTTCCAAGAGCTCAAGACACCCCAGTCGCATTGCGGTTTCAACATCACCCACAGCCAATGACCGCATCAGCGGGGCTGGCAGGATATGAAACGGAAATACCCGCTCAAAAGCCTCCAAGGGAATAATTGCTTTTTGCTGGGAATATGGCAGCCAATCCAACAGGCGATGCCAGAAAGGGCGGACTGGCCTTACAGGGCTTTCGCGTTCTAATACCGTGACCTGAAGATCGTATCGCCCCAAATAGGCCGTATCCCGCCGCGATAAAATGGATCCAGAGATCAGAGTGGGGCTATTTGCAGATGTAAGATGTCGAACCAATTCTGCCAATTTAGCGCCAAGTGGCGCGCTAATCAGTGCTGGCTTTGCCAGGCCGGCCCCGCCAATTGAAAGTGTCCGCTTCGTCATTATCCGGCCAGTTTTCAAAAGATGACCAATGGCTAGAACATCCTGATATCCGATTTGCCAGACAGATCGTTGGTGAGATACTGGCATAAGATGGTGTATATGGGTTCCGGGCAAACCCGACGGATGCGGACCAGAAAAACTGACAATCTCCAATCGACCGTGAGTCTCTATCAATGGTGGTCCGGGTACTTGGCATACAAAAACTGGACCATCGGTAAGCCGTGTAAGCGCTTCTGCCCCTCGTTGGAACATTTCCGATTGCGCAGTGATGATTTCACTTGGATTTACAGCCAAAGGAAAGGAGTCAGTAGCTGTGATGAAGATGGCACTGGGGCAGCTATCTAGATTTGGTATATGGCCGAACGGGCGAGACCGCAGACTTGTCCAAGCTCCGGATTCAAGTAGCAGGTTGCGCAGAGCCAATCGATCCTTGCTGGCTGGCTCTGGATCAAATACCAGTTCGCCATTGCCTTCAACTGAGATGACAAGAGCTCCAAGCCTGCGGCGCGCACCGTAGGAAATCCGTGAGATTTTTCCAGCAGCGGGGGCGATAAAACGGATTTCAGGGCGATCCCGATCCACACATATAATTTGGCCGGATTTTACCTCATCACCTTCTGTGACTTTCACTTCAAATTTTACACTGGGATAATCGGAACCCAATAAAGCAACATGGTTGATTTCTGGAACATTCGGGATGTTTCCGTTCGGTCCGGCACCCGCGTTGAGTTTCAATCCCTTTGTGAACTTGAAGAGCAGTGCATTCCCTTGTACGGCAGCTTTGGATTGGTCGAACACGTTATGGCCTTGCAAGGCCAGTTGTGTCTATTGTCGAAACTTCAGCAAGGTTTTCGATGCTGTCGATCATCAATTGTATGACATAGTGGGGATTGTGCGCGAAGGCTCCACCATCCTTGCCAACAAATTGATAATTGTAAGCCGCTTTCAAAAGTCGCGGTGTCCAGCTTTTATAACTGTTCGGAAATATAGCTTCATCATCGTCCGCATTACCATTGCCGTTGTGATCATTGAAGAAATACGGGTAAGCCGATTTGGAGTAAGCAATTGCCACTCCGCCTTTCTCGCTGGCATAAGTCATGATTGCCCTGAGCAGTCGATCATGGAGCTTGTCGATAGCAATTCCGATGCCTGCTGAAGCGTCTCCATCGCCCAGCATATCAGCAGGTGTAGTCCGGATTGACCTGAAATCTGCAACGCCCTGATGGCAAGAGGTACAGTCTGCTATTTCGACTTTTGTTGTGTGGGCATCATGACAACTGACGCAGGTGTCAAGTTTTTCGACGTGAGTGAATTTGCCTGCATAGTTGCGGCCTTCATATTGATATCCGCCACGTACAGTGGAGCCCAATTGGGTTGATGCCGCTGCCGCATAGTGAATATTGATGAAGCGGATATCGGGGGAGACTTCATCATCGTCAATATTCATAACCCCTGCATCAACCTGATCCATGGTCGTACGACCCTGGTGGCAAACAGAACAAATTGCAGAACTGTCTTCGATTTCGATAACCTGGCTGTTGGGAAACAGCACGGAATTCAGATCCTTGGCGCCGGTATTGTGGCATGCATCACATTCAATCGTTGTTCCGATGGGGACAGCGTGGTCGATCACTCCCGGGGTGGTTTGCGGTTTGGTAAGATAATCGGTGATGCCGGTTGTTGAATGACATACTGCGCAAGTGCCTGGAATCTCCCCTTCTGTGTCCCAGTGACGAAACGACTCAGAAGTTGAGTCCGCATGAGGTGAGGACAGCCATGCTTTCAGGATTTCTTCCGGGGTTTGGGTGTTTTGCGCCTGCGTAATTCCGGTTGTTACAAGGCTCAGCAGCGCAATCATACTCCACAATATGATGGTTCTCATAAAAGCCACTCCGCAAATGATCCAGAAACCTGCTCGCAGTGTATTGTCATAGGCAACGCAGAACATTGATTTTGATCAATGTCCGCAGAGTTTGTTTATGCAATCAATTACCAAATGAGCGGCAAGTGCCGAACAATCTAAATGCCGCTTTGAATCGGCTTTAAATATATGTAGAGGAAAAGAAAATGGGTCTGGTAAAAGGGAAAATTGCACTCGTTACAGGCGCTGGAGCAGGCATTGGTCGCGCAACAGCGATGCTTTTTGCTACAGAAGGAGCCAAGGTTGTTGTCTCGGATATTGATCCTGCCAGCGGCAACGAAACGGTAGCCTTGATAGAAAAAAACGGTGGAGAGGCAAAGTTCATAAAAGCGGATGTTTCGAAATCTAAAGATGTTACCGCCCTGATCAAATCTGCCGTTGATCATTATGGCCGTATTGATTGCGCATGCAACAATGCTGGTATCGAGGGTAAAGTAGTGCCATTTCACGCCCAATCTGAAGGTAATTTTGATGCGATTATTTCAGTCAATGTAAAGGGCGTCTTTCTTTGTCTTAAACAGGAAATTGAGCATATGCGGAATAACGGTGGCGGAACGATTGTAAACCTGTCTTCCGTTGCGGGGCTTATAGGATTCCCTGGCCTATCACCCTATGTCGCCTCAAAACACGCTGTGATCGGGATGACTAAGAATGCGGCGCTGGAGTACGCCAAGGAAGGCATTCGCGTAAATGCGATCTGTCCTGGCGGTATTGACACAAGAATGCTCGACTCGCTGGCTGAGCAAGCAAGTGGTGGTGGAATGTCGACCGATGAAATGATGGACCCGCTGCATCCGATGGGGCGTATCGGGACACCTCAGGAAGTGGCCGAACTGATAGTCTGGTTATGCTCAGACCGCTCTTCGTTTATCACTGGTACTGCCGTTCCGGTCGATGGCGGTTATACCTCTCAGTAGCTGAAGTTGCACTTTCTCGACGAATTGGTGTGATGGGCCGATTTAATGAATCGGTGATTTTTGAGCAAAATCCACTGAACGTCCCATAAATTCGAATTGCGTAACATTCTGCAGTATGGCGCACTTTGACGCCGATGGAGCAGGAGCCATCCACACCATCCGCACAGCCGCCATCCAGGCACAAATCCCTCGCAATTTAGTTGAATGTCCGCTTTGGGGAAACTTGTAGGACGTGGTTGAAGGTCCGGTTTGGGCCG
>JAFMHL010000065.1 GCA_017854535.1 Nitratireductor sp.
ACATTATTCCAATTGGAGTAAAATTGACCTGCCGCAAATGACCGAGTTGCGGACCAAGTTACCATTGATCACCGTTGTCACTTACTAATTTTTTTGTTGCGACCATAATTTGACGAACTAAAATTCTAGCAGCGAAATGATCATTTCGAATTTGACATGTACAAAAAAAGTACGTACTTTAATTTATGGTACGTGTTGCAATCGATATTGGTGGAACATTTACGGATGTTGTCGCGGAGACCTCCGATGGTATTTCGTCCATCAAGGTGCTGACGACCCCACAAGCTCCTAACAAAGCAGCGATAGATGGTGTCGATCGAATTCTGTGTGACTTGTCGCTCACCTATCAGGATATTAGCACCATTGTTCACGGTACAACACTTGCCACAAACGCTTTAATTGAGAGGAGTGGTGCAAAGACAGCTTTGGTTACAACCGCTGGGTTCAGAGATGTTTTAGAGATGCGCTATGAAAAGCGCTTTGAACAATACGCCCTTGATATTGAGATGCCTGAGCCCCTAGTTCCGCGTCCTTTGCGATTTGGTATTAAGGAACGCATCCTAGCCGATGGATCCGTTTTGGAAGCGCCTCAAGATGATGAGATTGACGTATTGGCAGCGCATTTACATGATCAGCAAGTTAAAGCTGTGGCTGTTGGGTTTCTTCATTCCTACCGCAATTCGTCACACGAAGCTTATGTTGCTAACCGGCTTGGCGAACTGTTTGGCGGAGATGTAACAATCTGTCAAAGTGCAGAAGTCGCGGGTGAAATCCGAGAATATGAGCGATTCTCAACTGTTTGTGCCAATGCATATGTGCGACCGCTTATGTCACGCTACCTTGCTCAATTGCAATCACAACTGCAAACACGCGGGTTTTCTGGGTCATTGATGATGATGCTGTCAGGCGGTGGGTTGACTACAATCGATCAGGCCATGCGCTTCCCAATTCGTTTGGTCGAAAGTGGGCCGGCGGGCGGTGTTGCTTTGGCTGCCTATGTTGCCCGTGAGATGGGTTCCAACAAAACGCTGTCATTGGATATTGGCGGTACAACAGCCAAGATATGTTTCATTGAAAACGGTTTACCGCAAACTACAAGGCGATTTGAAGTTGCGCGTGCTTGGCGCAATATGAAAGGCAGTGGACTGCCGATCCGGGTGCCGACTGTTGAACTGGTGGAGATTGGCGCAGGTGGCGGGTCAATCGCAAGAGTTGATGCGCTTGGGCGCTTAAACGTCGGCCCCAAAAGTGCTGGTTCAATCCCTGGGCCGGCAGCTTATGGACGTGGTGGCAATGACGCAACCATAACGGATGCACACTTGGCAACGGGCAATATCGATGCTGACGGGTTCGCTGGTGGTGTGATTAAATTGACGCCAGAGCTAGCGTCGTCTGCTATTGGTGAACATATTCAAAAATCGCTAGGGATTGACAGAGTTGAAGCAGCAGCGGCTGGCATTATTGAATTGGCTGACGAAACAATGGCCAACGCAGCGCGGGTTCACGGGATCGAGTTGGGGCTCGATGTTACCCGTTTTGACTTACTAGTTTCCGGTGGCGGTGGCGCGGTACACGCAGCGAGGATCGCAGAGAAGCTCGGCATAAGCCGTATCATTGTCCCTCAAAATGCTGGTGTGGGATCAGCAGTCGGTTTTTTACGTTCGCCTGTAGCTTTTGAAAGCGCTATTTCTGTGACGACAAGGATAGACGAAGTGGATGTAGAGTTTCTTGGCAAGCTTATTTCTGAGCAGTTGAGTTATGTTCGCAAGATCGTTGCAGAAGCTGTGTCAATGGATAGGATCATCATGGCAACCAAAGTTGACATGCGCTACCAAGGTCAGGGTTTAGAGCTTACATTAGACATTAATGGTGTTCTCGATTTAGCCGAACTCGAAATAAGCTTTTTGAATTGTTACGAGGCACAGGTTGGCTTTCTTATGCAAGACATCCCAATTGAAATTGTCACGATTAGCGTGAGCGCCCGTGAATTACGCGAATTGGACAAGCCTGTCATGTCGAAAAAAGTGCCGGGTACAGGAGAAGCCAAACGCAATATCTATGATCTGAAAGCTCAAGACTTCCTAGAATATTGCGTTATTAGGCGCAGCGCTTTAGACGGTGCCGTTCATAGTGGGCCGACTGTTGTAAGTGAGGATCAAACTACGACTTTGGTTCGCCCAGACTGGTCCGTTCAACTTTCAGATACAGGGCATCTTGTACTCGAACGGAGCATGCTATGACCGCCAAACTCGACATCGTCGCGCAGAACGTTTTATGGAATCGTTTGATTTCAGTTTGTGAGGAGCAGGCGAACGCTCTTATGCGCGCTGCCTTTGGGGCGATTGTGCGCGAGGCGGGTGACTTATCTGCTGGTGTCTTTAACTCAGATGGCGCTATGTTGGCGCAAGCTGTGACGGGAACGCCGGGTCACGTAAATACTATGGCGGCATCTGTCAACGCAATGCTGCATGTTGTCCCTGCAGAAAATCTCAAACCTGGCGATGCACTGGTGACCAATGACCCGTGGCTTGGCGCAGGACATGTTTTCGACTTTGTTGTTGTGACACCCGCTTTTTTGGATGGCAAGATCATTGGTTTTCTTGCGTCAACCAGTCATATTGTTGATGTTGGAGGGCGAGGTTGGTCTGCAGAATCTGCATCTGTATTCGAAGAAGGTGTTACCATCCCCGTTATGCATTTGCGCCGTGGCAAAGAACTCAATGAAGATCTGCTAAGGATCGTTACTACAAATTCACGGGTCCCACATGAAGCGCGAGGCGACATACTTTCATTGCTAACATGTAATGATACGGGCGTTGCACGTCTGATTGATCTGATGGGTGAATACGATCTCACCGACCTTAAAGAAGTCTCAGATTTCATATTTGGTCGCTCGGCAGCAGGAACGAAATCTGCCCTAGCGCGAGCTCCTCAAGGAACCTACGAAAATCATATGCAACTTGATGGATATGATGCACCTATCGAACTGCGAGCCAAAATGGTGATTGGCGATGGGCGTATCGATGTCGATCTCACCGGTTCCTCGCCAGCAGTAAATCGCGGTATCAATTGCCCCCTCAATTACAGCGCAGCCTATGCTGCATTCGGTATCCGCGCTTTACTGGCTCCTGATATTCCGAATAATCAGGCATCTTTAGATGCAATTTTGATCACGGCTTCTCCCGGTCTGGTGGTAAGCGCGGAACGCCCAAGTCCTGTAAGTGCGCGGCATGTCATTGGGCAGGCTTTGCCCGATCTTATGCTGGGTTGTCTTGAACAGGCTTTGCCGGGGGAAGTGCTGGCAGAAAGTTCAGGCGCGCTTTGGACTATGTCTCTTTCTGGCGCTGGCAAGACGCCGTTTACATCGCTCAATGTCGCCTTGGGAGGCATGGGCGCACGACCAACGCTGGACGGATTGTCGACCACAGCGTTTCCTTCAGGTGTTGGGGCAGTGTCGGTCGAAGTCTCCGAAAACTCAGCTCCTTTGATCTATCACTCCAAACAATTTGCCCCTGACTCAGGTGGTCCTGGTCAATATCGCGGAGGATTAGCACAACGCATAGAAATCGGCTCCGGTATCTATGAAGACATGACCTTGTCTGCTGCTGCATTTGAAAGACTGACAACCGGCCCATCAGGGCGCAGTGGCGGCAAGAACGGATCAGCAGGCAAGGTGACAATCACCAACGGCTCGCAAATCAAAGACAAAGGACTTTACACAATTCCGGCTGGTGAACGACTGGTTCTTCAAACACCCGGAGGAGGAGGATTTGGAAACCCAATTAATCGCGATAGAAAAACAGTCGCCAGAGATCTATCGCATGGGCTTATTTCTAATAATGTTGCCCAATCCATTTATCAACTGACCAAAACGCAAACGGAGGAAACTCAATGACTTTATTAAAATCAATACTAGCGGCATCCACCGCGATTGCTCTCAGCGCTTCTACCGCATGGGCTGAAACCAAATGGGACCTAAGCACTGCTTGGGGCGCGAATAATTTTCACGCCCAAAGCGCAATGCAATTTGCTGACGCTGTGCGCAAGGAAACTAATGGCTCGGTAGATATCACGGTGCATTTGTCTGGCGAGATCGGTGTGAAGATTACCGAAAAGCTATCAGCCGTCGAAAACGGCATCGTACAAATGGCTGATATGCTGCTATTCCTGCAAGCAGGCGAGGCACCTTTTCTTGGCATCGATACATTGCCTTATCTCATACAGGGTCAAGATCAGATGAAAACTTGGCTAGAGGTCGCCGGGCCTAAATACGAAGAAATATTTGCATCGAAAAATCAAAAAGTCCTTTATTACGTGCCTTGGCCATCCCCTGGTATCTACACCAAATCAGCTGTAGTGAGTGCGGATGATATGAGTGGCCAGCGCATTCGTGCATTTAATGCGACATCATTTGAGTTCTTAGAAAAAATGGGTGCTGCCCCTGTAGAGCTTCCCTTTGGCGAATTGGCTGCGGCGGTTGCTGCAGGGACAGTTGATGGCGCAGCGACATCTACTTCAACAGGTGCCAACTCAAAACTTTATCAGTTCACCAAGCACTTCAATCCTCTAAACTGGTCCATGTCACCTGACGCAGTTACGGTAAACTTGGATGCTTGGAACAAATTGAGTGATGAAGAGCGCGCCATAATCCAAGGTCTTGCTGACAAAATGGAAGCAGATTTCTGGGCTGCGTCCGCCGCTGAAGATGAGAGTAAAACTAAAGTACTCGTCGACAACGGAATGACGATCTCCAAGGCTGATGAAAGCTTGAACTCTAAAATGGCCGAAGCAGGCAAATCTATGTGGGTGACCTTTTTTGAAAAAGTGCCAGAGGCAAAAGCGATTGTAGATGCCTACACAGCCAAAGTTGGCAAATAAAGATATTGTGCCGGACTTAAACCTCCGGCACATTTCATTTAGATGGATATAATTCTTACAAAAATTGATCGTCTTTCAAGGCTAGCGGAAACATTGGCTGTGTTGCTGATTTTCGGCTATTGCGCGTTGATGCTGATAGAAGTCGTTGCCAGGGCTCAAGCCAGCAGCTTTTCGTTCACTTGGGAGTTTAGCCAATATTCTATGGCCGCTGTTTTTGCCTTAGCGTCGGGACCAGCCATACGCGCTGCCACACACGTTCGAATATCTTTATTGGCTGAGGCGCTACCAAATAAGGGCGCCAAATGGCTGGATATGGCAGCCAATCTCATAGCACTTATAATCGTATCTCTTATGATATTGGCAATGTGGACCAAAGTATCAACTTCCTTTGACCGTAACATTCTGGCGACCTCAGTGACCAAATCACCTTTGTGGGTGCCACAAGCGCTTGTGCTTTGGGGTATTGTGCAGCTCTGGCTAGACCTTCTGGCCCGTCTCATTCGCCGTTGGTCAAACCAAACATTTGAATGGCGCGCTTCTGACAGTGATAGTGAGCCAATCGATGTTTGAAATTGCGATCGTCACCATTCTACTCTTTGTAGCCTTACTAGCTAGTTCGGTTTGGATTGGACTTTCCTTATTCGCTACGGGCTATATTTTGTTAGCAATATTCAAGCCTAACATACCCATGGATATTTTCTCCAGCGGTGTGATCTGGGGAGCGATGATACCAACGCCGCTGCTATCTTTGCCCTTGTTCATCTTGATGAGTGAAGTCCTTGTGGCGGCTGGATTGGGGCGTTCTCTTTTTTCTGGACTCGCGCCTTGGCTTGGCAGACTGCCGGGCGGGTTGCTCCATGTGAACGTAGTAGGCTCCACCCTCTTTGCCGCGGTGTCAGGTTCATCAGCGGCGACGACTGCAATCGTAGGTAAAGTTAGTCTTCCTGAACTTGATAAACGCGGCTATGATCGTAAACTAGCTATGGGTTCTCTGGCGGGAGCAGGCACCCTTGGTTTTCTGATACCGCCGTCGATTATTATGATTATTTATGGTGTTGTCGCAGAGCAATCCATCTTAGAACTATTTATTGCAGGCGTGATACCAGGCCTCACATTAGCAGGCCTGTATATGTTCTATATTGCTTTGCACCAAATTATTTCTGGTTCCCAGCCAATGTCTGAAAAGTCCGGGTGGCTTGAACGGTTAAATGCGCTGCGAGATATTGGACCGGTAACTGCTTTGATCGCAGCGATCATGGGTTCTTTATATTTGGGCCTGGCTAGCGTTAGTGAATTAGCGGCGATTGGTGTACTTGGCGCGGTCATCATTTCGATTGTCATGGGTAGGTTCAGTTTCTTATCTATGGTTGCGGCTGGTCGCCGTGCAGTTCGGACATCTGCAATGATTGGCTTGATCATTATAGGTGCTGCGTTGCTGAACTCTGCCTTCGGTTTTCTTGGAATACCTAAAGCGATTGCAGGAGAGATTGCCGCTCTTGATCTTTCTCCATTCATTTTGATCGTCGTTCTACTGATCTTTTATGCAGTGCTGGGAATGTTTCTCGATGGCACCTCAATTATTGTCATGACGTTACCTATTACATTGCCACTCGTAACGGCTGCAAATTTTGACCCTATTTGGTTTGGTGTTTTTGTTGTGGTAGCTGTTGAAATTAGCCAGATCACGCCACCTGTAGGGTTCAATCTGTTTGTGATTCAGTCCCAAACTGGCGAATCTATCGGCACAATTGCAAAAGCTGCTTTACCATTTTTCTTGATCTTACTGGGCTTCGCGCTACTGCTGGCAATATTCCCTGATTTGGCTTTATGGCTCCCAAGGACCTTGCAATGACTGCGCTTTATCAAAAAGTTGCTGATAGCATTCTCGAACAAGTAAAAATCGGGGTTTTGGAGGTTGGGCACAGACTTCCACCAGAAGCTGAATATGCTGCAGAACTAGGTGTGAGCCGTTCTACCTTACGTCTCGCTTTCGCAGAACTAGAGCGCGTTGGCGTATTACAGCGTAAAAAGCGCTCTGGAACCCAGATCGTTTCTGATCGTCCTAAGCCCCAGTTTAACATGAACACGACAGGTATCTATGAATTATTGAGTCTTGGGCGCGATACTGTTTTAGCCAATATACAAACCCGAACAGTGCGCACCGCTGATGTTCGGCAACTCGAAGGCTTTGAAAGCGAAACGGATCATTGGCTTGAGGTGAGCGGCACTAGAACCCTATCGGGGGAGACTAAACCATTCAATGTTAGCCGAATTTATGTACCCGCGCGTTATGCCGGAATTGAACCATTGCTCCAAGAAAGCGGAACGTCGGTATTCCGTGTAATCGAAGATAGCTTTGGCGTCGCTGTAGGTCGCGTAAGCCAAGCAGCTAGCGCCATTGCCTGCCCAAACGATGAAGCCAAATTGATGGGTCTGGCAGCTGGGGCGCCAATTTTGCAAATCGATGCTCAACTCTACGTGCGCGATAGCACTCTAATGGAAGTCTCAATCGCGTTTTTTGATCCAGACAGATTTCAAGTCCGCACCGATGTAAGGATTGACTAAAAAACCTATTCTCCAGATTCACTAGATGACGATAAGTCATTCAATTTGCAACAGGTAATTCTTGCCAACCAAGGACTCGAAGCAGACCTTGCGGAGCTTCCCCAGTAAAGAGTCATGAACCTAATCATCGGTGGCAAGGTGGCTAGTAGTGATGTTCATCCCGAAAGTTGTAGACTGCGCGGCTTTGTCAGTGGAACTTGACGATGGTCCATAATTTTTCCAGAAAGCCAAATAAGCTTCTATATAAGCAATTTGGTAGTCGTTCTGGTTGGAGCCTACTCCTCGCAATGGAGGAATTCCGGCTGACCAATTGTGCTCAAGCCGCGACTTCGTTCGCCAGTGACCTTCAACCATCGGGAGCAGGGGCGAGCCAGTTGCAAGATCCGTCGCTTCAGCGCAAGTAATCTCAAGCGAAACGGCAATGTACATTCTTTTCAGCGGACGCAGCAAAGCGTGATGCCAGCAGGGGATGTGATCAAGCTAGATATAGCAAGATATAGTTTTGATCAGGAAAGTTCCTATCAGCCGCATCGAAATTAACTTTCGCTTTACCATGTTGCATCATATTGGCATCTATATTCGAAATGGGTGCCCTTATGAAAATTCTTCTAACATCACTTGGTCTATTCTGCATGGGATTGCTCGCATTGAGCTTTGCACCTGACTCAACTGAACAGGGAGTCGATACCATTTCGACCTCAACGGTCGGATCCGGTAGTGCGCAGCCGCTTAACAAGGCAGGCTTCAACAAGACACCACGCAAGATCCTTCTTGAAGTCCCCGAAAACGCAAGCAAGGCGTTTGACCCAAAGTAAAATATTAGGCGCTGGACCTAGAAATCGATAGAAATAACGACGACCGTTTTTTCTGACAGCGGACCTTGGCCAAAAATCGGCTAATTACCGTTCAGCATTTTTCACCTGCCATCCGTCGGGCCAGAGGTGACAGACCGCGCAGTATTGCAAGATATTATTGATGCTTTACAAAAGATTTTTGACATTCTGACCTTGGCCTAACGCTGGAGCGTACTCATGGATTTTCTAACCGACAAGTTTCTCATTCCGGCCAACCCCTTTGACGGGCCCGTGCTGGTCACCGGTGCCGGTGGCTGCATAGGGGCTTGGGCTCTTGCCATCCTCAGCCGCTCGGGCATTCCCTGCGTCGCCGCCGATTTGCAGGACAACCGCACGCGACCCGCGCTTGTTATGGGGCGGGATGCGGCGGCGTGTCTGACTTGGGAGATCTGCGACGTCACTGACGCTGGCCACCTTGGCGACATAGTCAGAAAACACAACATTCGAGCCATCATCCACCTTGCCGGTCTGCAAGTACCCTTTTGCGCCGCGAACCCGGCCCTTGGCGCGCGGGTCAATGTGGAGGGCACCATCAATGTCTTGCAAACGGCTCATGAGGCCGGGATTCGGCGCACCGCCTATGCCTCGTCGGTCGCCGCACTCGCCATGCCGCCTGGCGGCCCATACAAGGAAACGCTGTATGGGGCATACAAGCTCGCCAACGAGCACTGCGCCTTTGTCTACTGGGCGGACTGGGAGGTGCCATCTGTCGGCATTCGCCCCAATGTCGTCTATGGCATCGCCCGCGATCAAGGCATGAGCTCGCGCAACACGCTGGCCATTCAGGCCGCTGCGATGGGCCTGCCTTTCGACATACCGTATACTGGCAATTATAGCTGGCTCTATGCGGGCGAGGCTGCCGCGGCCTTTATTGCCGCCATCAGCCAGGATGGCTTCGGCGCGCCGGTGTTTGACCTGAACGGCACCTGCGAGACCATCGAAAACGGGCTGGCGATTGTGAGAAAGTTGGAGAATGGGGCGCAAGTCAACGCCTCGGGCAGCCCGTTTCCCTTTCCGCCCGATCTCGATGACGCGCCGTTGTGGGCACATGTCCCCGACTACCCGTCGGTGAGCTTGCAAGAGGGAATCGAAGACACCCACCGGGCTTTCAAACTCCTCGTTGAAAG
>JAFMHL010000034.1 GCA_017854535.1 Nitratireductor sp.
CTTCAAGCTCTGTCTCAGCAGTTTTTGCTTCTTCAACAGTGATAACGCCTTCATTGCCAACACGCTGCATAGCTTCAGCGATCATTTGACCGATTTCAACTTCACCGTTTGCAGAAATTGTACCAACCTGGGCAACTTCTTCAGAGGTCTTGATTTTCTTGGCTTTTTTCAGCAAGTCAGCAACCACTTCGGTTACAGCCATGTCGATGCCGCGTTTCAGATCCATCGGGTTAAAGCCAACTGCAACTGCTTTGTTGCCTTCTTTAACGATTGCCTGGGCCAATACGGTAGCAGAAGTTGTTCCGTCACCAGCTTTTTCGTTGGTTTTAGAAGCTACTTCACGCACCATTTGTGCGCCCATGTTTTCAAACTTATCTTCAAGTTCGATTTCCTTCGCAACAGATACACCATCTTTGGTGATACGCGGTGCGCCGAAAGATTTGTCGATAACAACGTTACGGCCTTTAGGGCCGAGTGTTACTTTTACTGCGTTGGCTAGGATATCAACGCCGCGCAACATTTTTTCGCGGGCTTCTGAGCCAAATTTTATTTCCTTAGCGGACATTTTCGGTTCCTTTAAGAGCGGCCAGTTGACCAACTCATTTGAATTTATGAATTACATGTATTTGGAGTTAGGACGAAGTTAGACGATAACGCCCATAATATCAGTCTCTTTCATAATCAGTAGATCTTCACCATTGATTTTAACTTCCGTTCCTGACCATTTTCCAAAAAGAACGCGGTCGCCAGCTTTAACGTCCAGCGGTACAATTTTTCCGCTTTCATCGCGGGCACCAGAACCAACGGCAACGATTTCGCCTTCGGATGGTTTTTCTTGAGCAGTATCAGGAATGATAATGCCGCCTTTAGTTTTTTCTTCAGATTCAATTCTACGCACTACAACACGGTCGTGAAGAGGACGGAAGTTCATTTTAGCCATCGTTTAATTTCCCAATTTTTTGAGCGACTACCTGTTTTCTAATGAAAAGCAGGGTTTAAAACGCGTTAGCACTCTATAAGGTAGAGTGCTAACAGGGCTGAGATAAGGACCCTCAACAGCGATGTCAACGGATTCACCAAAAACATTTTCGAATTACTAAGAAAAAAATCAAAATGATTAATTTTGGAGCAGATTTTACCGATTTGGCCGATAATTTCTGTAAAGAGCGCGACGCTAAGCTAGCTGATATTGTCTAGGGAAGACTTATGCGCGTCATTTGAGCTATTGGTCTTCAAGCTTCGGGCAGGTGAGATGAAGGGTCCTTGCGCAAGAGTGATGTCCAGATCAATGAGATTGGCCGCCTGATGAGCTTTTTCAACATCATTGGCAATCGTCTCTACGCCAAGCTTTGCAAGTTTAGGCAATAATATATCGGCAACTCTTTCGCCTTCTTTGTGAGTGTAGCTCAATAATTCTTGGACAGACAGTTTAAGGAGTGAAATGCGATGCTGGCTGGCCAATTGCACAATATTATTCACGCCTTGGCAATCCGTCAGACAGGGTTGCGACCCAAACTCTTTAAATTCAAGAAAACGGCTGGTTTCTTTGTCACCAAGTCTTCTGAACCGCGCCATGGAAATCTGCGGAACCAAGTTAGAGGAGAGTTTGATATCACCTTTCAAAACATTGCTGATCTTTGTCCAGCATTTGTTATTGGGAACTGCCATGGAAGTAAATGAATAGTGAATAGGCAGTAATTGCCCATCCAATTCCATTTTGCGCGCAATGGCTGAAAGCCGCTTCACCATGATCAAATCAAGTTGGCACCGCTGTGCGTCATCAAATGATTTAATGACCTCTCCAACGCTCTGCTCTCCATTTTTGGTTTCGAGAAAAGCAAAAGCTTCAACAGCCATAACCTCTTTTGACATTAAGTGGATCACCGGTTGTAGCTTGATGGAGATAGCTTCTTCTTCCAGCATGTTGTCCAGCGTTGGTTTGTAGACCCGCGAACTGGCCGCTTTCCCACGCCCTTTGCCATCAGTTGCCTGTCTTGGCTTTAACAAAACTACGTTGCCATCTTTGACATCTACATGACTTGCGAGCTCTTTAGAATTGTGGGATGCCTCCTGCGCTTTCAATTGCTCTTCGAGAACCGTGATACGCTGCTGCATGTCTTCAACGGTTAGGGCACTGGCTTGCCCCGTTTCAATTTTCTGAATCCGATTCAATAAGTTATTTTCCAACCCGAAAATGGCTGCAAGCCTGTTTTTCATCAGTCGTGATTGGATTGCTAGGTGAATATGGTTCAATAAAACCATCAAGGCACAAAAAATAGCGCCCCCTATAATTAGGGTAAGAATGATGGAAAACCCCGAATAACTTTGCCAGCCTAGCGCTATGGCGGCTGAAACAGCACATAGTAAGATCGGTAGCACCATTTGGCGTATGAAATACATTTTAATCTCCCCGAGGCCGCTTTATTTCAAAAGCAACAAACACTTAACAATCCGTCCCAGAGCATTAAAACATCAATTGGGCGTCAATGAAACTGAAACTCGTTTTAATGGTAAGTAAAAATGATTAAAGCACCCATTGGGCAACGCCTTTCGCCCAATCGTTATGGAATGAATATTGTTGATTGATTAGCTTGACCTTGCTCAATCGCTTTGCGACATAGATCACAATTTCAATGGGCCTATCCCGTTGTTTTTCAAATTCAACCGAAAAGAAGCCTCTTGATGGTAAGCAATCCGGAATCTGTACAGCGTATCCAAGGGCTTAGGGCAATTGCTGAGAATTATGACCTCGTCTTATGTGATGTATGGGGTGTTTTGCATAACGGTTTGGCTCCCAGAAGTGGCGCGATCGAGGCACTTTCAAGTTATAGAAAATCCGGCGGCACCGTGGTGATGGTCACCAATGCACCGCGCCAAAGAAAATCAGTGATTTTGCAACTGGAAAATATGGGCGTGCCTGAGGGCGTGTTCGATACGGTGGTGACCTCCGGTGATGTGACTCGTGACCTTATTCGGCAAATCGGCGGCAAAATGCTGCATATTGGGCCCAAAAAAGATATGAACCTTTTTGAAGGCATTGAGGTGGATTTGGTTAGCGAAAACGAAGCCAGCTCAATCATCTGCTCGGGTCTTTGGAATGAGCAAACTGAAACCCCTGAGGATTACATTGAGCTATTAGGGCGCATGCAAAAACGCGATTTACCATTTATCTGCGCCAATCCTGATATTGTTGTTCATGTGGGGGAAAAATTGGAATTTTGTGCGGGTGCTATTGCACGCGAATATTCAAAATTAGGCGGCAAGACGCTGATTGCAGGAAAACCGCATCACCCAATCTATACACTAGCTATTGCTGAGGCAGAGCAGATCACAGGCAAGACTTTCGACAAAGCAAAAATCCTTGCTATCGGTGACGGAATGCCAACAGATATAAAAGGTGCCGCAGACAACGGATTGGATGCACTTTATGTGAGCGCGGGGATTCATGCTGACGAATATGGTGCGGCGGACAATCCTGACAATGCCGGAGTGTTGGCATTTCTAGCGAAAAACAAGCAGGCCCCGGTGGCATATTTACCTCGGTTGGAATGGTAAAACCGAAATGGTAGCAACGCCACAAACACCTCCTGTGCCTTTTGATCCTCGGGTCTATTTTGCAACGGCGGATATACCATCGTCGTTGAAAGGCGGAGTGGTTGTTATTGGAAATTTCGATGGTGTACATTTGGGCCACCGCGCGGTTTTAGGAGATGCTCTCAGTCTTGCCAAAGCCACCAGCACCCCAGCTATTGTTCTGACATTCGAGCCACATCCTCGAACTTTTTTTAGACCGGAAACCCCTGTCTTTCGTATTACACCGCCTCATCTTAAATCTGATGTGTTGCTGGCAATGGGTTTTGATGCGGTAGTAATTGAGACTTTTGACAGCCAGCTTTCCAATTTGGAAGCGGAAACCTTTATTGAGCAACATTTAGTCAATGACCTGGCTGCATCTCATGTGGTCACCGGGTTTAATTTCCATTTCGGTAAGAACCGAAAAGGCAATCCGCAAATGCTGGAAGCCGAAGGTAAAAGACTTGGGTTTAATGTAACCAGTGTTGAGCGTCAGGTTGATACAGCAGGGGAGCGCGTTTCATCATCCAGAATTCGCAACGCCTTGGAAGACGGTAACATCAAACGAGCTAACCAGCTTTTGGGTCGCAATTGGCGGGTTCGTGGCCAGGTACAAAAAGGCGCACAATTGGGCCGTACATTGGGTTATCCAACTGCCAATATAAAACTGCATCCTGCAACCACTTTGCGCCATGGAATTTATGCTGTCCGGTTCATTCGTGCTGATGGCAGTTTCCATGACGGGGTCGCCAGTTTCGGCAAAAGGCCCACATTTGACAACGGTGCTCCGCTTTTGGAGATCTTCATCTTCGATTTTACCGGTGATCTTTACGATGAATTTATTTCAGTGGAACTGATCGATTGGATTAGAGCCGAAGAGAAGTTTGACAGTCTCGAAGCGTTGATCAGCCAAATGGATAAAGACAGCGCGAGAGCCAAAGCTATTCTTGCAGAAAGTGCAGTTTAACATTGGCTGGCCCTCGCAATATTTTGATAACAGGGGGTACATCCGGCATTGGGCTTGCGCTAGTCGACCGCCTCTCAAAGCGCCATCGGGTTTTGGTTACAGGGCGAAAGATCAGCCCTGCGCTCGAAGCAATGATTGTCCAACGTCCAGACCTTGATTTTCTAGCGCTCGATCAATCCCAGCCTGAGAAAATTACGAAAACTCTGACGTCTTATCTTGAAAAAAAGAAATGGGATCAAATCCACAATGCAGTGCTGAATGCTGGAACTGGATTTGTGGGAGACCCGGTTCACGAAACATCCGACAAGATTGCACAAACCATTGCCGTCAACCTAATGGCCAATATTGAATTGTCCCATTGTCTCTTTCCTTATTTGCAAAAAACCAAGGGAAAATTGACATTTGTTGGTTCGACAGCCCGAAAGGGCGCAAAAAACTTTTCCAGCTACGCTGCATCGAAAGCCGGGCTACATGGTTTTGCCCGAGCGTTGAAGGAGGAATGGCGCAATAAAGTAGCCGTTCAAATTTTACATCCTGGTCCGACAAAAACAGACATGCATGAAAAAGCCGGATTGAAATTGGGAATGATCCGCCATTTGTTTGCCAGCCCTGAGGCCGTTGCCCACATGATTGAAAACTCTATGGGACGAAATCGGTTTTCAACAAAGATGACTTCGTTTCAATATTGGGGCGGCAACCATCTTTTGGGCAGGGGGCTTCGATGAGCGCTCGACCATCAAAAAGGGCTTTGGTAACTGGCGGCGCTATGGGTCTGGGCAAAGCTTTGAGTGCCAATCTTGCGGCGCAAGGGTGGCAGGTCACCATCATTGATCGCGATGCGACTAAAATAGTGGAGAAAGATCAATTGCACTCTATAAAGTGCGATCTTTCAGACCCCGTTGCCGTAGACCGTCTTATCGAGGAACTCATCAACCAAGATCCGTTCGATTCAGTGATCCACAATGCAGCGGTTAGCGCCACAGGACGATTTGAAACGATACCTGTTCAAAAATATCATCAGCTGATGCAGCTTAATGTCACGACACCAATGATTATATCATCGCGTTTGGCTGCCGCCGGCCGCCTTAACCGTGGCGCGCATCTGGTATTTTTATCTTCATTGTCACATTTTACAGGGTATCCGGGAGCGGCCGTTTACAGCGCTTCAAAAGACGCTATCGCAGTTTACGCCAAAAGCATTCGAAAACCCTTTGCCAAAATTGGTGTTACGGTTTCCTGCGTTTTTCCCGGGCCCATGAAGACCCAACAGGCTGAGCGCCATAGCCCAACTAATGCCGACGCAGAGAAGCGCATGCAGCCGGAAACAGCGGCTGCCCTCATCCTGAAATCAGTTTTTGCCAATCGAAAAACCATACTCCCTGGAGCAAACGCCAAAGCATTTGCCGCATTGGGTAAGGTCATGCCGATAGTAACAGACTTTGCCATGCGCAAAATCATTTATGAAAAACTGGACAAAGATGTCTATTGAGGGCCAAGCGTAAACTTCTGTTTTCTTCTTTATTCGTCAACTTCTTGCTGCTAAGAGAGCCTTATGAAACAGCATTTTGATATTAGTTTTTCGATACGAATTATTGGCCCGGTCCCTGCCTGATTGACAGGTTACGGGTCCCGGGAAAGCTAATCGATGATTTTGGCGCTTGTAAAAAGCCTGAAACACCCCCATTCCAGTTGTTGAAATAATCCGAAGGTTTCCGCTTCTTGTTTCTCAAGTGCGGTAAATGATGTGAACAATATGACAGATAAAACACCCGATAATACCAAAGAAGGTCGCGACTGGTCCGCCACGTTGAACCTGCCTGTAACTGAATTTCCAATGCGCGCTGGTTTGCCGGAAAAAGAGCCGCAAATGATCGCCCGTTGGAATGAGATGGGCCTATATAAACGCCTGCGCGAACAGGCCAAAGGTCGTCCGCAATATGTGCTGCATGATGGCCCGCCCTATGCCAATGGCAACCTGCATATCGGCCATGCGTTGAATAAAATTCTCAAAGATATCATCACTCGCTCATTCCAAATGCGCGGTTATGATTCAAACTATGTGCCTGGTTGGGATTGCCATGGTCTGCCGATCGAATGGAAGATCGAAGAGCAGTATCGCGCAAAGGGAAAGAATAAAGATGAAGTGCCGATCAACGAGTTTCGTAAGGAATGTCGTGATTTTGCCGCCCATTGGGTTGGTGTGCAGTCAGAAGAATTTATGCGTCTTGGCGTAACGGGTGATTTTGATAATCCATATCTTACCATGGCCTATGAAGCCGAAGCGATCATCGCCAATGAGCTGATGAAATTCGCCAAGTCTGGCCAGCTCTATCGCGGTTCCAAGCCGATCATGTGGTCGGTTGTCGAGCGCACCGCTTTGGCTGAAGCTGAAATCGAATACGAGATGTATGAAAGCGATACGGTTTGGGTGAAGTTTCCGGTAAACGGTGCCTCGCTTCAAGGTAGCTCTGTAGTCATCTGGACAACAACACCGTGGACAATCCCGGCCAACAGGGCGGTATGTTATTCAACCCGCATTCCCTATGGCCTTTATGAAGTGATTTCAGCGGAAAACGACTTCGGTCCCCAAGCAGGCGACAAATTGATTTTTGCCGACAAATTGGCTGAAGATTGTGCGTCCAAAGCAAAAGTCGAAATGAAAAAACTGCGCGATGTTTCAGCCAAAGAACTGGGAGAAATCTCTCTTTCCCATCCCTTGGTCGATGCTGGCCTTGGCGGTTATGATTTCACAATTCCAATGCTGGCTGGCGATCATGTTACCGATGAGGCCGGAACTGGCTTTGTCCACACTGCACCATCCCATGGCCGCGATGACTTTGAAGCCTGGATGTCCAATATCAAAACCATCGAAGCCATGGGGATCGACACGCGTATTCCTTTCCCAGTTGATGATGCAGGTTTCTATACTGAGGACGTACCTGGTTTTGACGGTGCGCGTGTGATCGACGATAAAGGTAAAAAGGGTGATGCAAATGACAAGGTCATCAAGGCTTTGATCGGAGTGAACAATCTGTTTGCCCGTGGTCGTTTGAAACACGAATATCCCCATTCTTGGCGTTCAAAAAAACCGATCATCTTCCGCAACACCCCCCAATGGTTTGTCTATATGGATAAAGAAGGCGTAGTTGGTGACGGCTCAAAAACCAATATCGGAACCCTGCGCCAAACGGCACTTGCTGCCATCGAAGAAACACGCTTTGTGCCTGAACGCGGTAAAACCCGCTTGCATGGCATGATTGCGGATCGCCCGGACTGGGTATTGTCACGCCAACGCGCTTGGGGTGTGCCTATTGCCGTGTTCAGAAATGTTGAAACAGGTCAGGTAATCCCGGGCCCAGAATTTGATAAATCTGATGAACTGATGGCGCGCATCAAAGACATTTTTGCCAAAGAGGGTGCTGATGCCTGGTATGCGGAAGGGGCAAAAGAGCGTTTTCTTGACGGGTTCATTTCGGATCAGGAAAATTGGGAGCAGGTCAAAGACATCTTGGATGTCTGGTTTGATTCTGGCTCAACCCATGCCTTCTGTCTTGAGCAGCGCCCGGATTTGAAATGGCCTGCTGATCTTTATCTCGAAGGCTCGGATCAACACCGTGGCTGGTTCCATTCTTCTTTGCTGGAGAGCGCTGGAACCAGAGGTCGTGCGCCTTATGATGCTGTACTCACCCATGGCTTCGTTATGGCTGAAGACGGTAAGAAAATGTCCAAGTCTCTTGGCAATGTCGTAACACCGCAAGAGGTTATCAAACAATCTGGCGCTGACATTCTGCGCCTTTGGGTTGCCTCTTCTGATTATTCTGAAGACCTGCGCATTGGACCGGAGATTTTGAAAACCTCCGTTGATGCCTATCGCAAATTACGAAACACTTTGCGCTGGATGTTGGGAACACTGGCCCATGACCACGGCGATGTGGTCGCCTATGCGGATATGCCTGAGCTTGAGCGTTTGATGCTGCATAGGATCGCTGAATTGGATATGGTGGTCGAAGAAGGTTACAACGCCTTTGATTTCAAAAAGGTCTTTGCAGAGTTGTTCCGCTTTATGACAGTTGAACTGTCTGCTTTCTATTTTGATATCAGGAAAGACGCGCTTTATTGCGATGCGCCGTCTAGCTTTAAACGCCGCGCTTCTTTGCAAGTCGTCGGTCATTTGTTTGACCATCTGGTTAAATGGTTGGCCCCGTTGATGCCATTTACCATGGAAGAGGCCTGGTTGCTTCGCAATCCAGATGCGGAATCAGTTCACATGGAGCAATTCTCCAAAGCTGACCCAGTTTGGAAAGATGAGGCGCTAGCCACAAAATGGCGTAAGATCCGTAAGGTCCGCCGTGTTGTGACAGGTGCATTGGAAGTTGAGCGCCGTGAAAAGCGCATTGGCTCTTCTCTCGAATCGTCTCCTGATGTGTATATTTCGGATAAAGAATTGCTATCAGTATTAGACGATCTAGATTTCGCTGAAATCTGCATCACCAGTCAGATCAACATTCTTGAAGGGAACGCACCTCAAAATGCGTTTGCTTTGGAAGATGTCAAAGGTGTTGGGGTTGTCCACAAATCGGCTGAGGGAAAAAAGTGTGCGCGTTCATGGCGTATTTTATCCGAGGTGGGCAGTGATCCTGAATTTCCGGAGCTTTCATTGCGCGATGCTGCTGCAATTCGTGAAATTGACGCAACAAACTAGCAAGCAGATGTCGCCTTTTTTGCCTAGGTTCTTACCCACACTGTGGCAAAATTGGCGAAATTGACCATAAACAACGTTAGTTGGGGAGAGGCACATGCTCAAACATTGCGTATCCCTAGCTTTTCGGTTATTTTCACGCGAAGACAGATTTAGGCCGCATTTTTGGTAGAACGATGCGCTACTTGATCGAGAAAATACCTGCAGGGATATGGATTTGGCATTGAATAGCTCAAAAGCAAGCGTTTTTCGCAGTCTCAATCTTGCTGTTGTTTTGACGGCGGGTGTGGTTTTGTCTGGCTGTGTAGGCGGCACAACATACGGAACTGGTGTTTCCCAAGAAGCGCAGACTGTTAAAGACCTAACCAATATCCTTTCATTGAAGAAAAAGCGGAATACAATTGATTACGCATCACGCTCTGACATTGTCGTTCCGGAGCAAAAAACATTGGTAGAGCCACAGGCTCCGCAAAGTTCGCAGGCGACACCGGATTGGCCTGAATCGCCAGCCCAGCGTATTGCCCGTATCAGAGCTGAAGCGGAAGAAGCAAATGGCGGTTCTTTGGGTCAGCAAGTCGCCTTTGCTAATCAGGACAAAGATCTCCCGACAGCGCCAAGAAAGAAAATTTTGAAATCTGCGCCATTGGGCCAGGGTGTGCCGAACATAAGCTGTGATCCTGATGGGATCATCATGCGCCGTTGTTCTGATTCTGAAATCCGCAATGCGGTTCTTCAAGCGCGGAACCCGCAAACCTCTTCTGGTACAACTGTTGCGCAACGTCGTTATTTAACAGAGCCACCTGTTGAGTATCGCACTCCTGCGTCAACAGCTGTAATTGGCGACGCTGGTTATTCAGAAGAAGAATTGGCAGAAATCGCTCGTCAGAAAAAAGCGCGCCAGGTTGATCTTCAAAACTCAAAATTTTGATTTGAACACAATAGTTCTTAATCACGTCTAGTCTTGAAGAACTCTTTGAGAAGCAAGCTGGATTGTGTCTCCGAAATGCCGGAATAAACCTCGGGGGCGTGATGGCAGCTTTTATCACCATAGAGACGGACGCCATTATCCACCGCGCCGCTTTTTTGATCCTCTGCGCCATAATATAATCGGCGAATGCGGGCGAATGAAATCGCTGCTGCGCACATCGGACATGGCTCCAAGGTTACATATAAATCAGCTCCAATAAGGCGCTCATTGCTCAATTTTTTTGCCGCTTCCCGAATGACCAAAATTTCCGCATGGGCGGTAACATCGTTTAATTCACGCGTACAGTTTCCTGCCTTGGCTATGATCTCGCCATCCAGCACAAGTACGGCTCCCACAGGAACCTCATTGCGTTTTCCAGCCTCTTCTGCCTCTTTAAGGGCACTAGCCATGAAATCAGTCATGTCAAATATTCCAATTTCTTGCAGAACAATTCTTTCGTTTGAACACGAGTTAGCGTAGAGGATCAATCTATGCAAAAGAATACAGAAAAATCCGGCCCAAATGCCGAGTCAAAACCTTTGAACGCAGACGCCCCTGAGCGCATTGCCAAACGCATGGCTCGGGCAGGTCTTTGCTCACGACGCGATGCGGAGCGATGGATTGCTGATGGGCGGGTAAAGCTGAACGGCAAGACGCAATTAACGCCCGCCATCACGGTTACTTCAAAAGACCATATTGAAGTGGATGGCAAACCATTACAGTCCAAAGAACGTACAAGGCTATGGCTTTATAATAAGCCGTCCGGTCTGGTGACGACCAATCGTGACCCTGAGGGGCGAAAAACAGTTTTTGAAGCGCTTCCTGAAAGTCTCCCAAGGGTTATGTCTGTTGGGCGTTTGGACATCAATACGGAAGGACTTTTGCTGCTGACCAATGACGGCGGTCTGGCGCGTATCTTGGAATTGCCAAATACTGGCTGGTTACGCCGTTACCGTGTAAGGGCCCATGGCACCGTCACGCAAGAACAGTTGGATGGCCTCAAAGAAGGAATTGCCGTCAATGGCGTCCTTTATGGTCCCATTGAGGCTCTAATTGACCGTGAACAAGGTTCCAATGTTTGGATGACAATCGCCTTTCGTGAAGGCAAAAACCGCGAAGTAAAAGAAGTTCTTGGTTCCTTGGGTCTTTCTGTAAACAGATTGATCCGTGTCTCCTATGGCCCGTTCCAGCTTGGCGATATGCCCAATGGAACCATTCGTGAAATTCGCGGCAAAATGCTGCGTGAGCAATTGGGTGAGAAACTGGTCTTGGAATCAGGCGCTGATTTTGATGCGCCAATTATCAATCAAGCTGAAGATATTCCGCGTGCCGCTTCAGCGGTAAAGAAAACCAAAGAAACGCGGGCAAAGCTAGAGAAACTAAAACGCGGTCAGGCGAGCGAAGATTCTCTTGCTAAAATGACAACCAAAACGCCGCGCAAGACCGGCGGCAAAAATCATAAAGCACCAACTCGTAACAAACCAGATTTTGAGCGCAGTTCGTCTGGGCAAAGGTCGGGCGGGGCTAATTCCAGATCTTCAAAACCAGGTGGGACCAATGCGGATCGTCGGCGGTAATTTTCGCGGTCGCCGTCTTGCAACGCCCGCTTCGGATAAAATCAGGCCGACAACCGATCGAACGCGCGAAAGCCTGTTCAATATTTTAGGCCATCAGATAGAATTCACCAATAAGCGAGTGATCGATCTTTTCGCCGGGACAGGCGCACTGGGACTAGAAGCCGTGTCGCGTGGTTGTTCCTATGCGCTGTTTGTCGAAGAAAGTACTGAGGGCAGAGGATTGCTGCGCACGAATATCGAGAATTTTGGCCTGCAAGGGGTTAGCCGGATTTTTAAGCGGGACGCGACCAAGTTGGGCGAAGCTGGTATTATTCAACCGTTTGATTTGGCTTTTTTGGACCCACCCTATGACAAGGGATTGGGAGAGCAGGCAATGGCGCAATTGCGTCTGGGCGGATGGCTGAACCCAAACGCATTAATCATCCTTGAAGAACGAAAAGCCTCTATGCCCGGCGATCTTGAAGGATTTGTAGAAATTGACCGCCGGGATTTTGGCGACACTTCTATCTCTATTCGTCATCTACAAGAAGAAAGTAGCAGTCAATAACGTGCTTGTGAGTTGAATTCCCTGTTTTTTAAGATCAGGTGAACTACATTACGTCTACCAAACCATTTCGATGTAAAGGAAGCAAATTTGTTGAAATCCACTAAACTGATAATGGCTTTGTGTGTGTCCGGTATGTTGGCCGTTATGCCCGCCAATGGGGAAGAAACCAAAACGGCGCAGATTTCTCTTGCGCCGCCCGAAGTTACCCAAACCAAGCTTGATAATGGGCTTGAGATAATTGTAATTCCCGATCGTCGCGCTCCGGTAGTCACCCATATGATTTGGTATAAGGCTGGATCAGCAGATGAACCCACTGGCAAATCGGGTATTGCGCATTTTCTAGAGCACTTGATGTTCAAAGGCACGAAAACTGTTCCAGCTGGCGAATTTTCCAAGAAAGTCGCTGAAATTGGCGGTCAGGAAAACGCATTTACATCAGTTGATTATACTGCCTACTACCAAAAAATAGCTCCCGAAGCGCTGGAAATGGCGATGGGGTATGAGGCTGACAGGATGCACAACCTGATTTTGTCGGACGAAGTCATTGAGCCGGAAAAAAAGGTGATTTTGGAGGAAAGACGTTCTCGGATTGATTCAGAACCACGTTCTATTTTGCAGGAAACGGTCGAAGCGACTTTGTTCAAGCACCACCCGTATGGAACGCCTATTATTGGCTGGCAAAATGAAATGTTAGGCTTATCAAAAGATGATGCCATCGCATTTTATAACAAATTCTATTCTCCCAATAATGCGGTTCTTGTCGTTGCCGGCGATGTTGAGCCAAGCGAAGTTATTGCCCTTGCACAAAAGACCTATGGCAAGGTTGAAAAGCGCGTCGAAGATATTGTTCGCCAGCGTGTTGTTGAGCCTGAGCCTGTAACGTCGCGTATCATCAATTACGAAGATCCTCGTGTAACCAAGCCTTCCTTTAGCAGAATGTATCTTGTGCCATCTTATATTGGTGCTGCAGCGAAAGAGGCGGAGTCACTTGAACTCTTGGCAGCCATTTTGGGTGGCTCGTCTACCAGCCGCTTATACAAGTCGCTTGTATTGGAAAAAGAAATTTCCACATCCGCTGGCGCTTGGTATCAAGGCGGTTCTTATGACATGACCAAGTTCGGTTTTTACGGTTCCCCACGCGGCGACGAAAAAATCGAAGATGTGGAGTTGGCAGTTGATGAAGTGATAAACCAACTATTGAAAGATGGAATAACCCAAACCGAACTCGACAATGCACGAAACAACTTACTGAAATCAGCCATTTTTGACCGGGATAGCCAGACAAATATGGCGCGTCTTTATGGCACCGTTCTGTCAATCGGTGGTGATTTGGATGATATTAATTTATGGCCTGAAAGACTTGCAGCAGTGACCATTGAAGAAGTGAACGCTGTGGCAAAAAAATATCTTCGTAAGAACCGTTCTGTAACTGCATTTTTGAGGCCGCAATCATGATTTTGTTTCATAAATTCAAATCTATGCTGGCATCTAGCATGCTGGTTTTCGCGATATTTATAGTCAACGTTTCTAACGTTTGGGCCATTGATATTCAGGAGGTTGTTACACCCTCGGGAATAAAAGCCTGGCTGGTGGAAGATTATACCGTGCCGCTGATTTCGGTATCTATGGAATTTACCGGAGGCTCAACGCAGGACCCAGCCGGTCTTGAAGGTGTCACGTCAATCATGGGCGCGATGATGGATGAAGGGGCGGGGGATCTCGATACAGCCGCGTTGAAGGCTGAACTGGAGGAACGTGGTATTGAGCTTGGTTTTTCCGCCGATAGAGACAATGTCAGCGGTGGAATGAAATTGATCGCCACTGAAAAAGAACGTGCTTTTGAATTGTTGAAGATGGTTCTAACCGCTCCAAAATTTGAAGCCGCATCTTTGGAGCGAATTCGCGCTGGCTATATTTCGGGAGCAAAAAGAAACACCAATGATCCTGATTCAATCTTAGGCAAACGCATTCGCGAAACGCTTTTCAAAGATCATCCCTATGGACGTGAGCAACGCGGAACTTTGAATAGCCTCGAAAAAATTACAAGAGACGATATTGTTTCTCGCCATCAAGCCCTTTTTGCCAGAGACAATGTGTATATCGGCGTTGTTGGAGCGATCAGCAAAGAAGAGTTGATGGTTGAATTGGAGCGGACATTGTCTGACTTGCCGCAACAGGCAACGTTGGTGGAAATTCCAGATATTGTTCCCGTATATGGCATGCGCGAGCACATTACCTTTGAAAGTCCTCAAACAACCGTTTCGCTGGCTATGCCAGGTCTAAAACGCAATGCGCCTGACTTCTTTGCAGCCCATATCATGAACCACATTCTTGGGGGCGGAACTTTTTCATCTTGGCTTTATGAAGAAATCCGAGAAAAGCGCGGTCTAGTTTATGGCATCGGGACTAATCTTGTGACGCTTGAACATACCGCATATTTGGGCGGTGGTTTTGCTACCAAGCCGGATCAGGCGAAAGACGCATTAGAATTAACCCTTTCAGAAATCAAGAGAATGGCAACCGATGGGCCAACGCAAGAGGAACTGGATGCTGCCAAAAAGTTTGTTTTTGGCACCTATGCAATCAGCAATCTTGATACATCCAGCAAAATTTCCAATGTGCTGGTTGGTCTGCAGTCCAGCAAATTGGGTATAGATTACATCAACAAACGGGCTGAATTTATTGATGCCGTATCTCTCGACGTTGTAAAGGCGATGGCAAGGCGCTTGCTTTCTGATCCACCAATGGTGATTACCATCGGGCCTGGAGAGGTTTAAGTCTAAATGGCTGATGAAAAGAAGTTTGCTTTGGCACTGGGCGGAGGCGGTGCGCGCGGCATCGCCCATGTACACATACTCAAAGCACTTGATGATATGGGCATCAAACCTGTCGAGATCACCGGGTCATCCATTGGAAGCATTATCGGGGCTGGTTATGCATCGGGCATGCGCGGCGAAGATATAGAAAAATTCTTCTTGGATAGTTTTGGAAATCGCACACAGGTTTTGGCAAAACTTTGGAAATTGCGCCCTGATCCAATCAAAGCGATTATCAGCAAAGAATCCAAAATGTCTGCTTTTGGCCAGATGAACATCGAAAAAGTGCTTTCCGTGTTCTTGCCGCCCGAATTACCGAAGGTCTTTTCAGAGCTTTCAATTCCATTGAAAATCACCGCGACAGATTATTATGGCAATACATTGAAAGTTTTGAGCAGTGGTGATTTGCGAAAAGCCATCGCAGCATCGGCGGCAATTCCGGTAGTGTTTTCGCCAGTGATCATCGATAAATGCGTTTTGATTGATGGGGGAATAAATAACCCATTGCCTTTTGATTTATTGGAGCAAGATGGTGTTTTTACCATAGCCGTCGATGTCGTTGGCCTACCCACGGGGGAAGCTGGAACGCTTCCAGGGCGTGTTGATGTGGGTTTCGGCGCAAGCCAGTTGATGATGCAATCAATCACCAATATCAAATTAGCGGCAAATCCGCCTGATTTGTTTTTGCGGCCAAATGTAGATGCGTTCAGAGTTTTGGACTTTCTCAAGGTAAAAGAGATTTTGAAGGCGACCCAACCCATTTACGATAAAACTTGCCGCGAGCTTGAACGGCTGCTGGCCTTATAAAGCTTAGAAGTTTTTATAGCCCAGCGCTTCGCCCAGATGAAAAAGGTGAATTGGCAGTTGCAGGCACGTCCACTGTAATGCCTTCTTTGGCAGCCTGCATCGGCAATTTGATCAAAATACGCTTTACGGCGATCAGTGATAATATACCGAACAACGCTCCGCCAATGCCCCATCCCATGATGATGCCTTCAGGGCCCCATTGAGCGCCAAAATGCGCAAATGGTATAACGCCCAAAGTTGCTCTGCCCCAATTGAAGAATGTTGAATAAATCGGATGGTCCAAATTGTTGAAGGCGGCATTGGATACAAAAAGAAATCCATTGAAAATCTGGGTGCCAGCAACGAGATAGCAAAAGATAGCAATCATTGACGCTGCATTTCCCGTCGCGCCAAAGGCGATGATAATTATGTCTTTGAGCAACGCCAAAAGTGCCCACATTACGAATACATAGATAAGCGTGAAAATCATGCTGTCACGCATGGTGGAGTTGACGCGATCAAGTTTACCTGCCCCATAATTTTGCGCAAGAATTGGCCCGACTGCCCCTGAGAGTGAGAAAATGCCTGCAAATGCAAGTGGAATGATGCGCCCGACAATTGCCCATCCTGCAACCGCATCATCACCAAAAGGCGCAATAGCTGCAGTGATATAGGCATTGCCCACTGGGGTGGCGATTTGGGTGAGTACCGCAGGGCCGCCAATGCGCATGAAAGGTCTAATGAATCCAGAAAGAACCTTCGTATCAGGCATACGGATCATATCATGGACGATGACAGTTCCATGCAAGCCAACCAGTACAAATAAAAACCGAACGATCACAACCGAGAGCGCAGCTCCCGTGATGCCCAAGTCAAAATAAAATATCATGATTGGGTCGATCATGGCTGCAGCTATGCCAGACGAAAGCGTTACATACATGGCCCGTTTGGCATCGCCCTTAGCACGCAATAGGCCAGCGCAACACATACCAATTCCCAGCAAGGGAATGGTTGGTACTGTAATTTGCATAAAGCCGACAGCAATCGCATGGGTCTCGCCTTTTGCCCCGAGCATGGTCAGTGTCCATTCAATAGATACGTAAAGCACCAATGCAAGCAGGCATGAAACGCCAAACATCACTAATAAGGATGCCCCGGCGAAAGACCTGGCCTTTTCCTCGTCGCCGCTTCCAATAGCCCGTGCTGTTATGGCCGTACCGGCAATTGTGAAACCGATACAAACTGATACAGCAAAGAATATGATGGTCGCCGCATAACCAATAGCCGCTGCCAATTCTTGCTGACCAAGTAGTGAAATGTAAAATAGATTGGCAAGATCAACAAGAAATATGGCGACCAAGCCAATAGCGCCCGTGCTAGACATCACAATAACATGGCGAAAAGTCGAGCCAGTTAAGAATGCTGCTCCTTTTGCAGGTGGACGACTGCCTTGCTTGCTATTTACTGAGTTGGATTTTGCCAATTGAACACTATTTCTATTTGATAGGAACACCCTCTATGGCGTAAATTCGCTTGCCAGTCGACCCATCTGGGTTTGGTTTGATTTCACTTTTTGAGCGAGCCAATCAACTAAGCCTTTGTCTTGGCGTGCGAATGGGTTAGATGGGTTCAACAATTACCAATGCCCAACAAAGTAGGAAATCTCTTGTCTATCAATTTAGCCAATTTGGAAGCCAGTTCCCAAAGCTTAGTCAAGGCTGCCCTTAAAGCTGGTGCAGATCAATGCGATGTATCTGTCGCTAATGGGCATTCTGCCAGTGTCTCTTGCCGCGATGGTAAGATTGAAAATACGGGTCGTTCAGAAGGCGATAGTTTTTCGCTGCGCGTTTTTGTAGGTAAAAAAGTGGCTTCTGTTTCCACCAATCAAATAGCCGATTTGGATATGCTGGCAGAACGCGCCGTTGCAATGGCAAAAGTATCCCCCGAAGATCCGTTTCAAGGGCTGGCGGGGCCTGACGAAATTGCAAAAACTATTCCGACTTTGGAAATGTTTGACAACACAACGCCAACCAATGAGTGGCTACGTGATTTCGCTATGGAAGCTGAATCGGCAGGTTTAGGCGTTAGCGGTGTTGCCAAATCCATGGGTACTTCGGCCGGTTGGGGAACCAGTGGATTTGTTCTGGCAACATCCAATGGATTCTCCGGTAGTTTTATCCGTTCAGGCTTTTCCTGCTCTGCCATGATGGTGAGCGGCGAAGGTGAAGCCATGGAGCGTGACTATGACTTTACCAGCACAGTATTTTTGGAAGATCTGCGCTCTGCAGGTGAAATAGGCAAAACAGCTGGTGAACGCGCCGTCAAAAGAGCTAATCCGCAACAGGTAAAAAGCGGCTCCTTCCCTGTTCTGTTTGATAGACGTCAGACTGGCAGCTTTCTTGGTGCCATCATGGGCGCAATCAACGGTTCATCCATTGCTCGTAAAACCAGCTTTTTGCGCGATATGATGGGCAAACAGATTGCGGCTGCAAATATTCAGGTCTTTGATGATCCATTGCGCAAACGCGGCCTTGGCTCCCGCCCCTTTGACGGGGAAGGAATGCCCTGCGAAGCGATCACTTTTGTCAAAGATGGCATCTTGCAGGAGTGGATCCTTGATGGCGCTACTGCCCGTGAACTTGGTCTAAAGAGCAATGGTCGAGCGAGCAGGAGTGGCGCTGGAACATCACCAACTTCGACCAATACTTGGATACCCAATGGTGAGAAATCAGTGGTAGAATTAGCCAAGGATATTGGAACCGGCTTTTATTGCACCGAAACCATTGGCCATGGACTTAATATGGTTACGGGGGTTTATTCCAAAGGGGCAAGCGGGTTCTGGATTGAAAACGGCGAAATTGCTTATCCTGTTGCGGGGATCACTATCGCAGGAAACTTAAAAGATATGTTCATGTCCATGATTGTCGCCAATGATCTGGAGTTTCGCGGTTCAACGAACGCGCCCTCAATCTTGATGGAATCCATGACTATAGGCGGCAAATAATCGTGCATTCGCTTCAGGATGATCTTGATCTTATTTCGCTTGCAGCTAGAAATGCTGGCGAAATAGCGCTCGACTTTTTTGGATCGAAAAATGATGTTTGGCACAAACATGGCAATTCGCCTGTGTCTGAAGCCGACTACGCCGTCGACAAATTTCTGAAAGAAACCCTGCTGAATGCTCGACCAAACTATGGGTGGTTATCTGAGGAAACAGAGGACAATACTGACCGGCTAAGTTCCAAAAGACTATTTGTTGTAGATCCAATTGATGGAACCAGAGGGTTTTTGGCAGGTCATAAGCAGTGGTGCGTGTCCGTTGCCATTGTGGAAGCGCAATCACCAATCGCAGGTGTCTTGAATTGTCCTGCGCTTGAAGAGCATTTTGTTGCAGCAAAAGAACAGGGCGCGTTTCTGAATGGAAACAGAATGCAAATTCTCGATAACAATGATATACGATCAATGACGGGCTCGCGCAAACTGATTGAAGTTATGGAAGAGAGCGACGACAAAAATTATACAGTCCTGCCTTTTGTGCCCTCACTTGCTTATCGTGTCGCAATGGTAGCCAACCGACAACTGGATGCAGCAGTGGCACGCCCGGGCGCTCATGACTGGGATCTTGCAGCGGCGGACATCATATTGAGCGAAGTTGGCGGTAAATTAACAGACATCAACAGTTTTGCTCGGCTGTACAATCAACCAACGCCTAGATCAGGATCGCTGATCGCATCCAGTATTTCTGCCCATTCTAACTTGGTGGACCTTGCGAAAGCGGGCGGTTTTCTTCATTAGTGTTGAAAATTCTGTAAATAGATCGACGCGGAGTATTTAATGTCAAATTCGAGCAATAAAAACACGGTAGAAAAAGATGGACAGCTGCTTCACCTGGTATTTGGTGGAGAGTTAAACAACATCCAGGGTGTGACCTTTAGAGACCTGAATGAGGTTGATATCGTGGGCATGTTTCCGAACTATGAAACAGCCCACCAAGCTTGGAAAGCCAAAGCACAACAAACAGTAGACAATGCCAATATGCGTTATTTTATTGTTCATCTTCACAAAGTGCTCGACCCTGATGGCGATGGTATTTACGGGTAACGCCTTTTTGTAGGGTTCGTTTGCGGCTTGTATGTCTCATACTGATTGCTGATAAAATGAATAAAGAGGTGTAAGTTCTCGTTCAAACGAATGAGAATCGCCTCCAAAGGAATTTTCAGGTCATGGCAAGTGAGCCGACAGAAAATAAAACGGTATCAAAGCGACCTCGCCAGAAAACACCGGCATGGTTACGCAAACCTGGTCAGTGGGCTTCTGAAAGTCGATTTTTCACGCCAGTTATTTCCTGGTTGGCAGTTCAGTATTTAAAGCTGGTTTATAAAACCAACACCTGGATTGTTGAGCCGGAGAATATTCTCGATGAAGTGAAGCCGGACTTGCCCGTAATCGTTGGGGTTTGGCACGGCCAGCATATCCTCCTGCCTGCTATTCCTATTGGGCTAACTGCATCGGTTATGATCTCAAGAAGTTTGGATGGAGAGATCACCGCCCGTGTTGCCGAACATTTCGGATCAACAGCAATTCGTGCGTCCGGTGGGCGCAACGCCAAGCACACTTTGTCTAAAGGAGCCTTAAAAGGCTTTCTCGACATGAAGGCGGCCTTGGAGCGCGGTGAAAATGTACTTCAAACGGCTGATATCCCAAAAGGAACCGCACGGCGCGCGGGTAGGGGGATTATCACACTCTCTCAAAAAAGCGGTCGGATAATATTACCGCTTGCAGTCGCGTCCTCAAAGCGTTGGTTATTGCCGAAAAGCTGGGATCGGACCACGATCAATTTACCATTTGGAAAATCAGCGATCGTCGTTGGAAAGCATATATCAGTTCCTGAAGGTGCCAGTGATAAACTGTTGGAAGAGCTTCGCATTGAATTGCAGGATGAACTGAATAGGGTCACCGAGCGCGCTTATGTTTTGACCGGGAAACCAGAACAAAAAACTGATGCGGCGACCAACATTTCTGCGGAGCAAAAATCACAATGACGGATTTCTGGTCACGCATGTTGTTGGGGTCTTATCGCCGGTTTGGTAAGATAGTCTACCCTTTCATGGGGCCTTTTCTGGCTTTGCGGGCAAAGCGCGGAAAAGAGGACCGTTCGCGGCGCTATGAGCGCTATGGCTATCCCAGCGCCGAACGCCCAAAAGGGCCTATGGTTTGGTTTCACGCTGCCAGTGTGGGCGAATCCATGGCAGTCTTGGCACTGATTGAGCGGGTTCATTCACTTGGCATCCATACGATTATGACAACGGGCACAGTGACGTCAGCTGAGATCGTCAAAAAGCGTCTACCAAGGGGAACATTTCACCAATATGTCCCGCTCGATTTACAACCTGCCGTAAGGCGTTTTCTTGAGCATTGGCAACCGGATTTGGCTGTCTTTACTGAGTCTGAAATCTGGCCAACAACAATTGAAGAACTCAAACGACTTCGCGTTCCGCAGGTTTTGGTAAATGCAAGAATGTCCGATAAATCATTCAAACGCTGGACATCAGCTGATAGAATTGCAGAAGATCTGTTCGATAAATTTTCCCATGTGATTGCCCAATCAGATTTGGACGCTGAGCGCTATCGCTCTTTGGGCGCGCGTCCGGTAATAACCTCAGGAAATCTGAAAGTTGATACCAAAGAAATTCCTTATCGGGTTGATGAACATCGCGCGATGAAATCGCTTGTTGGCGATCGCCCGATATGGCTTGCCGCCAGCACTCACAAAGGCGAAGAGGCCATCATTCTTGAAGTTCATAAAAAGCTTCGTGACACCTATCCCGGTCTTTTGACAATTCTGGTTCCGCGCCACCCTGAACGCGGTGATGAAATAGAAGAATTGATAAAAGCTGCATCGCTGAATTGCGCGCGCAGAAGTAGGAAAGAGAAAATCCTTACTCAAACGGGTATTTATCTAGGGGATACGATAGGCGAAATGGGACTGTTTCTTCGTCTTGCGCCTGTGGTATTCATGGGCCGTAGCCTTGCTGTTGGCGGCGGGCAAAATCCTTTGGAACCTGCCAGCACTGGTACCGCAATTTTGGCCGGAAAACACGTGAACAATTTCAGGGACTCCTATCGCACATTGTTGAAGAACAAAGCCGTAAGACTGGTTGAAGATGGTGACATGCTGGCAGCCAACGTATCCTATCTATTGTCGAACCCTGCCGAACGCGACCGGATGGTTGCTGCAGCTGAAACGACTTTGAATGAGATGCGCGGCGCTTTGCAGCGCACTATCGAAATTTTAGATTCGTATGTATTTCCCCTGACGGTAAAGCGCAAACTCGAGGAGATGAAAGATGGCCGTGAATGAAACGCCTCCTTTCTGGTTTGAGAAAGCAGGGCCTAAAGCCTGGCTGCTCTGGCCATTATCCTGGATGTATAGCCGCGCCGCAGCTTTAAAGATGCATGCGAAGCCCTCTGGCTCTGTTGATGTGCCAGTATTGTGCATTGGAAACTTCGTTGCTGGCGGTGGCGGGAAAACGCCAACAGCGTTAGCCATGGCAAAGCAAGTTACCGAGATGGGTTATAATCCCGGCTTCTTGTCGCGCGGCTATGGCGGACGCATTTCCGGTCCGGCACAGGTCGAGCTGGATAAACACAACGCTCACGATGTTGGCGATGAGCCTTTGTTATTGGCACGGGCCGCGCCAACGGTGATCTCTAGTGACCGTCTTACCGGCGCACGCAAACTTGTGGAAATTGGCGTTGACTTCATCATCATGGATGACGGGTTTCAAAATCCCCGCTTGCTGAAAGACTATAATCTTGTTGTGGTTGATGCAAAGCGCGGAGCAGGAAACGGCTTTGCGATGCCTGCTGGTCCATTGCGGGTAAATTTGAAAGATCAGTTGAGACTTGCCGATGGTGTTTTGATCATTGGTCAGCAAGACGGCGCTGTCAGTGTTGTTCGCCAAGCTGCAAAAAGCGGATGCCCTGTATATCAGGCCGATATGAAGATGCTGGATAAAGCCAAATGGAAAGGCAAATGGGTGCTTGCCTATGCGGGGATCGCTGATCCAAGTAAATTCTTTGATGGTCTACGGAGTGTCGGTGCTGACCTTGCGCAAATAAAGTCTTTTGGGGACCATCATTTCTTCACCCGCGATGATGTAACTGAATTGCTTGATCGCGCTAAGCTGATGAAAGCTCAATTGGTCACAACAACTAAAGACTTCGTGCGGCTTATGGGAATGGGCGAGGCGGCTGAACGGCTTGCAAAAGCAAGTGAAATTGTGAAGATCGAAGTAGTATTTGAAAATCCGCAGACCGCTGAATTAGTGATTAATAAAACACTGGCTGAATTTGAAAAGCGCCAACTGGCCGCCAATAAATTGTAAGTGTGCTTTAAGCTTTGGCGCTTTCCTGTTCACGCGCCAATGATGCATGAACATCAATATAGGCCTCCTGACGCTCAACAGACCAATATTTCAACTCATCAAGATCAATCGGCTTGCCGGTCACAGCACATCTTACGAATGATCCGTTGCTTAGGATTTGATAATCCGCATCCAAATAGCGGATAGTTGCTTCCTTGGGGCCGTTCTCAAGCATGTTCTATTCCTTTTTAATATCCGGTTTTTAGAATTGAAAATGCTTGCTTGCAAGGGCGGCATCGCAGAAATTCAATTGCAACAAAACTGTATCTATCGCCCGAAAAGACGCTCGATGTCTTTCAGATCCAATTCCACCCATGTTGGTCTACCATGGTTACATTGCCCCGAATTTGGTGTGATTTCCATTTCTCGCAATAGGGCATTCATTTCTTCCGGTTTCAAAATACGTCCAGAGCGCACGCTGCCATGGCAAGCCATGGTTGCTGCAACATAGGCAAGCCGGGCTTCAAGTTTTTCGCTCGTGCCCCATTCTGCCAGTTCATCGGCCAAATCCAATATCAGTTGACTCGTATCAACTTCGCCTAACATCGCAGGGGTCTCGCGCACTGCGATTGCGCCAGGGCCAAACTTTTCCAAATGAAGGCCAAGGCGGGAAAATTGCTCACTTGCTGCGGCCAGACGATTTACATCATCTTCCGGCAAATCCACAATTTCCGGGATTAACAACATCTGTGAAGGCAATTGGTTTTCGAGGCCTTTCTTCAAGGCTTCGTAAACAATGCGTTCGTGTGCAGCGTGTTGATCGACTATGATCAAACCAGTTTCTGTTTGCGAAACAATATAGTTTTTATGAAGCTGGGCGCGGGCTGCCCCTAGGGGAAATTTGTTTTCTTGCTCTATTGGTTCAGCAACACTTCCAGACGGACTAGTTGCGCTTTCAAATGCGCTTTGGCTTTCAGAAAATCCTGCATTGCTGGAGGCGTCTGATGAAAGCGGTGCGTTCCAGTTTTGATAATAATTTGATTGTGAGGGCGAGAACCCTGTCGACTGGTGTGTTGTGCTCGAAGGGCTCCCCGGGCGAATAGCCGCCGCCATACCTGCACCACCTTCACTTGAGGATCGATGGCCTGCTTCCAACATGGCGCGTTTGATGGAGCCAACGAGCAGTCCGCGGACCAGCGCCGCATCGCGAAAGCGCACATCAGCCTTTGCAGGATGAACATTAACGTCCACTTCATGGGGTGGAAGATCAATAAAGAGAACCAGTACCGGATGGCGATCACGAGGCAGAAAATCCATATAAGCGCCGCGAATGGCACCCAGCAATTGCTTGTCTTTTACAGGCCTTCCGTTGACGAAGAAAAACTGATTGAGCGCATTGCCTCGGTTGAATGTTGGCAATCCAGCAAAACCAGTAAGCGTTATACGTTCCCGTTCGCTGTCAATTTCAACTGCATTTTTGACAAACGCAGTTCCCAAAACCTGCCCGATACGCCCACTCAAGCTAGCTGCTGGATAGTCCAATGTTGTACGATCAGGTCCCGCCGCGTTGAAATGAATGTTCGGAAAAGCCAAGGCCATCCTTTTGAAAACATCTGTAATGGCTGAAGTTTCTGCCCGTTCAGATTTCAAAAACTTGAGGCGGGCTGGCACCCTGGCAAATAAATCAGCCACTTCGATAACGGTACCGCTGTTTAATGGTGCAGGTTTTGGTCCATCCAAGACGCCATTATCCACTCTGATTTGCCATGCATTGCCATTCTCTCCTTCTTCGCGCGACCGACTGGTGATCGTCAATCTGGCGACAGATCCAATTGAGGGAAGTGCTTCACCGCGAAATCCAAGTGTTTTGATATCCAGAAGATCAAGACTGAGTTTTGATGTACAATGGCGCTCTACCGAGAGTTTCAGCTCATCAGCACTCATGCCTGATCCATTATCGGTTATGCGGATCAGGTTTTTGCCACCTTCTGCCGTCACCAGCTCAATGCGGGTAGCGCCCGCATCGATTGCATTTTCCAGAAGCTCTTTGACCACACTGGCTGGACGCTCGACAACCTCACCGGCAGCAATCTGGTTTATCATCGAATCTGAGAGGCGGATAATTTTCATAAACTGGCATTAACAGCAAAACGCCTCTGTTCGAAGGCCTGATGTTCAGCTAAGTCGAGATTCAAACAGTTTATCGCGTTGTTTTTCTTGATAAGCATGCCGCAAAAGCAATTTGGAGCCAGTAATGCCAAAATTTTCCAGTAAGGCGTTGGTTTTGTACTGCGGCATCTTGATGTCTATCACTGCCTTTTCTGTGGACATTACGTTGGCAGCCTTCTCTTTCATCAGCAACGAACTTGATGCTCCCTATTCTAGCGTTCAGATGATCATCCCGGTTTTTATTATCTCCATCGGGTTTGGTCAGATTGTAATGGGACCTTTGTCGGATCGTTTTGGACGAAAGCCAATCATTATTGCTGGATTGATCATTTATCTGATTGGCGCAGTCATCTGTCTGCTTGCAGCCAATATTGAAATCTTGTTGCTTGGGCGTGCTGTTCAAGGAATTGGCGCTGCCGTCGGGCCAGTTTTGTCTCGCGCAGTATTGCGTGACAATTTTTCCGGTCCAGAATTGGCCCGCAATATGGCCCTTGCCACTATGTTGTTTGCTGTTGGTCCTATTGTTGCGCCGCTTTTGGGGGCGGTTATTCTGCAGATAGGATCATGGCGTTACATCTTCCTGGTAATCGTGCTCTTCAGCTTAGGCGTACTTTTGACAGGCATCTGGTTTCTTCAGGAAACCAATCAGAATAAAGATGCTTTGGCTTTGTCTATGGGAAGAATAAAGAACAATATACAATTAGCCTTTGGCAATCGCCAAAGCAGGTTTTTCATATTGATGAGCGGCCCCATCATGTTGAACATTTTGCTAATCCTGATATGCCTGCCGCGCATTTTTAAAGAGGTCTATGGCATCGAAGGAAGCTGGTTTGCAATAATTTTCGCTTTCCACGGCATTGGTATTATCATCGGCCAAATTGTGAACCGACGTATGATCACCAAAATAGGAACAGCCAACGCCATGCGTGTTGGCGCTTGTGTGATATTTGCTTCGTCCCTATTAATGGGCGCGCTCTTCTACATAGGCTTTCTCGGTCCCTATGTCATTTCAGTGGTAATGGCGCTTTTCGCGACAGGCTATCTTGTCATACTTTCCAACGCGACTGCCCTTGCCCTTGATCCCATGGGACATATTGCGGGTTTCGTGTCGTCGCTATTCGGGTTTTTCGCTCAATTTATATCGTCTATTGCAGGCGCTCTGTTGGCCTTATGGATAGGCGGCGACTTGTCGTCTTTTATTATCGTCATGTTGATGTTAACAGGGTTTCTAATGACGATTCTGTTTTTCTGGAGCGAAAGCAAAGAAATCAGAATTGACTAAGGTCAGTTTATGCAATCTGGCTCTATCATCATTTGGATGTTGGGTGCAGAATTGATGATAGTTTACTGCTATTTAATTGATCATAATCCGCAATATTCGCCGTTTTCTGTGTAAAACGCATTCTCGATTAAAAGAGTAAGAAACTGCCATGGTTGGCTTCCGCCCAAAAGATATGTTGGGGTTTCTGCAAGGGCTATCTTTGCGGAGAATTTTCCCGTTTCTAGCATGGCGCTCGATGGTTACGCGCGAGACCTTAAAGTCTGACGCGTTTGCTGCTTTGACCGGAGCCACCATCGTATTGCCTCAGGGCGTTGCCTTTGCCGCCATTGCTGGTTTGCCGCCAGAATACGGGTTTTATTCTGCGATGATCACGCCGATTATTGCCGCATTATTTGGTTCTTCTTGGCATGTAATTTCAGGACCAACCACAGCCATCTCGGCGCTGGTTTTCGGCGCTTTGTCCGGCTTGTTTGAACCCGGTAGCGGAGCTTTTATTCAAGCTGCGATTACATTGACCTTGCTGGTTGGGGTATTTCAGCTTGCTCTGGGTCTCGCCCGTTTGGGGGCATTGGTTGATTTTGTCTCCCACTCTGTGATGGTCGGTTTTATGGCTGGCGCAGCAACGCTGGTAGCGCTGAGCCAAGTGGATAACGCCCTTGGCATTGATTTGCCGCGACCCGATGAAATCGGTGAATTTGCGGTCGGATTTGTTGAAAAAGTCTGGCATACAGATTGGCGCTCGTTCGCGATTGCCTTCATTTCGCTTGCAACAGCGGTTGTAATGAAAAAATTTCTACCAAAATGGCCTAATTATCTGGCAGCGCTGTTGGTTGGATCGCTTGTCTGTATTGCGCTAAAAGGTCAGGAAAACGGTGTATCGGTAATTGGTGCAATTCCGTCTATTGTTCCAGGCTTCTCGCTTCCTTCGATGAACATAAAATTATTAGGTGAGTTGGCGCCTGCTGCTTTTGCGATCGCTTTGGTCGGTTTGTTGGAAGCGGTGTCTATTGCTCGTGCTATTGCGATCAAGTCTGGTCAGGAATTGGACGGCAACCAGGAATTTATCGGCCAAGGCCTTTCCAATACTGTTGGTAGTTTCTTCCAATGCTATGCAGCATCTGGCTCCTTTACCCGTTCAGGTGTGAACTATGAGGCTGGTGCCAGAACGCCTTTGGCTGCAGTCATGGCTGCCATTTTCTTGTTCCTTATTTTGCTGTTTGTCGCGCCACTGTTTGCCTATGTGCCAATTCCTTCCATGGCTGGCGTTATTGTTCTGGTTGCTTGGAAGCTGATCGACTTTAAAGAAGTCTGGCACATCATGCAGACAAGTCGTAGTGAAACATCAATTGCTTTTATTACATTTCTGTCCACCCTTTTCATCGATCTTGAATTTGCGATCTATGTTGGGGTGATGCTTTCATTCCTGATCTTCTTGAATAAATCTGCTCATCCGTTTATCGGCATTGGAGCGCCTGATCCCAATACCAAACACCGCATGTTCAGAAGTGCAGAAACCAACAATCTTATTGAATGTCCGCAGCTGGCATTTGTGCGCATGGACGGGCCGTTTTATTTCGGTTCTGTCGAACACGTACGGCGCAAGTTTCGTGAGATCGAGCGCAGACGTGCCCAGCAAAAACATATGCTGTTCATGGTAAAAGGCGTGGGTGAGATTGACCTTCCTGCTGCTGAATTGTTGATCGAAGAGGCGCGTCGACGCAAAAGACGCGGCGGTTCTTTCCACGTGCAAGCCAAACAAATTGCAGCTATTAGCCGCTTGGAACGCTTCCATGTATCAGAAGCCTTGTCGACAGCGCATGTGCATACCAGTAAGGGCGATGCAATTTCTGAAATTGTTCCGACCTTGGATCAATCTATCTGTGCAACCTGCGAAGCCCGAATTTTCAGAGAATGCCCTGATCCTGCAGACTTCTTAAGCGCGGAAGAAAAAGCACAAAACTCCGAGCCGGCTGTTGAAAAAACAGACGAAACACCTAGTTCCAAAACATAGACCATAGCGTATCACGCGCTTTGGCCTGTTCATTTGAACCCTCAGCGTGCTTTGATTCCCTATGACTGAACTTGTCGTCGTTTTTGCAGATCAGCTATCCCATAACCTCTCATCCCTTGCCAATGCGGACAAGGGTAAGGCCACCGTTTTAATGATGGAAGTTCAGGATGAGGCTGATCAAGTTTGGCATCATCGAAAAAAACTGGTTTTTCTGTTTTCCGCCATGCGTCATTTCGCTGATGAGCTGAAAGAAGCAGGCTGGAAAGTGCGATATGTCAAGCTGACCGACAGCGACAACACGAATAATTTTTCAGAGGAAATCACTTCGGCCGTTATAGATGTAACGCCCGATCGCCTGCTGTTTACAGAGCCGGGCGAGTGGCGGGTTGAGCAGATCATCAGGCAACTGCGTGAACAGTTGGACATTCCGGTATCGATGTTCCGTGACACACGTTTCGTTGCCACAAAGCAGCAATTTCGCGATTGGGCTAAAGGACGTAAAGAATTAAGGATGGAGTATTTCTATCGAGAAATGCGCCGTTCTACCGGGCTATTGATGGACGGAGACAAGCCGAAAGGTGGAAAGTGGAATTATGATCAGGAAAACCGAAGTCCGATCAAATCTGATCAAAAACTACCGAATAGGCACTTTGTGGAACCTGATGACACAACTTTAGATGTGCTGGAAATGGTATCTGAAAAGTTTCCTGACCGTTTCGGTAGTTTGGATAGTTTCGGCTATGGTGTAACGGCAAAATCGGCCGAGGCGGCGCTGGATGAGTTTATAAAAACCAGACTGCCAGACTTTGGCACCTATCAAGACGCCATGATCACAGGTCAGACATTTCTTTTCCATTCGGTGTTGGCGCTTTATATAAATGTCGGACTCCTTGATCCTTTAAAAGCCTGTAAGGCTGTTGAAAAAGCCTACCTTGCAGGCAATGCACCGATAAACGCAGTTGAAGGATTTATTCGCCAAATCATCGGATGGCGTGAATATGTGCGCGGTGTCTACTGGCTTAAAATGCCTGACTATCTTGACCAAAATTCCTTGGATGCCAAAGAGGATCTGCCGGATTTTTATTGGTCTGGCAAAACCAAGATGAATTGCGTTAGAGAAGTTATCGAGCAAACCAAAGAACATGCTTATTCCCATCATATTCAGCGCTTGATGATCACGGGCAATTTTGCTTTGCTTGCAGGCATTGATCCAAGACAGGTCCATGAATGGTATTTGGCTGTCTATGCTGACGCTTTTGAATGGGTCGAGCTTCCCAATACGTTGGGCATGGCCTTGTTTGCCGATGGCGGATTGCTTGCATCAAAACCCTACGCGGCAAGCGCAAACTACATCAACAAGATGTCGAATTTTTGTAAATCTTGCCACTACGACCCTAAGGAAAAACTTGGAGAGCGAGCCTGTCCGTTCAATGCGCTCTATTGGGATTTTTTGGATAGAAACGAAAAACGCTTGGGAAAAAATCCTCGAATGGGCATGATGTATAAGAACCTTCAGCGCATGGATGACAAAGCCCTCGACGATGTCCGCTCCCAAGCCCAACAGGTAAAGCAGAAATTGAAATCTGGCACCTTGTGATCCTGCTGCAAGCGGTTAAAACTGTGAAATCACATTTAATTTGAGGAATATTCTATGTCTGCGGAAAATAACACCTTTTTGAAGAACAAAAACCTGATTGACGGCCAGTGGGTCGATGCAGATGGCGGCGAGACCATTAATGTTAACAATCCCGCGACAGGCGAGATTATTGGCACTATCCCGAAATCGGGAAAAGCCGAGACAGCCCGCGCTATCGAAGCGGCACAGAAAGCCTTTGAAACCTTTCGCAAAACGTCTGCCTTAGAGCGCTCCAAAATGCTTCGCAAATTGCATGATGTCATCATGGAAAATCAGGAAGCTCTTGCAAGGCTTTTAACTATGGAGCAGGGCAAGTCGATTGTTGAAGCGCGCGGTGAAGTGGGCATGTCAGCTGGTTATGTATTGTGGTACGCAGAGGAGGCCCGCCGCATGTATGGCGACGTGGTTCCATCCCCGTGGGCAGATCGGCGCATTATGGTCACTAAACAGCCAGTAGGTGTGATTGCGGCCATTACCCCTTGGAATTTTCCCTCTTCAATGCTTGCCCGCAAAATTGGTCCAGCAATCGCGGCTGGGTGTACAGCGGTTGCTAAACCAGCAACCCAAACACCGTATTCAGGTATTGCATGGGGCATCTTGTGTGAAATGGCTGGTATCCCGGCTGGCGTTGTAAATATTCTAACAGGGTCCGCCTCAGAGATCGGCGGCGAAATTACCCGCAACCCGCATGTCAAAAAAGTTACGTTCACGGGCTCCACAGAAATCGGTAAATTACTGTTGAAGCAATGTGCAGGTACCGTGAAAAAAGTGTCTATGGAATTGGGCGGTAATGCACCATTTCTTGTGTTCAACGATGCGGACATTGATCGTGCTGTTGAAGGTGCCATCGCTGCGAAATATCGTAACTCTGGTCAAACATGCGTTTGTACAAACCGCTTTCTAGTCCAGTCGAAAGTCTACAAGGAGTTCGTTGAGAAATTCTCTGCTGCAGCTTCTGCATTGAAGGTCGGCAACGGTTTGGAAGATGGCGTGCAGCAAGGGCCGCTGATCGACATGAACGCTGTTGAAAGCGTTGAGGCCATGATCGAAGATGCCACTAAAAAAGGCGGTAAGATTGTCGCTGGCGGTAAGCGCCATAAGCTGGGCGGATCATTCTTCGAACCAACTGTCATTGCCGATGCCAAGCCGCGCATGCGCTTTGCGAAAGAAGAAATTTTCGGCCCAATCTCCCCAATCTTTAAGTTCAAGGATGAGGAAGAGGGCATTGCCATGGCTAACAACACAGTTTTTGGCTTGGCGGCTTATTTCTACACATCCGATTTGGGTCGTATGTTCCGCGTATCGGAAGCCCTTGAGTATGGCCTTGTTGGCGTCAATGAAGGTGTAATCACAACCGTTGAAGCGCCATTTGGTGGTTTCAAAGAATCCGGCTTGGGTCGTGAAGGTGGACATCAAGGCATCGAGGATTATCTCGAAAGCAAATATGTCTGCGTAGGTGGCTTAGGGCTCTAATCCCCACAGCTTATACAAATATCAGAGGCGCTCGATGGTTCGGGCGCTTTTTTGCTTTGATGGATTGTTATGAATAGCTGACGACGAGAATGCCGCCAACAATCAGGCCTGTCCCCAAGAAGAACATTGGTGTCAGCGTCTCATTCAATAGAAAATACCCAATGATGGGTACAATGACAAAGCCGGACGCCATAAATGGATAGGCTTTTGAAATATCAGTTTTCGATACAGCGATAACCCATAGAAACGATGATATGCCGTAAAGAGCCATTGCCCCGATGAAATAGGGATTAAAAGCAATATTCCACAAATCTCGTCCGATATTTCCAGTGAGACCTTTGCCAGCCATTTTGAACAAAAACTGCCCAAAGGCAATCATGATAGGCACACTGATTAATAGAGCGAGATCAACTCTCATGCTTATTCACCCGCTCTTGTGCGGGTCATATTATAGAACATGCGGCGAGTTTCCGCCCGCATCCGACGAAGCGAATCTAGAATAACGCCTGCGGTAATAGACAAGATCGATACAACGACAATGCCGGTCGATAATATTGCGGTTGGCAAGCGTTCAACGAGGCCAGTGCGGCTATATTCGATCAACAAGGGTGTTGATAAGGCAAAAGCAAACAGGATGCCTGCAATGCCCACAGCGCCAAAGAAATAAAGCGGTTTGTATTCTTTCAACAAAACCACGATGGTTTTTAAAATGCGTGCGCCATCTTTGATGGTCGACAACTTGCTCTCGGATCCCTCTGGGCGATCCTTATAAAGTAAAGCGATTTCAGCAACAGGCAACCGCAATTGCGAAGCATGAACTGATAATTCTGTTTCAATTTCAAACCCTGCAGAAAGTGCAGGAAAACTTTTAACAAAACGGCGGCTAAACACACGATAGCCGGAAAAAATGTCGGTGAACTCGCGTCCAAAGAGCGATGTATATAAAATATTGAAAAGCTTGTTGCCAGCTGCATGACCTGCGCGCTGATGTTTTTCGTCAGCGCCAATGCGCGCGCCAACAACCATATCAGCCCGCTCGCTTATCAATAAATCAACAAGTTTCGGCGCGCTGCTGGCATCATAGGTGTCGTCCCCGTCAACCATGATATATATATCCGCATCCACATCGGTAAACATCCGTCGAACCACATTGCCCTTGCCTGCACGCCGTTCATATCCGATCAGCGCTCCAGCTTTTTCGGCAACTTCAGCTGTTCTGTCAGTGGAATTATTGTCGTAAACATAAACCGTGCAATCGGGTAGAGATTTTTTGAAATCTTTGACAACAGAGCCGATGGTGATTTCTTCATTCATGCAAGGAACGAGAACGGCAATTCTGGCAGTTTTGGAAATTTCAGCGCGCTTTGCCATAGCTGCTTTTTCCTTGGATGAAATCTGAAGCATAAGTTCCCTGTCGTCTTTTTCGCGGTCTTGTTTTCAAATGGTGGTTGCAAGGTAACCTTTTGCCGTAAATTAAATATTAAAGTGTAATGAGTTTGTATGGGCGCAAGTTTAATCGCGTCAAAACACCGATTCCGATGGAAAAGACCAACGCAATGTCCGCTATGAACGAAAAAGATCAAAACTCAGCAATCTTGAACGATGGTGAGGAAAAACCATCTGCGGCCAAGATTGTTCTTTGGACATCGTTGTTTCAATTAGCTTGGCATTTCAGATCAATCTTCCCGTTTCTGCAGGAAGGGTCTTTTCAAGATTCGGATGATTTCCTGCGCTTACATCAGATCAGAAACTGGATAGGCGGCCAGGGGTGGTTCGATGTTTCTGTTCCTAGAATGAATTTTCCTGATGGTGGCGACATGCATTGGTCACGAATGGTAGATGCACCTATCGCAGGTCTGATCTGGATTTTCGACCTGTTTACAGAAACGGTGATCGCTGAGAGATTGGCTGCTATTGTTTGGCCTACGATACTCATTATTGCTTGTGTATTTGTCTTGCTGGCCGTTTGCGAAAAGCTCTTTCCAGCAACCAACAGGTTATTGGCGCTCTTATTCGTTGTGACCTGTATTACCTCACTGGTGGAATATGCGCCAAGCCGCATCGATCATCACGGCGTACAAATATTGTTCTATTGTCTTACGCTTCTTGGCTTGGTGAATGCAGATAAATGGTTCGGGCACTATCTCGTCGGCGCGAGTATCGCTTTCTCAATTGTCATTGGCCTTGATGTGGTTTTACTGCTCGTTTTTATTCTTGCCTGGCTCGGTATTGAATGGGTTTTCGAAATTGACAAGGATGGCAAAGGCCTGATGCGAACGAGCGCTGCAATGGCTGTCACTAGCTTGTTGCTTTATCCGCTGAATGTCGTACCGGCCAATTGGCTGGTTGAAAACTGCGATGCAATTTCCATCGTTTATCTTTCTGCAATCCTTCTGATTTCATTGAGTTTTTTCACTCTGTCATTTGCCACAAAAGTTCTGACTTTTGAAACTGCTGTAAAAACTCGTATCGCCCGTCTGACGGCGGGTGCGGCTTTGGCGTTGGCAAGCCTCGCCATTTTATATGGTGCTTATCCTCAGTGTTCGGCCGGTCCGATGTCTGGCATATCGCCAGAATTAAACGCAGAATGGCTTTCCAACATCGTCGAAGCCAAGGGCTTAATTGCATATATTCGTGAATTGGATCCAAGCTGGATTGGGATCCCCCTTTATCTGCTGGCAATCATTTTTGCCGGCCTGTATTTGATGATAAAAGGCAAAACGCCCCCACGGTTTCTTGCAATTTGGGCGACATTGGTCATTTGCTTCTTTCTCGGTTTTGTCCAAGTTCGCGCTTATCGCATAGGCCTTTTCGCTACTGTTCCCATTAGTGTGATGATTGCTCAATATTTTTGGTATTGGGCTTCAAAGCGCTTTCAATCACGACTGCCAGTCGCCTATGTTGCAACCGGGCTTGTTGGCCTTTTAATGCTAAGCCCAACCTGGCAGCTTATTGGTAAAGCAATGACGGCACCCTTATTGTCGAATACTGCTGTCCAAGTTCAAAGTACTACGCAAGAAGAGGCTCAACAGGCGCTGTTTGAACCAGCCCTTTGCAATCGCGCGTCTGATTATGCATTTCTGGCATCCTTGCCAAAGGGCAATATTCTTAATGGTATCAACTACGGCCCCGCAATTCTTGTTTTCACAGAGCATTCGGTAACGGGCGGGAATTACCATCGAAATGACAAAGCCATTCTCGATATCCAACGGTTTTTTGGGTCTGAGCAGGATAAGGCTTTAGAGATCATCCAGAGCCGTAATGCTGATTATGTCATGCTATGCAATATCGAGCTTGATCCAATCAAAGACCCGTTTGGGTCTAAACTTATGGGTCCGCGCCTCATCAGAGGTAATATTCCCGCCTGGCTTGAGAAAATATCACCTCATGGATCGCATGTCCTAGTATATAGGTTTGTAAAAACTGCGGCTTGAAAATTGCGAAAGTTTCTTGTGATGGCGGTGCAATAGGCTTTGCACTTGGCTCAAGGCCATGGTAACCACCCTTGCCAATTGGTAGGGTTTTATTCTCTGTGGTAAATTTCCTGCCGTGACACCAATCAACGGATTTGAACCGTTATATCAGGGTCGGCAATGTCCAGAATAATCGAAGCTTCCACTGGTGAGTTAGCACTCACTTTCGACGATGTATTACTCCAGCCAGGTCATTCATTGGTGATGCCGGGGCAGGTAGATATTCGCACTCGTGTTGCGCGCGATATCGAACTTAATCTACCGATTTTATCTGCTGCAATGGACACTGTTACCGAGTCTCGCTTGGCAATTGCCATGGCGCAGGCTGGCGGTATGGGCGTCATACATCGCAATCTAACACCGATTGAACAAGCCGAAGAAGTTCGTCAGGTCAAAAAATTCGAGTCAGGCATGGTGGTCAATCCGGTTGTGATTGGCCCCGATGCTGCTTTGGAAGATGCTTTGGAGCTGATGAAAATAAACCGAATTTCCGGTATTCCTGTTGTGGAAACTGGCGGACGTGGTGGGCACGTTACTGGTAAACTGGTTGGCATATTGACCAACCGTGATGTGCGTTTTGCGTCCAATCCGAAACAAAAAATCAGCGAACTGATGACTCATGAGAACCTGATTACGGTGAAAGATGGTGTTAGCCAGGAAGACGCGCGTCGCTTGCTTCATACGCACCGCATTGAAAAATTGCTTGTCACCGATGACAAAGGCAATTGCACAGGCCTGATCACCGTCAAGGATATGGAAAAATCGCAGCTAAACCCAAATGCAGCCAAAGACAGCCAAGGACGATTGCGCGTCGCCGCAGCCACTTCCGTTGGGGTGGATGGTTTTGAACGGGCTGAGCGCCTGATTGATGCTGGCGTAGACATGGTTGTTGTTGATACTGCTCATGGCCATTCGCAGCGTGTCTTGGATGCTGTCGCGCAGATCAAAAAGCTAAGTAATTCCGTGCGCATTGTTGCAGGCAATGTGGCAACTGCCGACGGAACGAAAGCGCTGATTGATGCGGGCGCTGATGCGGTTAAAGTTGGCATTGGACCAGGCTCTATTTGTACAACAAGAATTGTGGCTGGCGTTGGCGTTCCCCAATTATCTGCAATCATGTCTGCTGTCGAAGCAGCGCAAAAAGCAGATATCCCCATTATTGCCGACGGCGGCATCAAATATTCTGGTGATCTGGCAAAGGCAATTGCTGCAGGCGCATCTGTGGTTATGGTTGGATCACTACTTGCTGGTACTGAAGAAAGCCCGGGCGAAGTTTATCTCCATCAGGGTCGCTCTTATAAATCCTATCGCGGCATGGGCTCGGTTGGGGCTATGGCGCGCGGCTCGGCGGACCGTTATTTTCAGGCAGAAGTCAGTGACACGCACAAATTGGTTCCAGAAGGTATTGAAGGTCAGGTTCCTTTTAAAGGACCAGTTTCTCACGTCATCCACCAGCTTGCTGGCGGTCTTCGCGCTGCCATGGGCTATGTAGGCGGTGAAACCATAGAAGCATTTCAAGAGCGCGCAACCTTTGTTCGCATCACTGGTGCTGGTCTTATGGAGAGCCATGCTCACGATGTTACCATCACCCGCGAAAGCCCGAATTATCATAGAAATTAAGGACTAAGTTTATGGAATTTATTGAACCAATCTGGTCTTTTGCTGAAGACTGGAAAATCAGACTACTTGTGCTGATCGTTCTTGCTAACATGTATCTAGCTATTCGGCTTTACACCGTAATGAGCAAAGCTCGGTTCAAGGCTGCCAAGGAAGGTCGTGTAACAACGGAGACCTATAAGGCAACTCAAAATGAGCCTGAAGATGTTGCCGTGTTTAACCGTGCGGTTGTCAATCAATTTGAGTCGCCAGTTCTGTTTTATGCACTCGTTGTAATGTCTTTGGCGGTTGGTGTGTCCAGCTGGTTTACAGTCATCATCGCCGCAGCTTATGTTGCAACCCGATGGCGTCATGCAAATGAGATGATCGGTGAACATGTTGTGCTCAAGCGGCGTAAAATCTTTGTGCGCTCTATCCAAATTTTATTGGTATTGATGGTTGAAGTCGCCATATCCGCAATGTTGAGGGCTTAGTCACATGCGTTTGGGTGGCCGTGTTCAGGCAGCGATTGAAGTTTTAGAAGATATGCAGGCGCGCAAGCGTCCGGCAGCAGAAGCCCTGAAAGACTGGGGCCTAGGGCATCGTTTTGCGGGATCAGGTGATCGCAATGCCATTGGCAGCTTGGTCTATGACAGCCTTCGCAAGCAAGCCTCGTCTGCTTGGCTGATGGATGATGACAGTGCTGCTTCAATCGTGTTTCTAACCCTGCAAAAACAATGGGGCACGGGTCTTGCTCAAATGCAGGAAGCTTTTACGGACGATAAATTTGCCCCTGAAATTCCTGCAGAACGGCTGGAGGCTGCCAAAACACGCGATTATGCTTTTGCGGATTCGCATATAGAAGGGGATATTCCTGCTTGGTGTGTGTGTTTCTTTGAAGAGAATTTTGAAGAAGATTGGCTGAAAGAAGCGCAAGCTTTGTCTGAGCGGCCACCGCTTGATTTGCGTGTTAACACGCTCAAGGCAAACCGCGAAAAGGTTCTGAAAGCTCTTTCGGATACGGGTGCCAAGCCAACAGATATTGCTCTCAACGGTATTCGCATTCCAGCTGGCAAAGGCGCTAAGCGCATGCCTAATGTGCAGGCTGAAGCAGGATTTCAAAAAGGTTGGTTCGAAGTTCAAGACGAAGGCAGCCAATTGGTTTCTGATCTTGTCTATGCTCGGCAGGGCGAACAGATTTTCGATTTTTGTGCAGGTGCAGGCGGAAAAACTTTAGCCATGTGCGCAAGCATGGAGAATAAAGGGCAAGTCCATGCCTATGATTCAAACAAGCAGAGACTGGCACCCATTTTTGATCGCTTGAAACGCGCCGGAACACGCAATGTTCAGGTGCATTCGCCAAAAGATGATCTAACTGGCCTTGAAGGCAAAATGGATCGTGTTTTGATCGATGCCCCTTGCACAGGCTCAGGCACTTGGCGGCGCAGGCCTGACGCTAAATGGCGTTTGACACCTGAAACCCTTGAAGCGCGAATGGCAGATCAAGCTGGCGTTCTTGATGAAGCGGCAAAATATGTGCGGCCTGGCGGTTTCCTTGTTTACGTAACCTGTTCAGTGTTCCCGCAGGAAAATGAACATCAGGTCTATGCTTTCGGTGACCGAAATGAACAGTTTGATTTATTGTCAGCAGGCGAGGTTTGGCAGGACCTGTTTGGCTTCGACAAACCCAAACCGTGGTCATCGGACCTAAAATGCATTACATTGACCCCAGCTTCTACCAATACCGACGGCTTCTTTTTTGCCGTCATGCAGCGCCAAGGTTGAACCAAATATATGTCGGCAAATGCCGATAAATATTCAAGAGGTAACACATGCTCCTGACCAGGCTGAAACCATTCTTCGTTTTCATAGCTTTGGTGATGGCTGTGGGCTTTGCATCCGCTTTTCTGTTTCCTCCGGGCGAGTGGCACGCTGCGCTGAATAAACCGTTTTTTAATCCGCCAAACTGGGTTTTTGGTCCCGTATGGACCACGCTTTATGTCATGATCGGTATAGCTGGCGCATTGGCTTGGCGCTGGGATCCTCAATCAGGCGCGGTTAAAATCTGGTTTTTACAACTGGTTTTGAATGGCGCTTGGACGGCGGTTTTCTTTGGTGCACACCAAGTCGACTTAGCCGTTGTGATCATTCTGGTTCTTTGGTGGTCGATCATTTCCTTCATAAAGCGAACCAAGACTGAATTGCCTTTGGCGGCTTGGCTATTTTTTCCATATTTGCTTTGGGTGAGCTTTGCGACGATGTTGAACGGCGCGTTTGCATCTCTGAATTAGGACATACCCAATGCAGCTGAAATCCGTTGCTGGAAAATCCATCCTATATGTGATGGCCGCGGAACCTGAATATGGTCCGAATTTGAAGGAACGCATCACGCCTTTGATGACAGGAATTGGACCAATTGAAGCGGCTGTTCAATTGTCCCTAGCGCTAGGTCGCTTGTCCCACGAAGGGCTTCTGCCTGATCTTGTGGTTTCACTAGGCTCGGCCGGGTCGGCAAAGCTGGAACAAGGAGGCGTTTATCAGGGTTCCTCAATCAGTTATCGCGATATGGACGCATCGCCTTTGGGATTTGAGAAAGGTTGCACACCATTATTGGACTTACCTCAAACAGTTACCCTGCCCATACATATTCCAGATATCAAATCTGCCAGCATCTCAACTGGGGCAAATATCATTTCAGGCGCCGCTTACCAGAATATTCAAACCGATATGGTAGATATGGAAAGTTTTGCGATCCTGCGCGCAGTGATGGCATTTGATATTCCAATGATCGGTCTTCGAGGCATTTCTGACGGTGCAAAAGAGCTTTCACATTTGGCTGACTGGACCCAATATCTCCATATTGTGGATGAACGCCTAGCTGTGGCTGTTGATATTCTTGAAAAGGCCATCGTCGAAGGACAAATACTATAGACAGGCAAATGCGTTAGCCTGTGAACTCGTCCCATCGCCAATTGCATCTGAATGATTCTTTGGCTACATCCTGCCTTTGAAGCAAAGGCTAAGAACATGTCCGATACCATCTCTCCCGATTCTGTACTTATTATCGATTTTGGCAGTCAGGTTACCCAGTTGATCGCCCGCCGTATCAGAGAAGCTGGCGTTTACAGCGAGATCATTCCTTTTCAGTCTGCTAAAGAAGCCTTTATTCGCATGCAGCCCAAGGCGGTGATCTTTTCCGGCGGTCCAGCATCGGTCACAGATGAGGGAAGCCCGCGCGCGCCGCAAGTCGTATTTGATTCAGGCCTGCCCATTCTGGCGATTTGCTATGGCCAGCAAACCCTTTGCACCCAATTGGGCGGAAAAGTTGAAGGTGGTCATCACCGCGAGTTTGGTCGCGCCGATGTTGAAATCCTAAAAGACAGCCCTTTGTTTGACGGGCTTTGGAAAGTGGGAAGCAGCTATCCTGTTTGGATGAGCCATGGCGATCGAGTGACCGTATTGCCGGAAGGTTTTGAGGTAATTGGAACTTCTCCCAATGCGCCTTTTGCAATTGCTGCAGATCAAAGCCGCAATTATTTCACGACCATGTTCCATCCTGAGGTGGTGCATACGCCCGATGGTGCTAAATTGCTTTCCAACTTTGTTCACAAAATCGCTGGCATCAAAGGTGATTGGTCGATGAGCGCTTATAAGGAGCGCGCGATTGCAAAGATCAAAGAACAGGTTGGCGACAAACGTGTGATTTGCGGTCTTTCCGGCGGTGTTGATAGCTCTGTAGCTGCTGTCTTGATCCATGAAGCGGTTGGCGACCAATTAACCTGTATCTTGGTTGACCACGGTTTGATGCGCAAAAACGAAGCTGCCGAAGTCGTTGCCATGTTTAACGAGCATTACAATATTCCGCTGGTTCATGTGGATGCAGTGGACACATTTGTAAATGCGCTTGAAGGCGAAGTGGATCCTGAGAAAAAACGCAAAACCATCGGCGCTCTTTTCATCGATGTGTTTGAAGCTGAAGCGAAAAAATTGGGTGGAGCTGATTTTCTGGCCCAAGGAACGCTATATCCTGATGTGATTGAAAGTGTCTCTTTCACAGGTGGCCCATCGGTTACCATCAAGTCACACCACAATGTGGGCGGCCTACCTGAACGCATGAACATGCAACTGGTTGAGCCATTGCGTGAATTGTTCAAAGACGAAGTTCGGGTGCTGGGTAAAGAACTTGGACTGCCGGAACACTTTATCGGTCGCCATCCGTTTCCAGGCCCCGGTCTTGCGATTCGGTGTCCGGGCGGCATAACCCGCGCGAAGCTGGAAATCCTGCGAGAGGCTGATGCAGTCTATCTCGATGAAATTCGCAAAGCCGGATTATACGACAAGATTTGGCAAGCGTTTGCAGTTCTACTGCCTGTTCAAACGGTTGGCGTTATGGGCGATGGACGAACCTATGAATTCGTTTGTGCGCTTCGCGCTGTTACATCGGTCGATGGCATGACGGCTGACTTTTATCACTATGATATGAATTTCCTTGGTCGCGCGGCTACCCGCATCATCAATGAAGTAAAGGGCATCAATCGCGTGGTTTATGATGTGACCAGCAAACCGCCTGGAACCATCGAGTGGGAATAGTCCGCACGTGGATTTGTATTTCTCAGAGTTGATCGAAATACTTACAAACATTTGATATCATTGATTTTTCCATTGATCGCAACTCGTCTCCATTGGAAGCTATTTCGGTAAAGTTGTTTTCTGTGACGGTATCCGTGACGGACCTCGACCACCTTGATTTTGCACAAATCCGGCAGTACCGTCATTAACACAATCGTTCCTGACGGTATTTTTCAAGAGCGAACCTGCTGAAATCATTAAGAAAAAGTCGTGAAAACGGCCCTGAAAAGGGCCGACGGTATACTATTGCCGAAAGGAGGCCGCATGCTCACCGATACAGAGCTTAAATATCTGAAATCAAAAGCAAAACCCTACAAGGTGTCAGACAGGGACGGAATGTATGTTTACGTCACTACAGCCGGTTCCATCAGCTTTCGATATGACTATCGCATCAATGGTAGACGGGAGACGCTGGTGATCGGCAGGTATGGTCGTGATGGTATTTCCTTGGCTATCGCACGTGAGAAATGTCTGGACGCGCGCCGTTTGGTCAGGGAAGGCGTATCACCTGCCCAGGAAAGGCGGCGGGAGAAACGGAAACTCAAGCAGGCAAAAAGCTTCGCCCAGTTCGCGGAGAACTGGTTTCAACATGGCCGCATGGCAGACAGCACAAGAGCAATGCGCCGGACGATCTACGATAGGGATATCCTGCCAGCTTTTCAACGCTGGTTGCTGCACGAGATCAAACCAGATGACGTTCGAGCGCTCTGCCTCAAGATGAAGGACAGGGGCGCTCCTGCTACTGCAATTCATGTGCGCGATATCATCAAGCAGATATTTGCCTTCACCAATCTGTCCGGCGAGAAGGTGAAGAACCCGGCTACTGAAGTGATGCCCTCGTCTTTGGCGACGTTCCGCCCGCGTGACCGCTCCCTCTCGCCGAGAGAAATCCGCCTCATGCTGAAGATGTTGGAGTATGTGGCAACTCTGCCGACGCTTCGGTTGGGGATGAAGTTCCTACTCCTGACGATGGTCAGAAAAAGCGAGTTGATATTTGCCGTTTGGGATGAAGTGGACTTTGAAAATGCTGTCTGGATCATTCCAAAGGAGCGGATGAAGCGTGACAGGCCTCATAATGTGTATCTGTCTCGCCAATCGCTCGATATTCTGATCTCCTTGAAAACGTGTTCTGGCATTTCACGATACCTTCTACCATCCCGATATGATGCCGATGCTCCAATGTCACGTGCGACGTTCAATAGGATCACCTATTCAGTGGTTGAACAGGCAGAGAAGCAGGGCAACCCGCTGGAGTCGTTTACCGTCCATGATCTACGCCGCACCGGATCAACTTTACTCAACGAACTTGGCTTCAATCGAGACTGGATTGAAAAGTGTCTGGCACATGAGGATGGCCATTCTTCACGGGGCTTCTACAACAAGGCGGAATATGAGGTGCAGCGCCGTCATATGCTGCAGGAATGGGCCGACCTTATAGACGCGTGGTCAAAAGGCGAAAAACGAGCGCCGGTCCTACTGCCTTCTACAATGCGATTGGCGTCTATTGATCCGGCTTTGTAGGGCTTAACCGAAGCTGTTTATCACTATCCGACGCCAGGAACAAAGCTGCCTGTCAAGGCCGCGCTAAGTGCGCGCCGCAGCAGCGGGCGAAGCGCCTTTACCGGCAGTTTGGAACGGGCAAAATGAGAAAAAAGCGACTGCAATATTTGCGTATGTGAAAATGGATGAGAATGGAGCGAGGTAAAATATTATTGAAAAATCAATGTGTTAACTTCCACATCGCACTGGTGTTATTTTCATGGTGTTAACAAAATCATTGAATATCAGCGCCCCGGACCACCAAAGGTGTTAGTCTTTTATCTTGCTCTACACCCAAAACCGCCCACTAACACCAAAATCCTAGAAACATCCGGCTAGAACGGTTCCTCCTTTCCAAGATTTTGCTGCTTATAACTGCACCAAGAAATCCAATTGGCGCTTACGGCCCATTGCGGACTTTTGTTCGCACTGCAAGCGCTGCAATGCAGCGTCATCAT